>DGBF01000070.1:450-4403 GCA_002384725.1 Flavobacteriales bacterium UBA4011
TAAATCAATCCTAATTCATAAACATCCACTGGTATTTCAGGGTCGTAAATCGTTTTTAGAACGTCGACAATCGTATTTTCTAATTCCATCATTTTATTTCGATAGTTCTGCCAAAGCAGACATTTTTAATTTTTTCACCATGCTCGCTAAACCGTTTGAACGAGTCGGGGAGAGATGTTCGTGTAACCCAATATCCGCAATGAAATGCAAATCTGATTTTATAATTTCTTCGGGAGACTCATGGTCCAAAACGCGAATAAGTAAACCGATGATTCCTTTCGTAATTATCGCATCCGAATCCGCTGAGAAATGCATTTTATTGTCTTCAAATCGATGGGCCAACCAAACTCTGGATTGACAACCTTCAATCAGCCGATCTTCTGTTTTTAAATTCTCTTCGATTTTGGGTAAATCTTTACCTAAATCAATGATATATTCATATTTGTCCATCCAATCATCATAGATAGTAAACTCTTCAATTATTTCTTGTTGTTTCTCTTCTAACGTCATGATTATTTCAACATGGATATGGCACGTTCAACTGCTCCGATGAAAATGTCGATTTCTTCTTTAGTATTGTAAAATGCGAAACTTGCTCTGGTCGTTCCTGGAATTTTATAGAAGTCCATCAAAGGCTGTGTACAGTGATGTCCAGTCCGAACAGCAATTCCTTGCTTATCTAACAAGGTTCCTAAATCGAAGGGATGAATGCCGTCGATAACAAAACTGACAACGCTTGTCTTCTTTTTTGCTTGACCTATTATTCGCAAGCCCTCAAACGTATCTAAAAGCCCTTCCGCATAATCTGCCAAATCTGCTTCGTATCTTAGAACGGCATCCATATCAAGTGTATTCAAATACTGAATGGCTGTACCCAAACAAATTGCGCCGGCTATGTGAGGAGTGCCAGCCTCAAACTTAAATGGAAGCTCGTTGTAGGTCGTTTTTTCAAAGGAAACTTTGGCAATCATGTCCCCACCACCTTGATAAGGAGGCATTTCATCTAGAATAGCTTCTTTTCCATAAAGTACACCGATTCCCGTTGGACCAAAAACTTTATGACCGGAGAAAACGAAAAAATCACAATCGATATCGAGGACATCGATTTTCTTGTGCTGTATACTTTGAGCACCGTCGATAAGCATTTTTGCACCAACAGCGTGCGCTTTTTCCGTCATTGTGCGGACAGGATTTATCGTTCCGAGCGTGTTCGAAATATGGGTTATCGCAACCAATTTCGTTTTATTCGATAACAATTTATCGTATTCTTCTTGTATAATTTCTCCCTCTTCGTTGATAGGAATAATGCGCAAAACACATCCTTTTCGCTCGCATAGCATTTGCCACGGAACGATATTGGAATGGTGTTCCATTGCCGAAATGAGAATTTCATCGCCTTCGCTCAACAATTCACCGAAAGAATTCGACACTAAATTAATGGCGTCTGTAGTTCCCTTTGTGAAGATGATTTCTTCTGACTTCGAAGCGTTGATATATTTCTGAATGACTTTACGCGATTCCTCGTAGTCGTTCGTTGCAATTTGACTTAAGTAATGAACACCGCGATGAATATTCGCATTGTCTTTGCTGTAATATTTGGTTATAGCATCGATGACAATTTGTGGTTTTTGGGTAGTTGCGCCATTATCAAAATAGATTAAATTTTTCCCATAGACCAATTGTCTCAGTAAGGGAAAATCTTCTCGAATTTCGTTTACATTAAATTTTCTCTTCGGCATTATTTCCATGGGTACAAAGATACGAATAAAGGTTATTTTGAATGGTTCTATATAAAGAATTATAGTTGAACTTTTCGGTCGAGGATCTCAAGTAGTTCTTTTTGGTAGCATGTGAATCGATCAGCTATACCCAAAACATGAATATTCTTCTTTGAAATACTGAGAGACAAGAGAAGCGTCAATATGAAATAAATGTTTAATGAGCAAATCAAATAAACGTTGTATTCAAAAATACACAATCAAAATTAAGCTCTTAAAACGGCACCAAGTTGACTTTCTAATTCCTTTCGAATGCTCGCCATTACTGCATCTACTTGCTTGTCCTTCAAGGTTTCGTTATCATCTTGAAATGTAAAAGAGACAGCGTACGATTTTTTACCATCGTCCATATTTTTGCCTTCGTACACATCGAATAATCCAACAGAACGAAGAATTTTTCTGTCTACTTTTTGGGCAACTTCTTCTATTTCGGAGAAAGTAGTTTTGGTATCTAGAACCAACGAGAAATCGCGTCGAGTAGCGAAGGTTTTAGGCAATTCTTTGTACATCGTTTTTGAAAATTTCAAAGAATCGAACAAAGCATCCCAATCCAAATCTGCGACAAAAACTTCATCTTTTATTCCGAATGTTTTTTTCGTTGCAGAATCAATCCAGCCTATTTCACCAATCTTTTGTTTCAAGATAAAGACCTGAAGGCCATCTGATAAAACACTGTTTTTTATCGATTTGTATTTCAAATGTGAGTCTACACCCATTCGTTGTGCAATTCCTTCAACGATACCTTTTACACTATAGAAAGATTGTTTTTCGTTAGATGAGTTCCATAAATCAAGAGATTTTTTTCCTGTCATCAAAATCAACATTCTACGATTTTCAGTATAGTCGTCGTATTTATGATACGTTTTTCCAAATTCGTATAATTTCAAATCTGGGGACTGACGATTTTGATTGTACGCTACAACTTCTAATCCTGAAAAAAGCATGCTTTGTCGCATTACGGCCAATTCCTGACTCAATGGATTAAGCATTTCAACATTCCGTTCTGATTTCAAAACCTCCTTACCGTGTTTTTCAACATAGTTGGCATTCGTTAAACTATTGTTCAATATTTCAGAAAACCCTTGTCCCAAAAGCATTTCGCTCAACGTGTTTTGCCATTGGTCCATGTTCGATTTTTTAAACAAGGGCAGAGACGTATTTAATTTCTCAGGAAATGGAACTTTATTGAATCCATAAATACGCAGGATTTCTTCCACTACATCTGCCTCACGCGTTACATCCACTCGATAAGCCGGTACTTGAAGTGAAATTTCATCTCCATTTTTAGAAAGTATATTTATATCCAAAGCAGCAAGAATGGTGTCCATCATCTCCGTTGAGATAGGTGCTCCAATCAAATCAATGCATCGTTGGTAAGAAAAAGTCAAAGGAGGATGCGCAGGTAATTTCCCTTTCACATCTGCAATTTCCATTGCAATTTCACCCTCTGCGACTTCTTGAATCAATAGAGCGGCTCTTTTCAAAGCAAAAACAGTCAGTTCAGGATCAACCCCTCTTTCAAAACGGAAACTTGCGTCTGTGTTCAAGGCATATCTTCTTGCCATTTTTCGCGTTACGACTGGTTCAAAATAAGCCGATTCTAAAAATACGTCGGTGGTGGATTCTTTAATTCCAGAATCAATTCCACCGAATACTCCTGCCAAACACAAGTTTTCTTCGCCGTTGGTGATCATCTGATCATCTGCAGATAAAGTTCTTTCAACTTCATCGAGTGTAATAAAATTATCACCTTCCTTTGCATTTTTAACGACAATTTCTGCACCTACTTTTTGCAAATCAAAGGCATGAAGTGGTGTTCCCAATTCCATCATTACAAAATTGGTGACATCAACGATATTATTGATCGGACTCATACCAATTGCTCGCAAACGGTTTTGCAACCAAGATGGGGAAGGCTGAACTTTCACTCCAGAAATAGTTGTTCCGGTGTATCTTGGACACGATTCCGAATTTTCAACGGTTATTTTCACCTTTTTGTCGCCCGTCACTTTAAATCCATCTACCGAAGGCCAAATTATTTCGTGTTTCGTTTCGTGTGTCGTCAAATAAGCGGCTAAATCTCTGGCAACACCAATGTGTCCCATGGCATCTGCACGATTGGGCGTCAACCCAATTTCTATGGCGTAGTCATCTTCAAGATCAAAGTATTTTGAT
>DGBF01000070.1:4528-6883 GCA_002384725.1 Flavobacteriales bacterium UBA4011
TCAAGATCAAAGTATTTTGAAGCAGGCATGCCAACTTTCGTATTTTCGGGTAGAACCAGAATGCCATCATGAGATTTCCCTAGACCCAATTCCTCTTCCGCGCATAACATGCCGAAAGATTCAACTCCACGGATTTTAGCTGCTTTTATTTTAAAAGGTTCCTCTGGATTTGGATAGAGAGTGCATCCAACAGTCGCCACAATTACTTTCTGTCCAGCACCGACATTTGGAGCTCCACAAACAATCTGTAAATTTTCTGCTGTACCAACGTTTACAGTTGTTACTTGTAATTTATCTGCATCAGGATGTTTTTCGCACGTCAGAACTTCACCAACAATTACACCTTGAAGTCCACCTTTAACGGCCTCAATTTTTTCCAATCCTTCCACTTCAAGTCCTGTGTCTGTAAGAATTTCAGACATTTTTTCGGGTGAAAGAGAAGTGTTCAAATATTGTTTGAGCCAATTGTAAGAAACAGTCATTTTTTAGGGCGTTTTTTAGAAGGCACGAAGATAAGAATATTAGTGGTAATTCTGATTGCTGCGCGGAGATACATTATTGACTTTGTTTGAGCGATATCAAAGTTTCTAGAAACAAAAAAAGCCGGACGATACATCCAGCTTTCTCAATTTTTTTCAAAAGTTATTCTTTTCCACCGTCCAATTGATCGGTCCAAGTTTTGAATTCCTCCCATTTACCATCGGCCAATAGTTTGGCTTGTCGTGGCCATGTGCCTGGATTATGAATGGTATATCTGTCGCCTGCTCCGTCCAATACAGATTGACATTTTTCGACAGAAGCATCCGCCAATGCTTGCCAAGTGTTGATTCCTGCATTGTTTAAATGTTCAGCAATTTTTGGTCCAATTCCTTCAACGGCTTTCAAATCATTTTTTTTATGTTTTTTGCCAAGGGCAGCTTTTGCCGCTACCTTGTCAAAGGAATTTCCAGAACTTGGTTTGGGAGATTTGGCTTCCGGCTGTTATGCTTTTGCAGCACTCGGGCTTGGACTCGACATCTTTGAAGTGGCTTTTGCACCGTGCTCCAATTCATACATTTCATGTTCCAGTTTTTCCAGCTTCGCGGACAAGTTTTTTGCATTTGAGCGACAAGCATCCAAATCAGCCTTCAGTGAAGAAGGATTTTCTCCGTCGGTTTGTGGGTTTTTAGATTTGCCGATTACATAACCGATAATGGCACAAATAATTCCAACAATTGAGGGTATGAGAATATAAGGTGTAAACATAATCTTAGATCTTTACTTTAATAGTACTACAGTTCTTCGGTTCTTCGCGCGGCCGGCGTCTTGAGAATTATCGGCCACGGGTTCGTCTGGTCCTTTGGACGAAGTTTCAATTCTGTCGTCTGAAACACCGTTGCGAACTAAGTATGCCTTCGCGAAATCGGCTCTTTCTTGTCCCAATATAATGTTTCCTTGTCGTTCGCCCACATTATCCGTATGAGCAACAATTTGAATTTTAGAACCACTAACATTGTCCAAATAACTTGTGATTTCTTGAATCATTCTTCGTTGGCTGGTCAATAAATTAATCTCCGCCTCTCTAGATTCAAAATTCAATTGAAGAGGATTTCCGTTCAATTTACTTTTAAGCGCTCTCCAATTGGTGGGATTACTTACGTCCTTCTGCACAAAATCAATATTAACAGGTCCCAATACAGAAATACCTTTTTTATCCCATTTATTCATTATTTCACCATTTAGTGCTAGACGGTTGGAAGGTATGCCTTTTGAAATGAAATGATTTTTCACATCATTTGCTCGTGCAACTCCAAGGTTCATGAATGCTGAATTGTTCTCTTCTTCTTTCAAGCAAAGTCCATTTATTCGAGCAATTTGATTCGGGTTTTTGTCCAGATAATCTTTTAATTCACGAATCCCTTGGTCCACAGAATCACCGACTGGCATTTTTGCATTGAATTGATTTTCGACAAAATTGAAATTTTGATTACAGACAAATCCAACGCCATTTGAACTGAAAGAAAAACCATTTAGTTGATTTGATACTCCTTCGTTTTCAGATTTTAAGGGGGTTTCTTCGGCGTCGTCGACCTTGCAATCGCAACAACGGTAATTGATTTGAAAAAGCGTGCCTAAAACAATCACGGCCACAATTCCCAGTCCTAATAGAAAATTTTTCATAGTATATTTTCTTTTGCGTAGAACTTTAAAGATAAGAAAAAAACGATTGCTTTAACCTTTTGGTTTAAAGCAATTTACTTGCTTTTTCTAACGAGATAGATTTGGAAACCTAATGTATTAGACAAAGCAAACTGTGACGAATTGGAATTTAGTGTAGTTCCGGGACTGAATGTTGAAATAAATTCTAGGCCGACA
>DGBF01000070.1:6987-7276 GCA_002384725.1 Flavobacteriales bacterium UBA4011
TCCTGAAAAATAGGAAGAACTGCTGGATTCAAAATTCCAACTCTTGCTTAATACCGCCGATAATTCTGCAAATACATTGAATTTATTTTCTGTTTTCAGAAAATACTGTCGAACGAAAGGACTGATGCCAAGAGCAGATGCAGATAGTGTTGGACCATCCGATGCACTAACTCTCGAATGACAGAATTAAATGGATGCGCCAATGGCAGTTTTCGGTAGAACAAAATATCCTGCACTTGGTGCTATGGTGAAATAACCTGGATTAGCCAAAAATAGGTAATTTCCATGG
>DGBF01000070.1:7529-7710 GCA_002384725.1 Flavobacteriales bacterium UBA4011
CTCCGATCATCCAACTACCTTGTTGGATTTGAGCATTTATTTTTTGATTAATACCAACAAACAATAAGCTGCTAATATAAAGTAAACTCTATAATATCTCTACTAAGTGTTTTTCTTCCCGAACTTAATAAAGATGATATGCCGACGATTTAGTCCATTATTTTGGATCTTTTAGAGATTC
>DGBF01000081.1:0-12151 GCA_002384725.1 Flavobacteriales bacterium UBA4011
AATCTTTCACGATGATTGCGCCTACTTTTTTGCGAGAACAATGCGACAAATCTGCCCATTGTTCTGCCATGCGTAAGTAGGCTAAATCGTATCGTTTTTGCTTCGCTTCTCTCATTGATTGACAAAAATAAGAGGAATCGCGTAACGAATTGATTTGTTGGCATTTTTTACAAGAATTTCTTCTTTTCCAATTCTACTTAATTTTGAAATATGGATTGGATATGATCCTTTCTATTTTAGTGGTTTTTACGATTCTATACTTTGCGGTAAAACGAAATTGGACGTTGAATTTTAAAAATATCGATTGATCAAGGGGTAAACTTATATCCTACGCTTCGAATGGAATGAAAATATTTTGGGTCCTTCGGATCTAATTCAAACAATTTTCGAAAAGACAGAATATAATTGTCGATTGTGCGCGAAGTGGTAAAGCTATCTGTTCCCCAAATTCGATCTAAAATTTCATCACGCGAAACCACTTGACCTTCTTTTTCACTAAAAAACTCCAAAAGTTCTACTTCTCTTTTACTCAATGTTTTTACTTTTTTATCCCCTTCGACAACATCAAAAGTGTCAAGATTAACTTCTTTTTTGCCGATTTTTAGAATCTGATTCCCTCCGTTTTCTAGTTTTTGTAATAAATTATTCACCCGAAGCAATAATTCTTCTAAATCAAATGGTTTTGCCAAGTAGTCATTTGCGCCCAATTTCAATCCTTGAATCCTATCAGAAGTAGACCCTTTGGCGGAAAGAATTAATATGGGAACTTTTGATTTTTGACGCACCGCTTCGCAAATTTCTAATCCGCTTTTTTCGGGCAACATAACGTCTAAAATTAACAAGTCTGACGAAATGAGCTGGTCTAATTCTTCCATCGCACGTCCTCCGTCATTGAACAAATGAACTTCAAAATCCTCCATTTCTAGATTCATTTTTAACAGTTCACCTATGCTCTCTTCGTCCTCAACAATACAAATACGATTCATGATTTTGACCTACTTTTTATAAAAATGCACAAAAGTAGTCGATTAGGCCGTTTTTTAGCTTTAAAATGTGCTGATACTTTGTCTTTTAATCAGAAATTCTCGGTAACTTTGTCGCACATTTTACACGCATGAATTCCAATAAAAACATACACTCCGCACTAATTTCTGTTTTCGATAAAACAGGGTTAGCACCTATCGTTGAACAACTCGCTAAAAACGGGGTTCAAATTTTTTCAACAGGTGGAACTCAAAAATTTATTGAGGGCATGGGTGTGTCGGTTGTTCCTGTTGAGGAGTTGACTTCTTATCCTTCGATTTTAGGTGGACGAGTGAAAACACTTCATCCAAAGGTTTTCGGTGGTATTTTGCACCGAAGAGAAATAGATTCTGACTTAGCACAAATCGATGAATTTGAAATTCCCTCTATCGATTTGGTAATTGTGGATTTGTATCCTTTTGAAGCGACTGTTGCTTCTGGAGCAGAGCACCAAGATATCATTGAAAAAATTGACATCGGTGGTATCTCTTTGATTCGTGCAGCGGCGAAGAATTACAAACATGTTGTTATCCTTCCTTCGCAAAAATCATATGCGGAATTTGTAGAAATTTATTCGGAGAATGCTTCAACAACCTTAGAACAAAGAAAACGTTTCGCGATGCAATCTTTCGAAGTGAGTTCGCATTACGACACAAAAATATTTGAGTATTTCAACGACGATTCGAAAGATATTTTCAAACAAAGCATTCAAGAATCAGCTGTATTGCGTTATGGAGAAAACCCACATCAAAAAGGTGTTTTTTATGGTGACATGAACATTGTTTTCGACAAACTGCATGGCAAAGATTTGTCTTACAATAATTTACTTGATGTGGATGCAGCGGTGAATTTGATGGCTGATTTCCAAAATGATGCTCCGACGTTTGCCGTAATGAAACACAACAATGCGTGTGGGTTGGCAACTCGTTCTTCTTTGAAAGAAGCATATGCAGCGGCTTTAGCAGGAGATCCAGTTTCTGCTTTTGGCGGAATACTAATCGCCAATACAACAATTGATTTAGCAACGGCTGAATTGATCAACTCGTTATTCTGTGAAGTCGTCATCGCACCGAGTTTTGATGCCGATGCCGAAGAGTTGTTGAAATCTAAGAAAAACCGTATCTTGCTAGTTCAGAAGATCTTTTCTTTTCCAGGAAAACAGTTTCGAACGATTTTGAACGGTGTATTAGAACAAGACAAAGATGCATTAGTTGAAACGAAAAAGGACTTAACAGTAGTAACGAAAAAAGGAGCAACGGAGCAACAAACTGAAGATTTATTGTTTGCCAACAAATTGGTGAAACATACGAAATCAAACACCATCGTTTTAGCGAAAAACAAACAACTACTTGCAAGTGGAACTGGGCAAACATCTCGTGTAGATGCATTACGACAAGCGATACACAAAGCGAAGTCTTTCGAATTTGATTTGAAAGGTGCCGTGATGGCTTCAGATGCGTTTTTCCCTTTCCCTGACTGTGTTGAAATTGCACACAAGGAAGGAATTGACACAGTTATTCAACCTGGCGGATCTATTAAAGACGATTTGTCGATTGAGTATTGCAACAATAATGAAATGGCGATGCTGATGACTGGAAACAGGCATTTTAAGCATTAAAAAAATATTTAATCAGAAAATGTAACCTTTTTTCTGATTTTACGAACAAAGTTAGGTATATATTTACTCTTTTACAGAGCCAACAACGAAACACAAAATGGGATTATTCAGTTTTCTGACACAAGAAATCGCGATTGACTTAGGAACAGCGAACACCTTGATCATCATGAACGACAAGGTCGTTGTAGATGAACCTTCTATTGTTGCGATAGACATTCAAAGTAACCGTGTGGTCGCTATTGGAAAGAAGGCACAACAGATGCATGGAAAAACGCACAAGTTGATTGAAACAGTCCGCCCTCTGAAAGATGGTGTGATTGCCGATTTCCAAAGTGCGGAACAAATGATCCGTGGATTTATCAAAATGATTAATCCTGGAAAAAGTCTTTTCAACCCTTCGCTTCGAATGGTGATTTGTATCCCTTCTGGAATTACGGAAGTTGAAAAACGTGCCGTGCGAGATAGTGCAGAGCATGCTGGAGCAAAAGAAGTGTATTTGATTCATGAGCCAATGGCGGCTGCAATCGGTATTGGTATCGATGTGGAAGAGCCGATGGGAAACATGATTATTGACATAGGAGGTGGAACAACTGAAATTGCCGTTATCGCATTAGGAGGTATCGTTTGTGATAAATCTATTCGTATTGCAGGTGATGATTTCTCAAGTGATATTGAAGAGTATATGCGTCGTCAACACAATATTTTGGTGGGTGAACGTACCGCTGAACAAATTAAGATTGAAGTAGGTTCTGCCTTGACAGAATTGGATAATCCTCCCCCCGATTTTGCAGTTCGTGGACGTGATTTAATGACGGGAATTCCGAAAGAAATCGTTGTTTCATATGCTGAAGTTGCACATGCTTTGGATAAAACAATTTCAAAAATTGAAGAAGCTATTTTAAGCGCCTTAGAGATGACGCCGCCTGAATTATCAGCTGATATCTTCAAAACGGGTATTTACCTTGCCGGTGGTGGTTCCATGTTGAGAGGATTAGACAAACGTATCTCAGCGAAAACGAAATTACCTGTTCACATTGCAGAGGATCCATTGAGAGCCGTGGCGCGTGGAACAAGTATTGCTTTGAAAAATATTCACCGTTTCCAATTCTTGATTCGCGACTAAGTAGAAAATTTCTTTTCGACTTAGTTAACCCCAGAGCATGAAAAATTTAATCGCTTTTCTTAGACGCTTTCGAATTTTCCTGCTTTTTGTTGGTCTTCAATTTATTGCTTTAGCAACCTATTTTTCAAGTCTTTCATTCCCTCGTTCACAGTATTTGACGACATCAAATAAAGTTACAGGGAACATTATGGCCGCGCGAAATTCTGTAACGCATTTTCTCCACCAAGACGAAACGAATAGAGAATTAATCAAAGCCAACAAAAGGCTTCGTGAAAAAATTCCTGAAAACTATATTCAAATTAGTTCGACCGAAATTATTGTTAGAGATACAATCCGTGATACCGATGCAACGTATGAACAACAATACACCTATATTCCGGCGACCGTCTTAAAGTCGACCTACGACAAGCGAAACAATTATATGTCGCTGAACATTGGACGAAAACAAGGCATAAAAAAGGGAATGGGCGTTTTTTCTGAGAGCGGTATCGTTGGAACCGTTTATCAAGTTTCGGATCATTTCAGTTTGGTGAAAACGATATTGTCGATGAACCCGAATATCGACATTATGCTTGTCGAAGATGGTTCATTTGGATTCTTAAAGTGGGAAACACATCAGGCCAGATTGGCGAATTTAACCGGTATTTCCAACGACAAGCCTATAAAAAAATGGGGCAAAGTCATTACTCGAGGCGGGGGCGGAATATTTCCCCGAGGTTTAGCTGTTGGAAAAGTGTACCGTGTTTCACCTATTGAAGGCAGAGCTTTATGGAATGTTGAAATTTTACTTGGAACGAATTTTAAAAAGGTGCAAAAAGTATACGTGATTAAAAATTTACTCAAGGGCGAACAAGTTCGATTAGAGTCTACCATTCCAAAAGACCCAGACGATGAATAAATTTGTGACACATAGCATCCGTTTCGTGGTTTTTGTCTTGGTTCAGGCACTAATTTTAAATCACCTTGAATTTGGCTGGGGAATCCTAATTATTGTCTACCCTTTGTTCGTTTTTCTTTTGCCAAATGATCTCAATATTGCCTTTTCATTGATCATTGCTTTTGCTATGGGTTTTGCAATCGACCTTTTGAGCGATACTTTTGGTTTACACGCTTCAGCACTCGTCGTTTTTGCCTACCTTAAACCCTTAGTTTTTGCTCGATTTGCAAAACAAGATGACTACGAAAATCTAAAAGAAGCCAACATATATACAATGGGTACTTCTTGGTTCATCTATACCTTCGGAATTTTACTCTTCTTTCATCATTTGTGGTTTTTCTTGTTTGAAATAGCCAATTTTGGTGAAATCGTCTATATTATTCAGAAAACTGTATTAAGTCTTATCGTTTCATTTTTGTTTAGTGTCGGCTTACAAATTATCTTTGTACCAAAGCCAAAAGAACGATGAACTTTGATTCCCGCAGAATAGTCATTATAACATTTATTACTACGATAGGTGTTATCTATGGTTTTCGGCTTTTCTACATGCAAGTTATTGATGATACTTGGACGTTGGAGGCACAAAGAATCGCTGAAAAACGACACCAAATTACACCTCCTCGCGGCGTGATTTTCGACCGAAATGGTAAAATGGTGGTTTCGAATGAAACGTACTACAACCTCATGATGCAAGAATCAGAGATCACCAATCTTGATACTGCTGCATTTGCAAAGCTCATCGGTTGGACGCCAAAAGAGGTGAGGGCTCGTTTTATAGAAATTAGAGAAGGAGAGGGAACTTACTATAACAAAAATCAAGACAGAACCACCTCCAATTACCAATCCGTAAGGGCTTATCCCTTTCTCAAAGAATTAACACTGGATGAAATTGCCAATATCGCACCTCATCTGGATAAATTTCCTGGTTTTAGGGAAGAACCCACTAGTATGCGGAAATATCCATACAAAAGTGGAGCGAATATTCTTGGTTACATTGCTGAAGTCAATAAAGAAGATATTGTCGATACGGCATATCATAATTATTATAGGTCTGGCGACAACATGGGGAGAGCTGGAATTGAAAGGTACTACGAGCAAACTTTAAGAGGTCAAAAAGGAGTAAAATATATTGTTACCTCTGCTTTGAACAATGCTTTGGAATCTTTTGCTGGAGGAAAATATGATACAACCGCTTTGCAAAGTCCAGCCATGAAACTTGGCTTAGATATTGAACTGCAAGCATACGGTGAAAAATTAATGCAGAACAAAAAAGGCTGCATTGTGGCTGTTGAGCCTTCAACCGGGGAGGTATTGTCAATGATTTCAGCGCCTTCATACGATCCGAATTTGTTGGTTGGAAAACGAAATATCAAACAAAATTACCCAGCACTTTTGTTGGACGAAGGGAGACCGTTGTTTCCTCGACCTTTGGCTTCTGAATATCCTCCTGGATCCATTTTTAAATTGGTTCAATCATTAATCGCTTTGCAAGAAGGCGTGATAGACGTAAATACTGGTTTTCCATGTAATAAAAGTTTGGTTGGATGCCACAACCATGGCTATCCGTCGGACATTATGAAGGCTGTTCAGTTTTCTTGTAATCCTTATTATTATCAAGCTGTCCGAAAAATCATTCAGCAGGGAAAAAAGAAAACCGCTTTTGCCGACGCCGAAGTTGGTTTGAATATTTGGGCAGAATACATGTATAGTTTTGGTTTGGGTCAAAAACTTCCTAGCGACATTACAGGGCAACGTCCAGGACGAATTCCTGACTCGAAATATTATGACAAATGGTATGGTCACCATCAATGGGCTTTCTCAACTATTCGATCTGTTTCTATTGGACAAGGAGAGGTAACGATGACGCCGCTTCAAATGGCAAATCTCGCGGCTATAATTGCCAATAAAGGTTGGTTTTATACGCCTCATTTCGTAAAAAGCGTCGGAAACTCGGGCACTTTGCCTGAATTCCGAAAGAAAAACTACACTATGGTAGATGCCAAATATTATCCACCTATTATAGAAGGCATGCGTCGTGTGGTGAATGAATCCGGAGGAACAGCTATTATGGCCAGAAATTCCGAAATAATTACCTGTGGTAAAACTGGAACTGTCCAAAATCCACACGGACAAGACCACTCCGTATTTATTGCTTTTGCTCCTCTAAACAATCCTAAAATAGCCATTGCCGTTTTTATAGAGAATGCTGGTTTTGGAGGAACTTGGTCTGCCCCAACTGCCAGTTTAATGATTGAAAAATACTTGAACAGAGCTGTTAAAGACTTAGCGAAAGAAAAACGTATTATGGACGCCCATCTTTCTGGATTATAGTGCGAAAGAAAAACGATATAACCCAAGATATTGACTGGCCCCTTTTGGTCTGCTACCTTGTTCTTGTGACGATGGGCTTAACCACCGTTTATTCCACCGCTTTCAATTCTGAACATTCGAGTCTATTCGACATGGCAATGCCCTACGGAAAACAAGTGATGTGGATAGGTGTTTCATTGTTTTTAGGGCTGTTGGTTTTTCTTATAGATTCTTCCATTTATCGCAAATTTGCCTTACCGATTTATGGTGTAACCTTAGCCCTTTTGGTCATCGTACTTTTTATGCCCGCTATCAACGGAGCGCACGCTTGGCTTGGCTTTGGTGGTTTTGGTATTCAACCTGCAGAATTTGCAAAAATTGGCACTGCGCTGCTCCTCTCCAGTTATTTAAGTACGGTCAGCATGCATTTGCAAACCATGAAAACAGTGCTGATTTCAAATACCATTATTTTGGTTCCCGTTGTCTTAATTATGCTGCAACCGGATGCTGGAACAGTTGTCGTTTTTACCTCCTTCCTTTTCGTCTTATATCGCGAGGGTTTAAGTTATGATCCGCTCATACTAAAAATCACAAATGCTTTCCCGGGTATCCGATTTAAACAAACATGGCTGGGAACTCACTTTATTCCTATTATGTTTTACGTGGTTTTTCTCTGTATAGTCACTTTGCTTATTTCAAAAACTACTTTTGGTTTATTCATTCCAGGCCTGCATATCCCAGGGCTCGTTGGTGTAATAATTGCCATAGCTGCTTTAGGTGGCATCGTGTATTGGTTGTTATCCCGAATGTCTTCAAAAAGAGAGAAAAAACGAGCATTTATTGTCGTGATCATCGGTTTTCTTTTGTCAACTTTCATGTCTCTCTCAGTTAGTTTTTTATTCAATGGATTAGCCCCGCACCAGAAATCAAGAATAGAGTTAGTTCTTGGGATGGTGGAAGATAAAGATGGTGAAGATTATAACCGATTTAGAGCAATGGCCGCTGTCGGCTCAGGCGGATTTGCAGGAAAAGGGTATAAAGGAGCTTCCTTGTCAAGTGTGCGAGCAAATCATGTGCCTGAAAGCGAAACCGATTTTATTTTCAGCCCTTTTGCGGAAGAATGGGGGTTTATCGGTTCTGTTATTTTAATCGCTGTTTACCTTTTCATGCTTTTCCGCATTTTATTAATAGCAGAACGTCAACGAAATCGATATTATCGAATATATGCCTATTCCGTAGGTATGATTTTGTTTTATCATTTTGCCATAAACATTGGAATGAACATTGGATTTGTCCCTGTCATTGGGATTCCACTACCCTTCTTTAGCTATGGTGGGTCTTCGATGATGAGTTTTTCAATTTTACTGTTTGTGCTTCTAAAATTAGACAGTCAAAGGCGCGATATGCTATATTAATTCGTTATTAACTGATTAGAAGAATATTAATTAAATTTACCTATTATTTCATTCGATAGTATTATGGCGAAAAGGCAGGAAAAAAAGGGGGAAAAGAAGGCCCCCCTTTCTCCACAAGAGAAGAAAAAGTATGGTCGTCTTATCTATATTTTAGGGTTTTTTCCCCTAACGTTCATAATTTGCTTGGTGTTGTTTCAGCCCAACAGCTCTATGCCGCCTGTTTCCATGCTAGATAATCCTCCTGAGCTGTTGGCTTCTATGGTTTATGCTGATGATGCTGAGACTGAATTGGGCCGTTTTTGGCAAATTAACCGAACAAGCGTTCCTTATGAACAGATTTCCCCTTATGTATTTGACGCTTTGATTTCCACGGAAGATGAGCGCTTCATGGAACACAATGGAATCGATTTTCAAGCTTTAGCTAGAGCCATTGGACGTGCAGGTCAAGATGGGGGTGGGTCGACAATTACGCAACAATTGGCAAAACTTCTTTTTACCCTTCAAATGCGTGAAGAGGCAGCAGCCAGAGGTGAAAACTATACCCCAAGTGCGGTTTCCAACTCAAAAGCGGGGCGTTTAATGACCCGCGTAAATGAAAAAGCAAAAGAAAACATTATCGCAACACGTCTTGAAAAACGATTTACGAAAGAGGAAATCCTAACTATGTACCTAAATCAATTTGATTTCTTGTACAACGCTGTTGGAATAGAAAATGCAGCGAAAATTTACTTCAATAAAAAACCCATCGATCTTACAAAATCGGAAGCGGCGATGTTAGTTGGTATGTGCAAAAACCCCGCATTGTACAATCCGCACACGCACGAAGTAAAGAATTATCGTCAGTGGTTGGCCAACAGAAAAAATGAATCGATTGATAAAATTCTAGATGTAGATGTTGCCGCACAAAGATCAAAAGATAGCACCCGAGCAGCGAACCGTAGAAACCAAGTTCTATTTCAATGGTTGAAAAACAGTAATGAGAACAATGGTGCTCTCCGTACGAAAATTTCTCGAGAAGAATACGACAAACTCATTCAAACACCAATTGTTGTTGATTATCAAATAGTCGATCACAAAGAAGGAGTTGCGCCTTATTTTAGAGAAGCCATTCGCAAAGAATTGAAGGATCTATTTAATGAAATCAAACCCGATGGCTCTTTAAAATACCAACGTGCCGACGGACGAAAGTGGAACATCTACAACGATGGTTTAAAAATCTACACCACCTTGAATTTAGAAATGCAGCAACATGCGGAAGAGGCGATGGAAACGCATTTAAAAATAATGCAGCCCAAATTTAGAAAACAATTAGAAGGGTTGAAGTCTTTTCCATATCGAGATTTATCTGAAGAACAAGTTGCGCGATCGATAAAACGAGCAAAACACGAATCAGGAAGATATCAATCGCTTAAAGCGGCTGGTTTAACTAAAAAACAAATTGATAAAAACTTCTCTCAACCGACAGATATGTCTGTTTTCTCTTGGAATGGAGATATCGATACCACTATGTCTCCTCTTGATTCTATCCTTTATTATAAAACGTTTTTGCGCGGTGGAATGTTATCTGTAGAACCTCAAACAGGGTTTATTAAAGCGTGGGTAGGCGGTGCAGATATTCGTCATTTCTCCTACGATTGCGTCAGTCAAACCAAAAGACAAGTTGGGTCGACTATTAAGCCTTTCGTTTATGCCACAGCATTGGCCATGGGAGCCTCCAAACCATGCACTACTTTTTCAGGGGGATATTGCGTTGGTAATTGGTGCCCAGGAGGTAAAGCTGCTGGAAGTATGGCTACAGGGTTAGCGTATTCTTCCAATCCGACTACAGTCGCCGTGATGTCCTCAATGGGACCTTTGGCCGGCAAAGAAAACATTGCGAAATTCTTGCGTGATGTAGATATCAATTTACCGCGAAGTCAAATTACACCGCCTATGTGTTTAGGCACTATGTCCCTTACTTTGAAGGAACTGATTCCAGCACAAGCGATGTTCGTGAATCAGGGAATTTATAATTCACCAACAACCATTCTTCGCATTGAAGACCGAAATGGAAATGTTATTTATCAAGCACAGCCGAGAACAAAAGAAGTATTAAACCAAAATGTAGCGTATGAAATGATCAAAATGCTAGAAGGGGTCGTTAACGTTGGGACTTCTCGGCGATTGAGGGGTTCGGCGCCTTATGCCAATATTAGGACACCAATGGCTGGAAAAACAGGTACAACTCAAAATAACTCAGATGCATGGTTCGTTGGGTATACGCCCGAATTGGTAACTGGAGTTTGGGTCGGTGGTGAAGAAAGAGCAATCCGTTGGGGATCGACTGGTATAGGTCAAGGTGCAGCAGCAGCACTCCCTGCTTTCGGTTACTACATCAATAAACTGTATAAAGATCCCAAAGTAAAAATATCCAAAGGAGAATTTGAAAAACCAAAAGGATACGATCCGCTCCAATTTAGTTGTGACGCCCTTCAAGGTGTCTCTGGAGGTGAATATTATTTCTATAAAGAACCAAAAAAGTCTGACGACGAAAATCCATTCTTATAGCATGAACAAAGTAGTAAAAGACGTAAACGAAGCACTAAACGGAATACAAGACAATATGACCCTGATGTTGGGTGGTTTTGGACTTTGTGGTATTCCCGAAAACTCAATCGCTAAATTGGTTGATCTTGGAGTGAAAAACTTAACGTGTATCTCTAATAACGCTGGAGTCGACGATTTTGGTTTGGGCTTGTTACTTCAAAAAAAGCAAATCAAAAAAATGATTAGTTCTTACGTTGGTGAGAACGATGAATTTGAACGTCAGATGTTGTCCGGTGAATTGGAAGTTGATTTGATACCACAAGGTTCTTTGGCGGAAAGATGTCGTGCTGGTGGTGCTGGAATTCCTGCGTTTTTTACACCTGCCGGATACGGAACAGAAGTTGCCGAAGGAAAAGAGGTTCGTGAATACAACGGTAAACCGCATATTTTAGAGTCAGCACTTACTGCTGATTTTGCTATTGTCAAAGCTTGGAAAGGCGATACAGAAGGAAATTTGATTTATAAAGCCACTGCTCGAAATTTCAATCCAATGATGGCAATGGCAGGCAAAATTACCGTTGCCGAAGTGGAAGAATTGGTTCCTGCTGGCGCCTTAGATCCAAATGAAATTCATACCCCTGGAATATTCGTTCAACGTATTTTTCAAGGCGATAAATTCAAAAAACGCATAGAGCAACGAACGATAAAACCCCGAGCTTAATGTTTCCTGATAAATGGCATTTTGAAAAAGGCTATCGTTTCATTTCGATTGGCCTCTTTTTCTGTCTGTTTGTTTATCTCTTCCTTCGTGCTTTATATATCGATATCCTGCACGACGAAGCGGCGACGTTTTTACATTACATTGAAACAGGTTATTTCTTTGGTCCAAATAGCATAGTCGATGCAAATAACCATCTTTTAAACAGCGTTGTTTGTCGTGGAATTTACAAACTTTTTGGCGAAAATTTTTTTATGCTGCGACTTCCCAATTTACTTTCCTTTCCCATTTATTTTTGGGCACTAACGCAACTCATTTCCATTCACAAAAATTACCTGATTCGTTTATTCGTTCTGGTTGGAACCACCTGTATCCCTTTCATTCTAGAATATTTTGCCAACTGTCGTGGATACGGGATTTCATTGGCTTTTTTCTTAGCAGCCTTGGTTTTTTTAAGTCGGTTGAGCGTAAAAATATCTGT
>DGBF01000081.1:12363-28837 GCA_002384725.1 Flavobacteriales bacterium UBA4011
TCAATTGTTCTGGCTGCTTTGTTTATTCTTATTCAGCAATTCAGACAGAAAGAATCCCTTGGGAGAAAGAAACAAATTGTTCATTTAGGCATCCACTTATTATTTGCCACTGTCATTGTTCCCGCTGGAATTTTTGCACGCGTTTTAAAAGAAGGAGGCGCTTTGTATTACGGAAGTATGGACGGGTTTTGGGAAGTTACAGGAACCACATTATCTCGATATACGATTTACACGGACGTTGAATTCCTAAAGTGGATTTTCCTATTGATCGGAATTTTAATGATTTTAGTTTTAATTCTAAAATGGCTAAAAATTGGTTTTTCGCCCTTCTTTTCTGAGAGTGAAACCATGCTGGGCTGGTTCTTTTTTGGTCACGTTGTCGTTATTTTAATTCTCGCCAATTTCATGGAGGTTAACTATCCGGAAGATCGAGTTGGGATGTATTTAATCATTCTCGCACTCTTGCTTTTAGCTCGATTGATCGAAAGAATTCCCAAAGGTCAATTCCTATTTTTAGGGTTTTTATTCTTCCCCATTTCAATGATTCCAAAGATGAATTTGGACACTTCCGTCTTCTCTCCCGACGACAGAATGACGCAAGAATTCTACGATATTGTGTATAAAGAGTTAGACAAAGGAAACACTTCCGTTACCATGTATCACTTGATGAATCTCACGTGGCCCATGCACAATCGATATTCTGAACATCAATATTTACCGGCAATTTCAGGTGTGGCAAATCAAGCTTCAGATATTATTCTAAGCCGTACAAATTTGTTTCTACCTAAGAAAGATTTACTCAACTACGACACTCTTTTTCTGGATAAATCAAATGGGTTTTTAGCTTTCAAACGAAAGAAGTCTTTCCAAAAAACAACCCTTGTTGATACCCTTATATCAAAACCAGCGACCACTTTTGAATTTGCTGAAATTCATCGATTGAAAATCCCTGATAGTTTGAAAAATTGTAAAATTCAACTTCATGTTTCAGGTGTGGTTGGCATCGATAGCCCAAAAGATGAAGTGGTTTTTACTTATTCCGTTTTTAATAAAAATGGTGAGAACAGTCATCACGATTGGTGGACAACACGCTGGTATAACGGCGTTAAAAACGATCATTCTTTTATCTTGAATTATCCGATCGAAAAGTGGAATTCGGATGATGATGAATTAAGGTTGTATTTCTTCAATCCGCACATGGTGAAGGTTGAGCTGAAAAACATCAAATTGGAGATTCTGAAACTGGATTAGTTGAATTCCACAGAATACACAACCAGGTGATAAAATCACCCCCTAGTATTTCCCATATAATTCATTAAATTTGAGTCTTCAATGCAACTCTCATGGCACTAGACAAAAACGGCATCGCGCAAAGAATAGCACAAGAACTCAGAAACGGTTGGTACGTGAACCTTGGAATCGGCATCCCAACCTTGGTTGCGAACTATATTCCAGAAGGAATTGACGTTGAATTTCAGTCGGAGAACGGTATTCTAGGCATGGGCGCTTTTCCTTTTGATGGTGACGAAGATGCTGATTTGATCAACGCCGGAAAACAAACAATTACAGCTCGCAAAGGTGCTGTGTATTTTGATTCCGCTATGTCCTTTGCAATGATTCGAGGACAACATGTTCAGTTGACTGTTCTCGGCGCTATGGAAGTGGCGCAAAACGGGGATATCGCCAACTGGAAAATTCCAGGAAAAATGGTGAAAGGAATGGGCGGCGCGATGGATTTAGTTGCCTCTGCCGAAAACATTATTGTGGCCATGATGCATACGAACCGCGCGGGCGAATCGAAAATTTTAAAACAATGTTCACTTCCTTTAACGGGTGTTGGTTGTGTTAATAAAGTAGTCACGGAACTTGCTGTGCTAGACATTAAGGATGGAAAATTTCACCTTGTTGAAAGAGCGCCAGGCGTCAGTGTCGAAGAAATTGTTTCGAAAACGGAAGGCGAGTTAGTCATTCCTGATCACGTTCCTGAAATGAAATTCTAATTGACTTTCCTAAAACAGAAATGGTCCTACCTAATCACGCTCCTTTTTTCATTGGCGTGGTTACTTTATAATTATTCTCAATTAACTGCACCCATCGATCCAGGAGACGGAATCGTTCATTATTTTTATTCCGCTGCCAGTTGGGACCACCCCATTTTATTTTTGGAATTGTGGAACAAGCCTCTTTTTACTATTCTGACGAGCTCTTTCGCCCAATTTGGACTAGGCGGAATGATCTTTTTTAACGTTCTTGTTTTTCTTTTGACCGTTCTTTTTGCTTGGCGCATTCTCAGTCATTTTCAAGTCAACCGTTACTTTGCGCTGTCCTTTCCTTTCTTTTTATTGCTCACACAAGATTATTCCAATACCATTTTATCAGGCAATACAGAGCCTTTGTTTTCGCTGTTATTACTCGTCGCAATGTGGTTTTGGGTCAAAGAAAAGTATCTTATTTTTGCCTTTTTAATCGGTGTATTGATGTTCTCAAGAAGCGAAGGACAATTGCCTTTTCTACTCGGTTTAATACTCTTGACTTACGTTCGGCAGTGGAAAGCGATTCTTTATTTGTTTGCGCCCTTTATTGTTTTCGCGATAATAGGTTGGTTCGTTTTCGATGACTTCTTGTGGTATTTCAATCGTTCGCCGTACCATCTTGGCAATAACATTTATGGTGTCGGAACCTACGATCATTATCTGATGAGCTACAAGAACTTTCTTGGAAATCATGGTTTGTTTTTATTCATTTTGTCCATTCCAGCCACCATTCTTCACTTTGCAAAAAAGGAGTTTAACATACAAACTTGTGGCATGACTTTCTTAGGATTCGGGACCTTTTTAGGAATCATTTTCGCCCACAGTTATTTCTGGGGAAGCGGACAAAACGGCTCTATGGGACTAACACGAATTGCCACGCAAGCCTTGCCTTCATTTCTCGTTTGTCAGTTTTACTTCTTGTGGAAAACACCTTGGAAATGGCCTAAACTTTCGGATCCAATTGCGATTGGTTTTTGCGGAATATTGACCCTTTATTTACTTTTCACACCCTACTTAAAGAAAGTAGTGAAACCGATGGAAGTGATTACAAAAGAAGTTTTCGATTCCAATAAAGAAGACTTGAAAGGAAAGAAAATTTGGACAACGAGTCCCTATTTTTGTTTGCTCCTTGGAGAAAATTACATGCTGAAAAGTTCATCCGTTCGTCTCTTGAATTCATCCGACATGAAGCCTCGTCCTTCTTGGGGAGATTATCTATTTTGGGACAGTCATTTTGGTCCGCTTGAATCTGGCGTTCCATTAATGAACCTGAGTGAAAGTAACGGATTGAAAGTTGTTGATTCTAAAGAAAAAGCGAATGTGAAAGTGTTCTTGTTTAAAACAAAACCTTAGGACGAAAAAATTTTCGCCCTAACGATAAAAATTCATCTCATCTGCGTACTTCGCGACTTTTTCGTTCAGCAGAAAATCCACTGATTTTCCTTCTTTGATTTGTTGACGAATGTAACTTGCTGAAATTTTCATCAAGGGAACATCTTCACAAAACGTAACTGAGGCATGGTCTTTTAAAGTGTGTTCAATTGGTTCTCCCTCAATTCTTGGATAAACAAAAAGGTGATGATTGGCCAAAATTTGTTCGTAGTTTTTCCATTTATTGAAGCCACGAAGGTTATCCTCACCCATTAATAAACTAAAGTTTTTGTCGGGGTGTTTTTCTTTTAAATAGGTTAAGGTATCAATCGTATAACTCGGTTGCGGGAGGCCAAATTCAATGTCTTCTGCTTTGAACTTCGGCTCGTCTTCCGTGGCAATTCGAACCAAAGCCAAACGGTGATAATCTTGAAGTAACGTTGATTTGTTTTTAAACGGGTTTTGAGGTGAAACAACAAACCAAACGGCGTCGATATCATCTCTTTGGATCATGTATTGGGCAATAATCAAATGCCCGACATGAATCGGATTGAAAGAGCCAAAATACAATCCTATGTTCATGATTTGATGAAGTTTTTTACTAGTTTTTTCGCTTCTGAAATAGCACTTTCTAAACTGTCGTTTATTAGGATTTCATCGAATTTTTTTGCTTTATCCAGCTCCGTTCGCGCTTTGCTCATGCGTTGTTGGATTTTCTCCTCTGTCTCCGTACTTCTGTTTCGCAGTCTTTGTTCTAGCACATCTATGCTTGGCGGGTGAACGAATATTGCCAAGGCATTATCTCCAAATATTTGCTTCAAATTCAATCCGCCAATCACATCAACGTCAAAAATTACGGTTCTTCCTTCCTCCCAAATCCTTTCGATTTCTGATTTTAAAGTTCCATAATAATTGTTGGTATACACTTCTTCCCACTCTACGAATTCTTCTTTTAGAATTGCCTCCTGGAATTTCTCAACCCTTAAAAAGTGATAGTCTTTTCCGTCCGTTTCGTTCGGTCTTGGGTCGCGACTTGTAGCCGAAACAGAAAATGCCAATTGCTGAATTGAATTCAACATGGCATGAACGATTGTTGTTTTACCTGCCCCGGACGGCGCCGAGAAAATTACACATTTGCCGTTTTGTTCCATCTTATAAAGTATTGAGCACTTGCTCTTTTATTTTTTCAAGGTTGTCTTTCATCTCCACCACTTTTTTCTGCATGTCGGCTTGATTGCTCTTGCTTCCCAAAGTGTTTATTTCTCTTCCAATTTCTTGTGTGATAAATCCGAGTTTGCGCCCTGTGCTTTTCATTTTCATCGTTTCCAAGAAATAATCGAGGTGATTCGTCAAGCGCATTTTCTCTTCTGCGATGTCGAATTTCTCAACATAAAAAATCAATTCCTGTTCCAAACGATGCGGATCATATTGACCGTTCTCGATTTCATCCAATTGCTTTTGCATACGCTCACGAACAGCTGCCACGCGCATAGGTTCGAAAGTCTCTATTTCAATCATAAGTCGGCGAATGTCTTCGATTCGCTCCGTAAATTCTATGATCAATGCTTCACCTTCTTGCGAGCGGAAACCATTCAATTTGTCACACGCTTCTTTTGTTAAGTTGGTCATGAATGTTGTTTCATCATCATTCAATTCCTCTTTTTCGCTTACCATCACGTCTGGTAAACGCATGATCATACTTAAATAATCCTGACTTTTTTCACAGATTTCTTCGTTCACAGATTTCAAATCTTCGTAATAGGCTTTGACCAACGAACGATTAACAGCAACACTTTTGGCATCCCCCGATTCTTCAATATTGATGTTCACATCTACTTTTCCTCGCTCCATTTCGGTTTGGGCAACTTTGCGGATATTCGCTTCAATTGGTCGGTAAACACTTGGGCAACGGATACTTAAGTCCATCGTTTTGCTGTTGAGCGCGCGAATTTCAACGGAAACTTTCTTTCCTTCAAAACTCCCCGTGGCTTTTCCGAAGCCGGTCATGGATTGCAACATAGATACTGTTTTAGGGGGTAAATTTACGGCTTTTTTCACGCAATGGGCCCAAAGATTGCTTGCGATTGGATTTTCCTCCTTGAGCCTGCCTCGTCGGCAGACAGGGAGGGACGGAAGGAAAGGGTGTAATAACCTAATTTTTGCGTTTTAAA
Organism: Flavobacteriales bacterium UBA4011; assembly: GCA_002384725.1. Classification (GTDB taxonomy): domain Bacteria; phylum Bacteroidota; class Bacteroidia; order Flavobacteriales_D; family Crocinitomicaceae; genus UBA2040. Next base: position 17,939 of record DGBF01000081.1, read on the forward strand.
CTAGTCACATAAACTCCAACAAAAATCAGGATCATATAAAAGATTTTCTGAGCGGTAATTGTATTTGTATAATCTTCCGTAAAGCCAATGTAGGCGAACAAAATAGCAAAAAAGATAACCAAAACAGGCTGCGTATAAATGTAGGCGCTCGAAACGGACGGACTCAATTTGCTCAATCCATAAACGGTTAATAAGTACGCTAAAAATGTTACTCCAATAATCACGTACAGTACTTTAGCAAGCACAACGCCTTGCAACAAAGAAAAATCGGTTTGGGCCAAATCTCTTAATGTTAGCGGAAAAAGAGCTACGAGAATCAGACCAAAAAGAAAAACGTAGGTAATAACGGTAATTGGTTTGTATTTACTCATCAAAGGTTTTACCAGCACCAAATACACTGCATAACTCGCTGCATTTATCAGAAGAAATAAATCGCCGACAGCCAATTCTGGGTTTTCGGAACTGGAGGCTAGAGTTAGTAATCCGGCTCCGGTAGCCCCCAATAAAACGCCTGCTACGCGATAAGGCGTAATGGCTTCTTTCAAAAGAAAGTAAGATAAAATAACCACCATAATTGGGTTCAAGGTCATGATAATTCCAGCGTTGATCGACGACGATAAATTTAATCCATGAAAGAAAAACAATTGGTTTACAGCGACTCCGAAAACGCCACAAGCTGCGATTCGAATTAAGTCTTTTCGTTCTACTTTTTCTCTCGATTTTGAGAAGAGACGAATCAGCCAAAAAAGTGCTGTCGCTCCAGCAACGCGGAGTAAAATGAAAACATTCGGCGTTAAAATGTTGGGCATGATTCCCTTGGCGATAACGTGGTTAGCCCCGTAAAAGGTGTTGACGATAAACAAAGCCAAATGTGCTCGAAGATGCGTGGGTTTCATGAGGCGAAGTTAGGTTTTAAAGGGTTATTAGCCACGAATTATTGGGTGCGGATGGATATAGCAAATGTAAGCGCGTGATAAGCGGAAATCAGATAACACGACTTTATTACGAGTATTAGTGAAAATTCGTGCAATTCGTGGCAAACCTTTTACTTGCTAAAGCTATTCAAAGCCGTTTCGACTTCTTTTTTGGCGTTGCCGATGAAAACTTCTTTCCCGTTGATGATGAAAGGTCGTTTTAGAAAGGTGTATTCTGCGAGGATGTGTTTTCGATAATCGGCTTCGGTCAATTCCATTTTATCAAGACCTAAACCTCGATATTTCATCGCCCTTTTCGAAAATAAAGCTTCATACGAGCCCACTTTTTCTTTCAACCAATCCAATGTTTTTCCATCGATGTTCTTCTCCTTGATGTCATGCATTTCGACATCTTTCCCTGGATTGAGTTCTTTAATAATTCGCTGGCAAGTGCTGCACGAACTGAGGTGAAAAATCTTCTTCATGTTCTATCGATTCTGCTGATATTCTTTCTCGCGTTTCTTGTCTTCGTCTGATCCTGTATTACAACCATTCGATTTTTGTTTGAACAACCAAATGAATTTCACTTTGAGTGTTACAGGATAATATTTCGAAGAGAACCAGTCAATTTTTGGACTTCCACCCTTCCATTCGTATAATCCTAAAATTGGAATTTGAGGTCCAACCATGATGTAATAACCTCTTCTCATTTTCCATCCGAAAGCGATATCGTAATGCAAAAGAACGTCTAAATTATTGTTGAAGCGTTGCGTTTCTGGGAAGTGGATTCCATTGTAACTTTGGTTAAGCGAATCACGCGCAAGACTGCGGTAATTTCCATTTACACCTAATCCATTGTCGATAAAGTGAATGTTGTTCGGGAAATAATAATTGAAATGAGCGGCAAATCTCGCTGACCCGTTGATGTTGTAAAACTCACCTTTTCCTGTTTCTTCAGAGATAACATTTGTTCCAGAAGCATCAGTCTTTTGTACTATAGTTTCTTCTTTTCCTCCATGAATGCGGACTCCCAAACCCCAATCTACGTAAGACAATAACCTGTTTCCAAACAATAAAATTTTTGGACTCGCCATTGGGTAATGCGCCATTCCCACTTCGGCGTACAAGCCTGCTCTGCCTGCGGGGTCTTGGTTGTATCTGAATCGTTGACCTTGATACGTTGAATCTGGAGAAATCGTCTCGTTCTTCATCTTCGTAAAGGTGTAATTCGGGCCGATTGAAAACTGAATTCCATACGGTCGATAATTACTAAAGTCTCGCGCTCCTCCGAAGACTTTGCTGTTCTTTTTCCGGTAGGTCAAATCGCGCTGAGCCACTGCCCCGAAGGTGAAAAGAAAGGTGAATAAAAATAAAAGTCCGTTACGCATACGTTTTTTGTTTGTCTAAAAGGTGGTTTATCTTATCTATAACTTGTGAATCGTCCCAAATGTTATGAATATTCTCCATTTCCATCACCTCATCCATAATTGCACGCTGACGATTCCCATTTTCAACAGCTTCGGCATAAGGAGTTTGACTAAAGGTTACTTGTGAATATAACGGCAACCAGCGATCTGGGTACATTTTCGAAAACTTCGATTCTATCTTCTTTCGAAGAAGGAAATCCGGGTCGGCCGTTTTGTCGCGCATTTCGATATAATTGTACAAGGCTAAATCGGCAATGGCATGTCCATTTTTATAATGAACATCTGAGAAGTCTTTCATCAATCCATCCCAATTTCCATGTCTTGCTTCATACATGTCTTGAAAAACAGAACAGTCTTGAAAGCCAGCGTTCATACCTTGTCCATAGAAAGGAACGATGGCGTGCGCCGCATCACCAAGCAGCAAAATATCATCGTTGTAATGCCAAGGGTCACATTTCACTGTCATTAAACTTCCGACTGGATTACTATTAAAGTCTTCAATCAAATTAGGAATCAAAGGAACAGCATCGGCGAATTTTTCCTGGAAGAACGCGCGAATTTTTTCGTTTGAATCGAGTTTTTCAAAAGACTCTTTTCCCGTTAAAGACATGAACAAAGTGAGCGTAAAACTGCCATCAATGTTGGGCAAAGCGATCATCATAAATTCACTTCGCGGCCAAATGTGCAAACAATCACTTTCCAATTTGTATGTTCCATCTTCATTACCAGGAATTTCCAATTCTTTGTACCCGTGACCCAAATAACTTTGCTGGTAGTTGAATCCTGTAGTTCTTTGCAATCTCCCTCTAACTGCTGAAAACGCTCCGTCACAGGCAAACATTTTATCGAATTTGAAGGTTTCGATTTGCTTGTTTAAGTTTTGCATGACAAGTGTGTTGTCTCTCAAATCTACATCCTTGCATTTTAGGTTGAATTTGTATTCGATATTGTCACAAGCATCGGCTTCGTTCATCAATGTTTGATTCAAAAGTCCTCGCGATACAGAATAAATCGCCTCGTTATTTAGCCCATAAGGTTGATAGGTCAAATTTCCTTCCAAATCATGCATGCAACGTTTGTACATTGGTAGTGCAAACTCACGAATTTTGTCCGAAACGCCAGCCATTTCTAATGCTCTCCAACCTCTGTCTGACATGGCTAAATTAATCGATCGACCACCTAGGAATTCTGCTTTTCGTTTGTCTTCACGGTTTTCTAACACTTGAACGTTGTAGCCTTTTTTGGCCATGAGAAGTGCTTGTAAACTTCCTACTAATCCTGCTCCTACGATTGCTATGTTTTTCATGTTTATGAATTCTAATTACTGTTGTCCTCCCCTCGATCCCACTCCAAAAGGGGGAAGAAGTTAGATTACCTGTTCTTCAAATGTTCAGAGAAACGGGTTTTAAAATGTTCTTTCCCTGCTCTTTTTTGTAATTTCTTTTTGTGCATGGCATTGCTTACTCGCCACAAAACGATTCCGCCAACCAGAACCGCGATGGTTTGGAAACCCAAAGTAGAATAAGCGAAAGTATTGTCGAGTTCGCCTACGTATTTTGCTTTTATTAGGGTTTCTAAAGTCATGGTTAAAGGCAAGTATTGCGTATTGCGGTTGCTTTCGTAATCCGTAATTCACACATTCGAAATTGATTAATTTGTAATTGATCCCTCTAAAATTTTCCCGAATCGGAAACAATCTTCGAATGAATTATACAAGGGCGCTGGGGCAATTCGGATTACATTTGGTTCTCGCCAATCTGCTATCACTCCTTTTTCTGAGATTTTCTCAAACAAAGGTTTGCCCATTCCGTGCACTAAGATAGACAATTGTGCGCCACGTTTTGTTTTGTCGCGTGGTGTTATTATTTCGAACGAACATCTGTCTTTATTTCTTTCCGAAACACCGTCGATTATAAATTCTAAATAGGCGGTAAGTATATTTCTTTTGGCAAAAATGTTTTCCATTCCGGCTACGTCGAAAATATCTAGACTCGCTAAATGCGCTGCCATTCCAAGAACGGGTGCATTGCTCAATTGCCAACCTTCGGCCCCGCGCACGGGATCAAATTGTGATTCCATTAGGAAACGACGTTCTTTATTATGGCCCCACCATCCTGCGAATCGAGGTAAATCAGTATTGTAAGCATGCTTTTCGTGAACGAACATTCCCGAAACTCCACCCGGTGACGAATTCATGTATTTGTAGGTACACCAAGCGGCAAAATCTACGTTCCATTCGTTCAATTTCAATTCTACATTTCCAGCAGCGTGGGCTAAATCCCAACCAACGACCGAGCCAACGGCATGACCTGCAGCTGTGATGGTTTTCATGTCGAATAATTGCCCTGTATAGTAATTTACTCCGCCGATCATAACCAACGCAAGGGTATCTCCAAGTTCATTGATTTTGGCAACAACATCTTCATCTCGCAAAGTGTGTTCGCCTTCTCTTGGAAACATTTCCACCAAGTTTTCTTCTACCGAAAGTTGATGAAATTTGACTTGCGAACTCAGAGCATATTGATCACTTGGGAATGCTTTTCCTTCGCACAAAATCTTCGTTCTTTTACCTTCTGGACGATAAAACGATACCATTAACAAGTGGAGATTCGTTGTCAGAGAGTGCGTTACCACTACCTCTTCTTCTTTTGCTCCAACAACTTTCGCTGCTTTTGCCGTTAAAAACTCGTGATAGGCCACCCATGGTTTTTTCGCTAGGAAATGGCCCTCTACACCGAATTTATGCCAAGCGTCTAACTCTTCTTGAATATAACTTGACGTTGTTTTCGGTTGCAAGCCAAGAGAATTTCCCGTCAAATAAACAGGGCCATCTTGGGTGAACGTTGGAAAATAAAATTTGTCTCTAAACGAACGCAAAGGGTCGTTTTGATCCATTTTTTGAGCGAATTCGAGCGTGTTTTCGAAGTTGATCATTCGGTTTTTTTGAGTTTTTTGTAAAAATAAGGATTTTGAATTGAGGATTTATCCTGATTGATTGAATTACACAAATTTTTCTTCTGCTGTGAAGTCAGAAAGAATGCACGAACAAGCAATAGAGCAGTATGAGGCAGAGGAAATAAAAGAAAGAGAGAAATACAAATTAGATTAGAAAACGCTGCTTTTAGTGCAGCTGAAAAAATAATATATAGAAAAGGCTGAACTAAAATGTTCGGCCTTTTTTGTTGCATAGCGGGCAGCCAATCCGTCTTATTTAAAACGAAAAGAAACTTATAGTACATTGTACAATATTGGTTTTTAATTCCTATATTTAGCCTCTAATTAAAACTTTAAGACATAAGACATATGAAAAGATTATTCTTCTACATTGCCGCCATTTTTTTGTCCGGTAATATTGCAGCACAAACGCTAGCGCCACCAATCAACTTTGAATCCACGACGATTGCGTATACATTTACGAACTTCGATGGAGGTGGAGCAACTGTAATTCCAAATGCTCAAGTGAGTGGAATAAATACGAGTGCAACTGTAGGTCAAATGATTAAAAGTCCAGGCCAAGTTTGGGGTGGAAGTCTTTTGACAATGACCAACAATCTCGATTTCACTACAAACAAAATCTTTAAAATGAAGGTGTATTCTCCTGTAGCAGGAGCTCGTGTTCTATTGAAAGTTGAGAATGCAACAAATGGTGGTATATCCTTTGAGAAAGAGGACACCTCTATGGTTGCGAATACTTGGGAAGAACTTACTTTCGACTTTACAGCAATTAATACAGCCAATACCTACCAAAAAATTATTCTTATATGGGAACTGGGAACTATGGGAACTGGAGGCGCGACATCTACCTACCTTTTTGATGACATCCAATTGGTTGCACCGACTGTAAACCCTCTTGCACAGATTGATCTTCCAGTAACATTTGAAAGTGCAGCTGTTGATTATACCATGACTGACTTTGGGGGAAACACGGCTACAGTTATTGTTGATCCTACTGATCCTACAAATATGGCAGCTGAGGTAGTGAAAAACGCTTCAGCTCAATTGTGGGCTGGAACAACAGTAAGTACACCATCTGGTCTTGCAAATGCAATTCCGTTTACAGCAACTGATTCTGTAATGTCTGTTCGTATTTGGTCTCCAGATGCTAACATTCCGATACGTTTTAAAGTAGAAGATCACACCAACCCTAATATTTCTGTAGAAACAGAAACAATGACAACTGTTGCTGGACAATGGGAAACTTTAGTCTTCAACTTCAACAATCAAGTTACAGGCACAGCTCCTATTAACATCGCCAACACCTATGACATGGGTTCTCTTTTCTTTGATTTTGGAACGGATGGAGCAACGAATGGTTTGAAAACATACTATTTCGATGATGTACAAATGGGAATTCCTACTTTACCATTGTTGCAAATTGACCTTCCAATTACTTTTGAGGATTCATTAGTAGATTATACCATGACTGACTTTGGGGGAAACACGGCAACAGTTGTTGTTGACCCAACAGATCCAACGAATACAGTAGCAGAAGCTATTAAAGATGGGACAGCTCAAACTTGGGCGGGCACAACAGTCAGCACCCCCCTTGGTCTTGCAAATGCAATTCCGTTTACAGCAACTGATTCTGTAATGTCTGTTCGTGTTTGGTCTCCAGATGCTAACATTCCTGTTCGTTTAAAAGTAGAAGATCACACTAATCCTAACATTTCTGTTGAAACAGAAGCAATGACAACTGTTGCGGGACAATGGGAAACGTTGTATTTCAACTTCAACAACGAAGCTGCGGGAACGGCCGCTATCAATTTGGCCAACACCTACGACAAAGCATCTATCTTCTTCCACTTCGGAACGGATGGAGCAACAAACGGTTCAAAAACATACTATTTTGATGATGTTCAAATGGACTCTATTTGTGTCGCTACAACGTCTTCTATCTCGGTAACAGGTTTAGACGCATACACAGCACCAAGCGGAACAATGTACACGACAACTGGCATGTACATTGATACGATTTTAAATGCTGCAGGATGTGACAGTATCATCTCAATTGATTTAATAATGACGTTCGCCGGATTGAATGAATTTGAAATCGGCAGTTTTGATGTGTATCCAAATCCTACTTCAAATAACATTACCATCAGTATCAGCGAAAACTATTTAGAATATCCAATCGTGATCGTAGATCAAGGTGGTCGCATTGTGTTGGAAAACCAATTGACTGATCTAAATACGAAGCTGAACATCGCGACACTTGAAAATGGTCTGTACTATGTCAAAATAGGCGACTTGAAAGCAGTGAAGCTGATTAAGCAATAGCATAGATTTTTTTAGAAGAAAAGGCTTTCAGAAATGGAAGCCTTTTTTTTCGTTTTGGATGATTGGGAGAACTCCCGTTGTAATAAGAGAGAATACTCTTTTGTGAGTATCGCAACAGGTGAACTATTATCTCGAGAACATGGAAGTCAAAACGATAAGTGAATATTAATTAGTTAGAACCCTTTGTAATTGGATTTGTAGTTTTTTGACGTGTGCCTATCCTTAACCCTATGGTTTTTCTCCGTATCAAATAGCATGTCATTTAAAGACGATTTGTTGCCAAATTTCCTAACAATATCATATTGCCATTTGATTTCATTGAGCAATAATTCTTAGAATTAATCGGCTTTTGACGATTAAAATGATAAAAGGACTACATTTGGGCTTTATTATTAAAAATAATCCATGAAAAAATCACTAATCATCGCTATGTTGGCGATTACATCGGTTGGCCTTGCGCAGAATATCGAGTCTGAAAAAGTCTCTTTTGATTCCGAAAGATTGCCATTAAAACCAATCCCCGATTTGAAAGGATACTCTTTCACGGTTGAAACACCCTACAAAACAAATAACGATGAGTTAATAGCTGAAGCAAAAGCAAAATTCGATGCAGAAGCAGCAAATTATCCGAATACCCTTGTTGAGTCTGCAAGAATGCACGAACAAGCATTAGAGCAGTATGAGGCGGAGGTAATAAAAGAAAGAGAGAACTATAAAATTCAATCTGAGGAATATGATAAATTGTCCGCAGTTGAAAAAATCGCTTTAAAAGCAAAAGCTCCTATTTTACGTATGCCAAGTAAACCAAACTATTACAAACCGGCTTATCCTGTTTATTCAGAGCCGAACACGTCAAATATAATTACATTCGATCCGGAAGTTTTAACTGGCTCTTATATGAAGTTGGCTGGTTACGACAAAGCAACAGAAGGAAAAACAATGGTTGGAAACGTCATACTTAATGCTTTTGAAGCAGATAGCCCAATCTCTCGTTTCACAGTGAAAAAAGTCTACAATTCTTCTTCCAAAACGTATACAGATCAAAAGACTTATTATTATATCACAAAATACAGACGTCCAACATACATCAAACTGCAGGTTGGGAATGAAATTCTTTTCGAGGGAATGTTGGAATCTTCTTTGGAGCAAGATAGCACTAGAACTGACAGATCACCTAATATACAAACGATTGAAAAAGAGTCGGTTCGTCAGTCGTTAGCGCTTGCAAACGAATACATCAATTCTGAGCACGGTTACTCACAAATCAATCATACTATTGAAGTAGATTATGTAAAAAACAAGAAAGGTGAATACGATGATGTTGAGAAAGCGAAAGACGACGCATTAGCTGCTTACAAATATTTTGAAGGCGGTAAGAACAAAGAGGGTTTGATGAAAGCGGTAACGCAATGGGAAACAATCTTGCAAATGTCAGATGTCGAGTCAAACAAAGCGAGAATTGACAGAAGAGTTACAGCGTCAATCCTGTTTAATTTGATTAATGCATATTTAGTAATTGAGAATCCGGCAGAAGCAGATAAACACCTGACGACCTTGAAAAAGATTAATGCTCCTTACCGGATTGAATCACAGGTGCCGAAGTTTGAAACAGAAGTAAGAGATTTAAGAGCAAGGATAGATGCTAAAATCTAATCTCAATTAAATTTTCTGAATATATTTTGAAAGAGCTTAACCTATGTTAAGCTCTTTTTTTGTTGCCAAAAACTTGTAAAAAATCTATCCATTTGTGACGAACTTCTTTCAGAATTTTTGATCAAAATAGTATCAGCAGTGCGTTTAGAAATATTCTTGTAAATTATTTTTGACACAGAAAAAAGGTTGCCATTTGATATGCGCACACAGATAAACACTTGCGGCTTATTGAAAATGGTTCGTTTGCATTCATGGGAGACGAAAGAAATAAAATAATTAGAAAGGATTAATCTTTTAATACAATCGTTCGAAAAGTAAGGTTGATTCTAACCCCAAAACCCTTCTTGGTTGGCGGCAACCGATGCAACCAGTGTTTCTGACACTCTCCCTTCATTACCAATAAACTCCCCTGCTCTAAATTAAGGTAAACAGTCTGTTTTGTCTTTTTATGTTTGAATGCAAATTTTCTTTCTGCACCAAAACTCATGGAGGCTATTGCACCGTTTTCTTTTAATTCTTTTTCTCCATCGCTATGCCAGGCCATTCCCTCTGATCCGTTGTGGTATAAATTGAGCAAACACGAATTATACGTTTCGCCCGTTTCCATTTCAATAATTGCTTTTAATTCGCGTAATTCTTTGGTCCACGGTAAGGCTTTCTTTGTGTTGTTCGAATAGGTGTAATCAAATGGCTCATCTCCATACCAGGCGACTTTCCGTTTGGTAATAATCTGTTTCCCAAAGATGTTGGCGATATCATTTTTCCATTCTATAGTTTTCAATAGGGTTTCATGATAAAAATTTGCTTTTTCAAAGGGAATTATTTTACCATAATAAAAAACTTCACCTCCTTCTGATAAAATGTTTTTTGTACTATCAAACTCATAAAAAAATAGTTCCATGTTTTCGTTCTAAATCGTTAACTTTTTTAACAGCTTGGTTACCAATTATTTAGTTCCTTTTAGTGTTTTCTATTTAATCTTTAGTCAAAAACATTATGCAAAATCAATTTATCATGAAGCAAATCAAACTATTAGTTGGGCTCTTTCGCTCTTTTTAAGTGTCAATGCAGTTGCTCAAACGGCGCGAGTGCAAGTTATTCATAATTCACCAGATGCTGCTGCTTCAACTGTTGATATTTGATTGAATAGTACATTGTTAATCGATGATTTCGATTTCCGGACAGCTTCTCCTTTTATTGATGCTCCTGCAGGAACACAAATTACAATTGATGTTGCTCCCTTAAACAGTAATATGGCATCGCAACCTTTCCTTTGACCCTAACAGCAAATGAAACATCTGTCGATGTTGCAGCCGGAATAGTAAGTATGTCAGGTTGCACTTCCTGCAGGAGGAAACTTGATTGAATTACCTTCAACATCTGGACTATCTCTATAGGAAAAGGAAACAAGTTCATTCATTGTTTACCCGAACCCAACTGAAAACGTTATTATGATTCAAGGAGATAATGCTTCGAATGCGAGCGTAACGGTTTCAGATATTATGGGGAAGGTCGTTTTCACTCAAACGGCTGAAAACGGTACGGTGGATGTTTCAAGATTAGACGCAGGAAAGTACTTTGTTACTATCTCTAATCTTAACTCTATCGAAACTATCTCAGTTGTAAAA
>DGBF01000081.1:28989-35192 GCA_002384725.1 Flavobacteriales bacterium UBA4011
TTTTATCGTTTTATGATAAATTCAATGAAAAATAATCTTAAAATTCCATTGAACAAAAACCTTGAAGTTCTGTTTTATTTGAAGAGACTTTCGCCTCTAAAACCGTACCTTTACACTCGCAAATAATTCAACTATTATGTCAATAAATCGTTCTACATCTGAAGGCCTTTTCGAAAAAGCAAAAACTTATTTTCCAGGTGGTGTAAATTCACCCGTTCGTGCTTTTAAATCCGTTGGTGGGGCTCCCTTATTTATGAAAAAAGGCGCTGGCGCAATGATTTGGGACGAAGACGACAATGAATTTATTGATTTCTGTTGCTCTTGGGGGCCGCTTGTTTTGGGTCATAGAAATGAAAACATCTTTCAGGCTGTAATGTCTGCTATGGATAAAGGCACAAGCTTTGGAGCACCAACCAAACTAGAAAGTGAATTGGCAGAACTGATTTTGTCTAACAACCCTTTTATCGAAAAAATGCGTTTTGTGTCTTCCGGGACAGAAGCCGTAATGAGCGCAATTCGACTAGCTCGAGGATATACAGGAAAAGACAAAATATTGAAGTTTGAAGGCTGCTATCATGGACACCTTGATGCAACGTTAGTAAGTGCAGGTAGCGGCTTAGCTACCTTGGGAACCTCTTCATCTGCAGGTGTTCCGGAGATTTTAGCAAAACAAACACTAGTGCTTCCATTAAATGATATTGAAGCATTACGCAAATGTTTTAATGAACATTCGAACGAATTAGCCAGTGTAATTATCGAGCCTATTCCTGCCAACAACGGTCTGCTTTTACAAGAAAAAACGTTCCTACAAGAACTTCGATCTTTATGTACCGAGTATAAAGTTCTTTTGCATTTTGACGAAGTCATCTCTGGCTTTAGAGTAAGCTTCACAGGAGCTGCTGGACTATATAATATCAAACCAGATATAATAACCTACGGGAAAATCATTGGCGGCGGTTTGCCTGTTGGTGCCTTTGGTGCCAGCTCTGAAATTATGGCTTTAATATCGCCTGAAGGACCTGTTTATCAAGCAGGAACTTTAAGTGGAAACCCTGTTGCAATGGCCGCGGGAATTGCGCAATTGACCGAATGTGCAAAGCCGGGTTTTTACGAAGATCAAGAAGAACGAACACTTTATTTCGTGAATGCAATTAATCAACACGCCAAAAACAAAGGCTTCGATTTTCAAATTGTTACCATTGGATCTATTTTCTGGCTTTCGTTTGATGGAAAAACGACTGTTCGTGAAAGCGCGAGAATAAATGCTGATATGACGTTATTTAAAAAGCTCTTCAGTGCGCTTTTGGACCGCGGCATATATATTGGCCCCAGTGGATATGAGGTTGGGTTTATTTCTCAAGCTCACACGAAAGAGATTTTGGATATTGCCATCGTAAAATTTTGCGCTGGCATGGATGAAGTAATGTAAAAAATGTCGATTTCTCTTGTCTAATTCATTAATTTTTGGTTTTAAGATTTCTACTAGATTCATCCCCGTATCCATTTCGGGTGAGTATTAGGTTTTAGATGGTAATTTAAGGCCATATATCTGAGTCCATTTGGGAACTATGCTTGCTGCAGCTAAAGTTGGCGGTGAAGGATAATCAAAAGGGCATTTCAACGTCGCTCCTGTAGCGGGAATTGAATTTAATATCAACGATAACTTAGGTTTGAATTTAAATATCAAATACGGAATTACATTTTTTGAAGATGTATTAGGCGAAAATGACACTTTTTCTTCATTAAGTCCAAACATTGGTCATTTCTAGCGTTTATAAGCGTATCGAGAGGTTAAGTTTGTTTAGGAAAGCGCTGTTAATTCTTTACTGGTGCTTTTTGGTTTAAACCGCTCTTAATTGCTATCAGCATTATGGTTATCCGTTGGCAAAAAGATGTCGGTTTCCGAAAACTAAATTGCTGGTTTAACAACACTCACCTCAAACAATTTGCTCCAGTATTTCCCTGTTAAGTAAAACTTACCATTGGTTTTGTTGTAGGCTATTCCATTCAGAACATCACCTCCACTTTGGCCTTTTGCTTCCAATTCAGTGGCATTAATAATCGCCTTTACTTTTCCGTTCTCCGGATGAATGACAAGTATAGCATTGGTTTGCCAAACATTGGCGTAAATCATTCCATCCACAAATTCCAATTCATTGATGTTCCCCATCGAGGTTTCTTTCGAAGCCACATGAATAGTTGATACAATTTCAAAGGTCTTAGGATCTCTTTTTGTTATGGCGTCTGAGCCGTTCGCCATGTATAAAAACTCGCCATCGTTGCACAATCCCCAACCTTCACCTTTGTAAGACTTTTCATCAATTAATTTCAAGGTGTTTTTGTCATAAATAAAGCACTTGCCCGTGGTATACGTAAGCTGATAAATTTTATCCCCAAGAATCGTTATTCCTTCTCCAAAATAATTGGCATCTAGACCTATTTTCTTGGCGTATTCTCCTGAATTAATGTCAATGGTTCCAAGGAGTGTACTTCCGCTGTGATTTGGGTCACCTGTTCCTTGATACAACGTATTCCCGTCAAATTCCAATCCTTGTGTAAAGTGATTGGTGTTGTGCGGATACGTTTTCGAAATGGAAATAGACCAAATCTCCTGTTTGATGTCAGAAAGTATCTTCACCAAACGATTGTCAGAGTCGGTTGAACCATCATTCATGGTGCTGACCAAATGCAGATTTCTTGTTCCTAAACCGTAATATCCTGCATTCAGTCTGAAATTTATTTTTCCCTTTGGAGAAGTCCATGTTTTGAAAATGCTGTCGTTATAGATCAATTCTACTTTTGCAACGTCGTCTTTTTTTACTTCAAATGCAATATCAACCGCATTGTTCCACTCCGTTGCTAAATTTTCTTTGAAAGTAAATTCGGCTGGTAGTCCGTAATCATCACCACTTCCTTTGGGCCAAGAGCCGATTATAAAAGCGACACCGACCAAAACGATCAGACCAATAATGATGTGCTTCTTCATTTTTTAAAACTGTTTACCGCTACTCTCGAGCTAATTTGCCCGTGCGTTTCTGTATAAATTACCTCGCCGTTTTTAAGTGCAATTACCTGCGGTGACTGATGATAAACACCCGTTTTTTCTGCTATTGAATTGGAAATGTCACGATGTACTAGAAGATCCAAATACCAAATGTGTGTTGAATTGTATTCTTCGTTCCATTCCGTTTCAAACCTTCGGAAAGCGATACTGGAAATATTACAACGCGTACTGTGTTTGAAAAGAATATGTTGCTCTCCGCTTTTATTATCTAAAATTTCTTGAAGCTGCGACATTTCCGTTAGCTTTTGCCAAGGAATCGTTTTCGTGCTTTTTTCCTTTGTTGAAAACCAACTCATAATTATCCTGCTGTAAATTGTTTTAAGAATCGAATATCGTTCTCACTGTATAAACGCAAATCGTTGACTTTGTATTTCAATTGTGCGATACGTTCAACGCCCATTCCGAAGGCAAACCCGCTGTATTCTTTGGAATCAATTCCATTTGCTTCGAGCACGGCTGGATCGACCATTCCGCATCCTAAAATCTCAAGCCAACCTGTATGCTTGCACACGTTGCACCCTTTAGAATTGCAAATTGTGCACGATACATCGACTTCTGCTGAAGGTTCGGTAAATGGAAAATAACTTGGTCTTAATCTGATTTGTGCTTCTTCGCCAAACAATTCTTTTGCGAAATAGGACAAGGTTTGTTTCAAATCTGCAAATGAAACTTTCTTATCTATGTATAATCCTTCCACTTGATGAAAAAAACAATGCGCTCGGGCTGAAATTGCCTCATTTCGGTAAACTCTTCCTGGAGAAATTGTTCGAATGGGTGGCTTTTCGTTTTCCATTACACGAACTTGAACACTCGATGTATGTGTGCGAAGCGCCATTTCTTTTTCTCCTTTTTCAATGAAGAATGTGTCTTGCATATCACGAGCCGGGTGCTCTGGCGGAAAGTTTAATGCTGAAAAGTTGTGCCAATCATCTTCAATTTCTGGTCCTTCTGAAACCGCATAACCGATGCGTGCAAAAATTTCAATTATTTCACTTCGCACCAAAGACAATGGGTGACGAGAGCCAATATTAAAGTTTTCCGATGGTCGAGTCAGATCGATTTTTTCGTCAGTCGAACTCGAATCTTCTAAATTATCTTTGTGCTTTTGATAAATTGCCTCCAAATCCATACGAAGCGAATTCAACAATTGCCCCGCTTCTTTCTTGTGCTCATTCGCTAAAGCTTTTAAGTCTCCAAAAAGTTCCTTAATCACTCCCTTCGTCCCTAAATACTGGATACGGAATACTTCCAACGACTCTTTGTTTTTTATCGATTCAGCTTTGATTTTTTCGCGAATCTGGGCAATTTTTTCCTTCATTTCTATGTAATCTACTATGAACGGCTCATTTTCTTTGTACTTCCTGTAACTTTTCGAGGGACAAAACTGTTCCACTTAATGAATTGACAGAATGTATGCGAAGTTAAAGATTTTACAGGAAATTAGCATTCTGTCTGGGATTAATAAAAAATAGTTTATCTTTGGAGGCACTAATTTTGAGCAGATTATGAAAAAATCACTTTCTAAACTAAGTATTATCGGCCTTTTGGCGTTGTCAATTGGCTTTTTTCAATCGTGTAAAAACAAAGACCCTTCTTTCGCAAAAGTATACGTGCGTAGTCTTAACGACCAATTGGTAGAGGGTGCAAAAGTGATTATTATCGGTGATGTAGACAATGCAACAGCAACCTCTCCTTATGTAGATACTTTGTTGACAAATTCATCAGGTTTCGCTCAATTTCCAATGGAAGATTACTTTACAACGGCTGGAGAAGACAACCCTGTAGGTGTGTTTGACGTTATAGTGAAAAAGGGACAAGAATACGGTGAAGCCTCAGGTTTTAGAGTTCGAATTCACAATACTTCTGTTAAAACAGTTGGTTTTCAATAGAAACAAAATAGTACAATCATGAAAAAATTATTATTTCCTTTATTTTTCGTCGGTCTTATTGTTGTAGGTTCAACCTTGGTTGGGTGCAACAAAAAAGAAGATACAATCGCTAAAATCTATGTTCGTGATGCGAATAACGATGTAGTATCAGGTGTAAAAGTTATTATTTACGGTGAGTCATCTGAACCAGGAAAACAAGGGAAAGTAAATATCGCAGATACCGCAACGAGTAACTCTGCTGGTGAAGCAATTTTCAATTTAAATTATATGTACCAAGCTGGCCAGGCTGGTGTAGCTGTTTTAAATCTTTCTGCAAACAAACCTGTACCAGGTGGTAGTTCACTTACTGGAAGCGGAATCATTAAAGTGGTTGAAGAACTGACGAACGAAGAAACTGTCTTTATTCAATAAGGACATTAAACTAGAGCTATGAAATTAAGGCGACCCAAAAGGGTCGCCTTTTTTAGGCTTGTACCTTTTCATCATTTGAAATTGTTATACAAACACGAAACTGATCAAGGTGAAAACCCTTCTGTTTTCTTTCGGTATTTTATTTTTAGCATTCTCGCTGTTTCTTTTATCGCGATTTCGGGCTGCAATAAAAAGAAAGATGCAATTGCAAAATCTTTGTTCGCGATGCGGATAATAATCTAGTAACAGGCGCAAAAGTGATAATTTATGGTGAAGGAACACCTCCAAGAGTTTCCAATATCGCGGATACTGCAGTAAGTAATTCCGCAGGTGAGGCAATGTTTAATTTGAATTATATGCGCAAAGCCGGTCAAGCTGGCGTTGCTGTGTTGAATATTTCAGCGAACAAAAACATCCCTGGAAGTTCTCCTCTTGCGGGAAGCGATATCATTAAAGTGGTTGAACAAACTACGAACAGTGAAACAGTATTTGTTCAAAATTAATGCTCAATTCAACCTACAAATGAAAAGTAATCTGTGGTGGGTCGCTTTTTTAGTTCTTATCCGTTTCACCGAAAATCAAACAAAAAGACTTTCTTTAAACTAACCGCCCTCTCTTGCTCCTTTTATCACAGCAGAAAACAATCTTCCTTTTGAGTTTCCGAGACTGTATTCACCGGTCGAACACGTTTCCAAAAATCAGGAATGTTCTTAAATTTTAATTTCGCGCTCGTTAGAATGGTAACCGAACCTTGCATTTGGGCTTGTTTTAGAATGCCTGAATATGAATTTTTCCCGTCCCAAACTCCATGCGATTGATGGGGCTGCATTTGCTAAACG
>DGBF01000081.1:35310-39037 GCA_002384725.1 Flavobacteriales bacterium UBA4011
TTTGCTAAACGACGAATAAGCGTGCTGGAATCAAAATGATTCTTAGCTTCGGATTCATCTGTTCAAACAGCGAAGCGGGCGTATTGTCCCTCATTCGGTTTTCTAGAGAAAGCCAACCCAGAACCAGTTCCTAATAATTTTCCACCAACATTTCCTTTTGGTCGGATTAGTTTCGAAAACCCCATGATACTGATAGCCCTGTAGCGGCTCCAGAAACCATAGAACTGATAAAAAACCAAAGTTGAGTGCGTGTTTAAAGTCATTAAGAATAGATGATGTCGCCTTCTTCCACTAAGTTTTCTCCTTTTAAACGAAGGAACAATTGTATAAGAGCTACAACATCTTTTTCACAATAAAGTTTAATTCGGGGTAAATCTTTTTCTTCATAATAAACGCGGGCGACATCGGCTCCTGAAATATCGTCTTTCGGTGTTGGTATATTGAACACATGACAAAGCAAGGCCAAAGAAGTATAAGCTTTAAAGTCGCCGAATTTCCACAATTCCATCGTGTCCAAATGTGGAATGTCCCACGGTTTTTTTCCCGCCAAATCGAGCACATGCGGAATCTTCATCCCATTAATCAACATTCGACGGCAGATGTAAGGGAAGTCAAACTCTTTCGCATTGTGTCCACAGAGAATGGGAAATCGAGAACCAGATTCTTCTAACAGCTCTATAAATCCTTTAAGCAAAGTCTCCTCGTCAGAATGAAAATAACTTTTCATTCTGATTTCACGACCCGTTCTTGTTTCGTGAATGAAGCCCACAGAAATGCAGACGATTTTACCAAACTCTGCGAAAATTCCTCCCCGCATATCCCAAAGTTCTTCGTAGGTATTATCTTCTTTCTTTTGAAAGCGCGTTTTCGCTTCGAACAATACTTTTCCTTTTTCGTCCAGATCTTCGTATTTATATACTTGTGGAGTCGTTTCTATATCCAGAAATAAAATTTTCTCAATAGGTACTTTTTCTAACATAATTTTAGTCTTATTTACTTGAAGATAAGGAAAAATTGCGCTCGTCTCTAAAAAATCACGATTTTTGTTATCGCAATGGCAGAAGAATTAATTATCACAAAAGGGAACAAGGAGGGTGTTTATAAATCCCTTGTGCCTCAAATAAAAGCACTGACCACTGGCGAACCTGATTTAGTGGCCAATTGTGCAAACATCATCGCGACGCTGAAAGCAACGTTCGGGTTTTTCTGGGTAGGGTTTTACTTCGTGAAGAATGATGAACTTGTCCTCGGTCCGTTTCAAGGTCCAATTGCCTGCACAAGAATTACTTTTGGAAAAGGCGTTTGTGGTTCAGCTTGGAAAGAAAAAGCAACCTTTCTGGTTCCAGACGTAGCCGCATTTCCAGGACATATTGCTTGTAGTTCAGCTTCAAAAAGCGAAATTGTTATTCCAATTTTAAAAGAAAACATCGTCCTTGCCGTTTTGGATGTAGACAGTGATCGACTCAATGATTTTGACGGAATCGATAAAAAATACTTAGAAGAATTATGTCAATACGTTTCGGAATTGTTTTAAGTATTGCCCTTCTCTTGGGTGCTTGTGCTCAAGTGGAACCATTGTCAGGTGGCGAGCAGGACAGAATTGCGCCCAAACCAAACATGGAGAAAATGTCTCCGCCAAATGGAAGCACAAATTATTCTGGCAATCAAATTTCAATTCCTTTTGATGAGTTTATTCGCTTGAATAATCCAGGAGAAAATATTATTGTTATTCCTCCAGATATCAAGCCCAAAGCAAAGATCAAAAACAAAACGATCGTGCTTTCTTGGGACGAAACAATGAAGCCCAATACGACTTATGCTTTCTATTTAAATGGGGCCATTCAAGATTATGCGGAAAAGAACGATTCGTTGATGAGTTTCGTTGTTTCTACAGGAAC
Organism: Flavobacteriales bacterium UBA4011; assembly: GCA_002384725.1. Classification (GTDB taxonomy): domain Bacteria; phylum Bacteroidota; class Bacteroidia; order Flavobacteriales_D; family Crocinitomicaceae; genus UBA2040. Next base: position 37,209 of record DGBF01000081.1, read on the forward strand.
TACTATCGACAGTCTAACATCGACTTTTACAGTGCGTGATGCCTTTAGTAAAGAGCCTTTGTCCAATCAAACGGTTGGGTTTTACGAAGTGTTTTCAGATACAATACTGCCTAATTATTTTAGTAAAACGGATCAATTTGGAAAGGCAACACTTTCGTATATGAAGCCTGGAGAATATGAACTTGTGACGTTTTCAGACCTAAATAAAAACTTGAAACCTGAAAAAAACGAAGGCTTCGGGTTTAGAATGGGGAAAATTAATTTGACAGAATCTACTGCCGATTCCATTCCTGTTTTGCTTTCGCCAGCAGAGCAAACACCGCAAATTACCACGCTAAAATTGAATCCCCCGGGTAGTTTAATTATTGGCGCCAATCATTCTCTGAAAAACTCTATTATCACATTGAATGGTCAAAACTTGCCCGAAGAATCGTTTGTTTATTATTCAAATGATTCTTTGCTCGCTCCTTTCTCTTATTCTGATTCAACGATTTATGAGTTAATTGTTGAAAATGCAGATTGGGCCGACACCTCTTCATTTCGAATGACACAAGGTGAAAAAAATGCTGCTTTTTCTTTGAGTTTAAGGAAAAAGACTGCTTTTTTCCATGATGAGACAATTGTACTAGTCGCTAATCAGCATCTTTCCTCAATCGATATTCCATCGGTCACTTTGATGAACGCAGCGGACAGTTCGGCTATTCCCATATGGAGAATAAAACCGCGTGGAGCGACGATTGAATTGGATTTTGATCGAAAGTCAGAAATCAAATCTGTTTGGTTGAAGATTCCAGCATTCACCATCTTAGCCGAACATAATCGAAATGAAGACACTTTGCTCTTTAAAATAGATTGTTTGACTGCTAAGGAAGTGGGGGTTTTAAACGTCCAATTCGAAGGGTATGAAACAGCAATAATTGTTGATTTAGTCTCGAAAGGAAAATTAGTTAATCGAATCGCGTTTGAAAAAGGAACTGAATCACATACGTATAAGAATCTTACTCCCGGCGAATATTCTTTTCGGATTACAATTGATGAAAACGAAAATGGCCGATGGGATGGCGGCGGTTATTCCAAGCAAAAGCTTCCTGAAGATGTCCGCATTTATTTGAAAACGCAAAAAGTGCGGGGCAATTGGGAAACGGATATTCTTCTGAAAAAAGAAGGCGATGGCGAATAATCCGCTTGCTAAATCATTTTCCAAATGGCGCGTTTTAATCCCTGTTTTCATAGGATTAGCGATTGCCTCGTGGATGATTTATCAGAGTGTAAAGCGAACTACTTTTATCAAAGTTGAAGCGAATACAGGCAATTACAAATGGATCGATTCGAGCGGAAACAAAACGATTGACATACACGATGAGTCTGATTTTATTGCTGTTCCACAAGGCGATTACAATCTAGAAAGTTTCAATAGTATTCTCGCTTCAATCGATTGGGGGTTTCAAGTCTGGTTTTGGTTGCTCATGGCCTTCGTTTTTATGATTGGTCGCGACCTTTTTTATATCATTCGGATTCGGATATTGACCAAAGGAGAATTATCCTGGCGCCGTTCATTTATTGTCATTATGCTTTGGGAATTCGCGTCTGCCCTGTCGCCTGGAGTTGTTGGTGGCGCGGCAGTGGCTATGTTCATCCTCAATCGTGAAAAAATCGCTTTGGGACGTTCAACAGCAATTGTAGTCATTACCGCATTATTGGATAATCTTTTCTATGTTTTGATGATTCCCTTGGTGTTTATTGTAATCGATCAAAACGCGCTTTTTCCTGAATCTGTTGAAGGTTCAAGAAGTGTACTGGCAATGTTTTGGACTGGTTTCGCTGTGATA
>DGBF01000082.1:0-3536 GCA_002384725.1 Flavobacteriales bacterium UBA4011
CTTTCGTTGGGAATCACCATCAAGTGGAATTTCATGCGGAACAACAGGTGTATCAGCGGATGGACCATCCAATATGAATGTCAATGGTGGTGTTCTTACCGCTACTAATTCTACTTCCGATTTTGTTTTGGTTCGCTTAAATACAGCCCCAAATCCAGCTTGGGGGGTTTTCTATAATGGTTGGGACAACTCAGACTCCTTGACAGCAACGAAAGGAATAGGCATACATCATCCAGATGGAGACATTAAGAAAATAAGCATTGAAAATGAGGCGCTTAGCCAGCAAACAATCAATTTCCAAAGCGCCCAAAATAGAACGTGGCGCATTGCCAATTGGGATGTTGGAGTCACAGAACCTGGATCTTCTGGTTCCCCCCTTTTCAACCAAGAAAAAAGATTAATTGGTGTTTTATCGGGTGGAACTGCGGCTTGCAGCGGAACAAACGACAACAACGAACCTGACTTTTACGGCCGTTTCGGTTATGCTTGGGACAATTCAACTAGCGCGAGCGGACGTTTGAACGATTGGTTAGATTCGACAGGAACAGGTGCTACTGTTATTGACGGAGTTGATCCATTTATCGGGAATGACCTAGTAGATGCCTCTTTGACGACACTCGCCGGTTTTCCCGCGTCCAATTGCGATAGCTTGGCGACACCACAATTTTCACTATTGAATAGTGGAACGAACGTACTAACGACAGTTCAATTGACGTATGGATTTGTAGGAGGAACACCTCAAAATTATACCTGGACAGGAAATTTAGCTACGTACGGGCAAGCTTTGATCGTATTACCATCAATTGTAGTTCCAATCGGTACATCCACGTTTGAAGTGAACGTGATTTCCGCAAATGGCGCAGTAGATTTGGATATTTCAAACAACGTTTTGAACAAACCTGTTTACCGCACCCCTAGTGATTTTACAGCATTACTCTCCATAGATTATGATTGCTATGCAAGTGAAACGACTTGGGAGGTTAGAAATTCAGCGGGTATTGCCGTTTATTCAGGAGGTCCATTCGAAGATGATACACAAGGTACGGTCAACTATGATTTGTGCTTAGCTTTTGGTTGCTATGACATGATCATACGAGATTCTTATGGAGATGGGTTGTCAGGTTGTTCAGCTGGAGCTGGTGGAAATGGTTCGTATAAATTGACGCTTAACGCGACAAACGAAACTCTTGCTGAATTGTTGGAAGCGGACGCCAATTTCGGTATGGAAAGCATCAAAGAATTTTGTTCCCCCCCTTTGGGAATCAGTGAAATTAATTTGAAGAATTTAATCACTCTTTACCCAAATCCAGGAGCAAGTGCATTGAACATCAAATCGAAAGAGTTGAAGCTTCAGTCGGTTCATATTTATTCGCTTACAGGAAAAGAGGTAATGAATGTTTCTGTTTCAGGAAACGATGTTGAATTAAATACAACAGATTTGCCTGCTTCGTTTTACTTGGTGAAAATCGCAACTGACAAAGGAGAATTGAACCAGAGATGGATCAAACAATAATCGATATTTTTTGAAAATCTGAGTTTTGGGTGAATTGCCATTCACCCGGACTCAACTTTCTTTCACCTTGATCCCTTTTTTTAAAGTGTCTTGCTCTTAACGAAGATATTTTTCGGTTCGGTGAAGAATCTTAGTGCTTCCCATCCCCCTTCGCGTCCAACTCCTGAAGCTTTAACGCCGCCAAAAGGTGTGCGCAAATCGCGAACCAACCAATCGTTGACCCATACAATTCCGGCTTCCAAACTGTCCGCTACGCGATGCGCTCTTTGTAAATGTTGGGTCCAAACTGTGGCGCTCAATCCGTATTGTGTTGAATTTGCCATCATCAGCACTTCTTCTTCCGTATCGAAAGGGGTGATTGTCACCACAGGGCCAAAAATTTCTTCCTGATTGGTTCTACAATCGAACTCCAATCCCTCAATGATAGTTGGTGCCAAATAATAGCCGTTTTCATGTGGTGCAGGCAAATTGACTTGCTTTCCTCCTGTCAAAACTGTTCCGCCTTCTTCTTTGGCTAATTCAACATATGACAGCACTTTTTCCATATGCGGTTTTGAAACTACGGCGCCCATCTGAGCATTGGGGTCCTCAGGGAAAGAGACACGCATTTTCGAAATTTTAGCAACGAAAACTTCTTTAAATTTCTCGTAAATAGGTCTTTCGATAAAAATTCGAGAGCCGCACAAACAAATTTGACCTTGATTGGCAAAACTGGAGCGAATGGTTGTTTTCAGCATCTCATCAAAGTCGCAATCTGCAAAAATAATGTTCGGGTTTTTCCCGCCCAATTCCAACGAAAGTTTCTTGAACATTGGAGCTGCTGTTCTTGCGATATATTCTCCTGTAGCTGTCCCTCCTGTGAAAGAAATTGCCTTAATCTTTTTGTGTTTTACAATTGCATCACCTGCTCCACCGCCGAGTCCGTGCACGATATTTAAAACTCCTGCCGGCATTCCCGCTTCTTGGCAAACTTGTCCCAATAAGAATGCGGTGTAGGGTGTTACTTCTGAAGGTTTTGCAATCACGCAATTTCCAGCAGCTAGAGCGGGCGCAATTTTCCATGAGAACAAATACAAGGGCAAATTCCAAGGAGAAATACAACCTACTATTCCGATTGGTTTTCGGGTCGTATAATTGAATCCAACGCCTTCCATGTAATGCGATTCATTCGCAAAATGACGAACGGCCGAAGCAAAAAATGAAAAATTCGAAACAGCTCTTGGAATATCCACGTGGGATGCGAGAGAAACGGGTTTTCCATTATCCTTAGACTCTGCTTTTGCAAATTCCTCCATTCGGTTTTCAATCCCATCAGCCACTTTTTGCATGATTTTACCACGCTCTTCAGCCGGCATATTCGACCAAATTGGAAAAGCTTTTTCGGCAGCTTCGACTGCTTTTTCCACATCTGAAGCATCCGAATCTGGAATCAAAGAATAAACCTGACCCGTTGATGGTTCATAATTGTCGATGTATTTCCCATTGTTCGGTGCTTGAAATTCACCATTTATAAAATTGCTCAGTTTTTCCATTTGCAAATATATTTCTAGAAGCCAAAGATAGTTATTTCGAAATCACGATTATTGATAAGAGGATTTGATTCGTAAAAATCGTGTTGCTAAATGGATTTATGTGAATAAGGTGTGAAATCGCACCATACTTTATACTTTTTGAACGCTGATGACGCAGATTTCACAAGATTTCCCTGTATATGTCTGCTAAATCTAGGTCTTCTTTTTTTGTAATCGGGTGATGTCTTTCATCATTTGACTCACCTCGTCTGGTTTCGTTCCGTTGTAGTATCCTCGAATTCTTCGTTTTTTATCAATCAAGACAAAATTGTCGGTATGAATAAAGTCGCTTCCACCATCACCTTGCTTTTTAACTTCAGCTGGTTTCAAAAGAAAAAAGGATCTTCTGGCCAAATTGTAAAGTTTATTTTTGTCTCCAGTCAACAGTTGCCATTGCGGTAATTCTGCTCCTAAAAATTCCGCGTGTTTTCTCATCTGAGCCACTGTATCTA
>DGBF01000082.1:3652-14198 GCA_002384725.1 Flavobacteriales bacterium UBA4011
TTTTTGCACACGTCTCATTTGCTCATTCATCTTTGGACAAATGGAACCACATGTCGTGAAAAAGTACTCCGCTACCCAAATCTTATTCTTAATGTCTTTTGAGGAAAGTAGTGCGCTATCTTGATTCAAAAATTTAAAATCCCCTATCCGATGATCAAATCCTTTGCGAAGAAGATCTTGATCGACCAAAGAATCATTAACATCCACTGGATTGATAACGGGTAAGGGTTTTTCATCGGGTTTTAAATAAAAATATCCAACAGGAATTGCGATAACAAAAATGCCGATGAGCCAGAGATAACCTTTCATGGTGCAAATTTACATGATTTCTGACGGGGAAAATCTGAAAAAAACAAAAAAGAATCATCAATTAGTAGTGCGGCCGATAAGTTGGAATTATCATTAAATTTGAAGTATAAAATCGAAAAAATGAACACAACCCTCTTAGCTGAAATTTGCAAAACACCAGGCGCCCCTGGATTCGAAGAAAAAGTGCGTCAATTGGTCCTGAAAGAAATCAAAGGATATGTAGACGAAGTGGAAATCGACAATTTGGGGAATGTGTACGCTATAAAAAGAGGAAAGTCAGACAAACGAGTAATGGTTGGAGCACACATGGACGAAATCGGTTTTATCGTAACCCATATAGACGACAACGGTTTTATTCGCTTTCATACTTTGGGTGGTTTTGACCCGAAAACCCTCACTGCCCAGCGTGTCATTCTTCATGGCAAAAAAGATATAATTGGCGTTATGGCAAGCAAGCCAATACATGTGATGACAGCGGATGAAAAAAATAAAGTCGCTAAGCTTTCCGATTATTTCATCGATACTGGAATGCCGGTAAAAGAAGTTAAAAAGCTAATTACCATTGGAGATTCTATCACACGCGAAAGAGCATTCATAGAAATGGGAGAATGTGTAAATTCAAAGTCTTTGGACAACCGTTTGGCCGTTTTTATATTGATCGAAACTTTAAAAAACTTAAAAGGAAAAGAAATTCCACATGATTTGTATGCGGTATTTACAGTGCAAGAGGAAGTTGGGATTCGAGGGGCGAATGTGGCTAGTTTAAAAATCAAACCTGATTTCGGATTTGGATTAGATACAACCATTGCATTTGATTTACCGGGTGCGGCGGCCCACGAAAAAATCACGGAATTGGGCAAAGGAACCGCTATTAAAATTATGGATGCCAGCACGATTTGTGACACACGCATGGTTCGATATATGAAGAAAGTAGCCGACAAAAATAAAATCACTTGGCAACCTGAAATACTTACGGCTGGCGGAACAGACACGGCAGGGATACAGAGAATGACAGAAGGTGGATCTATCGCTGGGGCAATTTCAATCCCAACTCGACACCTGCATCAAGTTATCGAAATGGCGCATAAGGACGACATACAAGGTTCAATTGACTTGTTGACTGCTTGTGTTAAGGAAATGGATGAATTTTCTATGAAGTTCTAAAATACTCCAAATAGCATTCCAAGGCATTAGAACATTTTTTTTTGAAAGATGTTATTATTAGGTAACTTGCCTGTGCGAATTTTTCGGCCACTACTTTTTTAGAACATATATGACAAAAATAATTACCCTTACGCTCGCTACATTCATTGGCTTTGTAGCTTTTGGTCAAAAACCAAATGATCGACTTATTCGCGATTATTTCAAGAATAATACGACGAAAATTGACCTTCAAAAGTCAACGGCAAATGATATCCGATTAGATAGAAAAGTGGAAGACAAAAAGAATGGATTGACGCATTTCTATGTTCAACAAACTCTGAATGGCTTACCCGTAATCAATTGTACGGCAGTACTTGTGAAAAAAAGGAATGTGCTTTTGATGTCAGGTAACCGTCTGATTTCTGGAGAAAAACAGCTTGTAGAAAAATCCAGCGCTGCAGCGGCAAACGAAATACTGTCTATCGTTTGGGAAGAAATTTCAAATGGAGAAACATTGATCATTTCGAATTTAGAAAATGTTGAAGAGAATAAGTTCAAGGTAAACGATTCTCGTATTTCTGAAGTGGAAATCCCTATTCAATTGGCGTACTTTTACGACGGTACATCCTTTCGATTGATTTATGAAACAAGCATGAAAGTGCCTGATCAAGATCATTGGTGGAACGTATATGCTGACGCTCAAACCGGAGAAATTCTTAAAAAAACGGATTGGGTCGTGTCTTGTACATTTGAAGGATGTAGTTCAGAAAAACATTTCAATTACAACGATTTAAAACACCCAGAAATGGGACATCAATTGATGATGGCTCCCGCTCCACCGCCTCAAAATGATACGTATAACGTATTTGCTTTGCCAGTGGAAAGCCCAAATCACGGATCAAGATCTTTAGTTGTTGGTCCTTTCGATCCAGTTCCTTCACCTTTTGGATGGCATAATGTCAATGGAGCAGCAGGCAATGAATATTTAATTACTCGAGGAAATAACGTGTTTGCATCAGAAGACGCAAACGACGACAACATCCCTGGTTATTCGCCGAATGGTGGTTCACAATTGGTTTTTGATTTTCCGTATGCAGGAGGTGCACCAAGTTCATACTTGGATGCCGCAATTACCAACTTGTTCTATATGAACAACATGATGCACGATATTTGGTACCGATATGGGTTCACCGAAGAGGCTGGAAACTTTCAAGACAACAACTACGGCAATGGTGGATTGGATGATGATTATGTAAATGCAGATGCTCAAGATGGAAGTGGAACGAACAATGCTAATTTCTCTACCCCACCAGATGGAAGTAATCCGAGAATGCAAATGTTCATTTGGACGAACTCTGCAACTGCTGAATTACTAACGGTAAATTCTCCATCTTCTTTTGCTGGAAATTATACCTCAACAATAGCGAGTTTCGCGCCTCAACCTCCCGTTATTCCTATCACACAAGATTTAATTTTGGTTAACAGCGGTGGTGCAGAACCTTTGGACGCTTGTAATACCATCATCAATACAAGTGAAATAAGTGGAAAAATAGCAGTTGTGCGCAGAGGGTCTTGCACGTTTGCTGCCAAAGTTGAAGAATGTCAAGCGGCAGGAGCACTTGCTGTGATTGTTGTAAATAATGTTGCTGGAACTCCTGTAACAATGGGAGGTAATTCTTCCATAGTGAACATCCCTGCGATAATGATTTCTCAAGCGAATGGTGAAGCTTTCATAACGGCAATCCAAAGTGGAACGGTGATAAATGGAAGTATTTCAGACCAGAATGCCTTGAATTCTACTGATAGCGATTTGGACAACATGATCATTGCTCACGAGTATGGTCATGGTATTTCAAACCGCTTGACTGGTGGAGCAAATAACACGAGCTGTTTAGGAAACGATGATCAAATGGGTGAAGGATGGTCAGACTGGTTTGGCCTAATGATCACAATGGAAACAGGTGATTTAGGAAGTGACCGGAGAGGTGTTGGAACCTATGTTACGAGCGAAACTGTTCTTGGAACTGGAATACGTCCCGCACCATATAGCACTTCATTTTCTGAAAACAATTATACTTACGGAGCAACGAATAACTCAAGTATTTCCCGTCCGCACGGAATTGGATTTGTTTGGTGTACAATGCTTTGGGATTTGAACTGGGCGTTTATTAACCAATATGGATGGGATGCCAACACCGCAACAGGTGCTGGCGGAAACAACATGGTGATGGAATTAGTGATGGAAGGAATGAAGTTGCAACCATGTGAGCCAGGAATGGTGGACGGAAGAGATGCTATTTTATTGGCAGACCAACTTTTGTATGCAGGAGCCAATGAATGTTTGATTTGGAGTGTTTTTGCAAAAAGAGGATTAGGTGTCAATGCGCAACAAGGTGATACCGATGATCGTTTCGACCAAGTTGAAAACTTTAGCGTTCCTTTGGCTTGTGTTGCAGGATTAGATGAATCTTTGTATTCGGCTCAATTGAATGTCTCCCCGAATCCTACGCAAGGAAACGTGAGCATTTCATTTAGTGATAACTCTATGGTTTCAAGTGTTCGCGTTTTGGATATAAATGGACGTGAAGTATTGACGATAGACAACTCTGATGAGTCGACTTTGAGTTTCGATATGTCGGTGTTTAAATCAGGGGTTTATTTTGTTGAAGTAACAAATGAAGCAGGATCTCAAACGAGAAAAATTATAAAAGAATAAATGTTTTTTGGCCGTTAGGCAACTATGAAAAAAAACGAGTGTCTGTAATCAGATGCTCGTTTTTTTGTTGGGTATATTTCGATTAACAGCTTGATTTTCAGAATCAAATTCACTTTGAATTTCAAAGTCCATCTATAAACATCTATATATAAATATTTAAATTTTTATTCGGCAAAATTTTTCATTTCCAATCTTTAACCATCTTTTAATTTCCCTGCTTACCACCAACCCAAAGAATCTTTTTACTTTTAACCCATGGCCAAAATTAAATCAGCATTTTTCTGTCAAAACTGTGGATACGAAGCCCCAAAATGGTTGGGGAAATGCCCATCTTGTTCGGAATGGAACACCTTTGTCGAAGAAAAAATTGAGAAATCAGTTCCGCATGCTGTTGCATTCTCCGCATCTGCGAGTAAATCGAAACCATTGGCGGTGCAAACCATTACAACCAATTCGGAAGTTAAAATTCCACTTGTAGATCAAGAACTAAATCGTGTTTTGGGCGGAGGGTTGGTACAAGGTTCCTTGATTTTGTTTGGCGGAGAGCCAGGCATAGGAAAATCGACCTTGATGCTGCAATTGGCCATCAAAAATAAGAACAAGAAAATACTGTACGTTTCTGGCGAAGAAAGTGAACAACAAATTAAACTTCGTGCCGACAGAGTAGGAATTGAAAATGACGCTTGCTTTATCCTTGCAGAAACGCATTTACAGAACGTTTTTAAGCACGCTGAGGACGTTCAACCCGAAATCCTTATCATTGATTCAATTCAAACTCTTTATTCTTCAGAAATCGAAAGTTCACCAGGAAGCGTTTCTCAAGTGAAAGAATGTACAGCGCAATTGCTTCGGTACGCGAAAACGACTGGAGTTCCTGTTTTCTTGATCGGACATATTACCAAGGAAGGATCTTTGGCGGGACCGAAAGTTTTGGAACACATGGTAGATTGTGTATTGCAATTTGAAGGTGATAGGCAGCATGTATATCGTTTGCTTCGTGCCATAAAAAACCGATTCGGAAGCACGAATGAGCTTGGCATTTATGAAATGGTCGGTGGCGGACTTCGTGAAGTAATTGATCCAACCGATATACTCGTTCATCAAAAAGATTCTGCATTAAGTGGAGTTGCTTTAGCTGCTACGATGGAAGGAATGCGTCCACTTTTGATTGAGGTTCAGGCCTTGGTGAGCACAGCGGCATATGGTACTCCGCAACGTTCTTCAACTGGGTTTGACGCCAAACGGCTGAATATGTTGTTGGCGGTTATGGAAAAACGATGTGGCTTCAAATTGGCAGCAAAAGATGTGTTTTTAAATATAACGGGCGGAATAAAAGTCGTTGATCCTGCGATTGATTTGGCGGTTGTCGCGGCCGTACTATCCTCCAATACCGATTTATCATTAGATTCTAAAACTGTCCTTGCCGCAGAGGTTGGTCTATCAGGAGAAATTCGTCCCGTTAATCGAGTAGAACAGCGGATTTCCGAAGCACAGAAATTAGGTTTTGAGCGTATAATCATCTCTAAGTATTGCAAAGGCATTGTACCGAAAGATTATACAATTAAAGTTTTAATGTGCGGGAAAATGGAAGAAGTGGTGAAGGCTCTATTCGCCTAACTCTATAAAACAAACCAATTAAACAATCCGACAAATGCTAACATTGCTTCTCCACAGAAGTTGATATACATTGGTGTTTTCTTGTATGTCCAAAACCCAATATAAAAGAGCATAAAAATCACAAGAATCGAAACATTGAATGTATTATCGCGGTGGGTAAAAAGCATCATTACTACTTGTGGCAATATTAATCCAGCAGATAAATAAATACTTCGTGAAACGCCTATTAATTGGGGAATCGTTTTTTGATCAGGTGGATCCACTTCAATATCCGATGTATCAAAAAGTAAAGCAATTCCGAAAACAAATAAAACGCTCACAAACATGCCTAATTCGAAAAGAAAATGTCCATCGCTTGATGTCCACCTCACATCATCAAAAGACGAAAATGGTAAAACACAACAAAGTAAAACGTAAACGCCAACTACCAAAAAAATCTTGATGAAAGGCAATTCCCTTAGGTTTCTCTTTCGAATGCGAACGACATACAAAACGCTAATGAAAGCAGAAAATACGAGTATTATTCCACGAAACAAAAAAGTGTTCACGCTGAAGTTAGCAATGAAAATATGCGCTACATTAAAAAGCTGAAAACCGGAGATAATTAACCCAATTCCTGCTAAAATTAAAATGGCTTTTGAAAGATTTAGATTCTCTTTCATCCAAACAACTCTTGGCGTTTCCTTATGAATTTGATTGAACCAAATTTTGTACAGCCGTTGTCCTGTATAAACGAACAAAGTAGAAAAAAAGATGAAAAATGGAATTGGCTCCGTTCTGTATTGAATCGAAAAACCAAATGAAAAAATAGCAGCGCATAAACTCACCCAGATGTTGCTGTAAACAAGAAAGGCTAAAGCTTTAATTTTGCTTGAATTTCGTGATACACTTGTTCTACTGCAATGTCCTCTAAGCAGGTACATTTCTCTTTACTCTTGCACGGACATTTTTCGGCAGAAGTAATTGTTTTGCTGTTTCTACCAAGCGGTCTCCACCTACCAGGATGCATAGGATGCTTTGGCGTAAAAAGACCGATGCAGTTTTTGTTCAGGATTCCGGAAAGATGCAAAGGTCCGGTAGAACAAGCGACTAACATATCTGAATGATCGATAAAGGAAACCAATTCAGATAAAGAAAACTGACCCGTTGTATCAATTCGGTCTTCTGTAAATTCAACATCAGGTCGAATAATCAATCCTTCCTTTTCAGTTCCTGTAAAAAACACACGACAACCTGATTTAATAAGGCGATCAGACAATTCAATATATTTCTCTATCGGCCATTCAACAGCACTTCCCTGTGATTTTGTATGGAGAATTACTTTGGGTTTTTCAGTTTTAAGAATGTCTAAGTCGACAACCGTTTTTACCTTAAAATAAGAAAGATCATCAGTCAAATCTGCCCAAGTTGGTAATTCCTTCCATCCTATATTTCGTAGTAAATGAAAATTTAATTGTGCTTCGTGAAATTCAGATTTCTTTCTCGTGAAATTAATACGTTGGTTACAAGTCAATAGGTGAAATCCACGATGAGACGTTCCTATTCTTTGCGGAATTTTTGCTGCCTTTGCTAAAACTGCGACTTCCTTGTTAGGGAAAACATGTACAATTGCGTCAAATTTTCCTTCTTTCAATTGGTTTATCTGACCTAGTTTAGATTGATCGAGTAAATCGTTATAATCGATTATCTCATCAATAGAAGTGCAGGATTCGATAACGGAAATCGTATACCTGGCCGCTAAAAAGGTAATGTGTAATTCAGGATACTTTTTTTTCAAGGCAACACAAAGTGGTAATGTCAAAGTCACATCCCCGATACTGTCTGTTCTAGAAATGAGTATTCTTTTCAACTTTTCTGCAATTTGAATAATTTATAATATTTGCGATAGGTCGCATATGCACTCAATCGCGATATTGTAAAGCCTGTTTTGCCATCTAAAATCCCCTTTTTTAATATAAAGCTTTTGATGAACTGAGCTGTAGTTTTTATGCTGATTTTAAACCAATTAGATTTTTCTCCTGATTGAAATAATTCTTTCGCAGCAATATCTCCAAAATACTCTATTTGCTTCAAATGATCTTCTTGTGTATAATACGAATAATGCAAAATATCACCTTTCAAAAAACCTACACTTTCTCCTTTTTTCAAATCCAATCGATCATGAGGATTGACTCCCTCCCACTTTCCGAAATTTCGATTGATGAATCTCGTTTTTGTATCCGGATACCATCCGCAATACTTCACCCAATGTCCACAATAATTGGTAAGGCGATTCATTTTATATCCATTAAAATCTTGATTTTCTTTAACTTTAACTATGTTTTCTTGAAGTTCTGGTGTAAGTGCCTCATCAGCGTCGAGTGACAATATCCAATCATTGGTAGCAGATTGTATAGCAAAGTTTTTTTGTTGAATATGTCCTTCAAAAGGGTTTTGAATAAAGGTTACGCCAAATGATTTGCAAATTTCCTCTGTTCTGTCCTTTGAAAACGAATCGATAACGACTATTTCGTCGGCTACGTCCTGAAGTGAGGTCAAACAACGTTCGATATTCCTCTCTTCATTGTAGGTAATAATGACCGCCGAGAGTTTCATGATTTTATTTTATTACAACACTTTTGAGAATAGCCTGAACTTCACGAAGCGGCTGTGTCCAAGAAGCAGTGCTCGGTGCATCGACATATCCACTCACACAAATCATTTTTTGCGATTTAGAATGAATAAAATGATATGCCCAAAAGGCTCCACCGGTTCCGTGTTTACCCAGGCCAACAAAGACAAACATGCCTTTCATTTCTACGACTGATAATGTTCCATCTTCATTCGTTGTGGGATCTATTTCTGGGTAAACTATCTTGTTGTATTGGGTGCCCATGTACATTCCTTCATAATCAGACGGCACGTTGTAACGCAGCATGGTATCCCGATCGCGTAGAAGTTTCTCTAAGCTAAATTGAGATGAATCTTTATAATCATATTGATATACCAAGATTCCCGAGGTAATTGTTCCAGGGTCTTGTGTCCCTGCACCAACAAACTCTATAGGTCTTGCTGCACTTGGAAACTCAATTCTATAAAAATTGGCTCTGGTGGTCACTAATCTTGCGCCATCAGGTAATTCAAAATCGATTCCGAAGTTTTCTATGACTTTATCAGTGATATACCGATTTTCTGATTCAGCATAATATTTTTTAATTCGTTTCCATTCATAGGTGTCAAACTCTTGGTGAACAGACTTTAATCCGGCAGAACATGTTTTTTCCAATTGTTCAAAATCTCTAGCCGTGATATCTATAACCAATTGATCTGCAGCCCAAACACCTACTCTTTTTTCAATCTTACCTATATCGCCTTTCAGCGCAGGATCAATATTAATGAACATCGTATTTCGGTAACGTTTAACTCCCTGTGTGAAATGACTGGGTGTTTTATGAATTAACTCGAATGTGGCCACATCAGGGAAATAGGGCATGATGAATTGCGTCAAATTTGTATCCAAACATTCTTTGAATCTTGAATCCCATATATCTTGATCACAAACGACTAAAATCTCACCTATTTTCCCAGTAACGGCAATGCCTGTGGACTTAAAGCTTTTCTTATCAAAGTTACATGAAGACAAGCCAAGCGCTGCAACTGCACAATACAATAAAAACTTCATGTTCATCATTTTACACGAATTTTTTGACCCACTTTTAATTTGTCAATATTGATGCCGGAATTTAACTTTTTCAATTGGGTTGGCGTTAGACCGTGACGTTTGGCGATAAAGGAAAAATTATCCCCACTTCTAACCCTATAATATCTAACGACAGGTTCTGCTTTATATTCTTTTTTCTCACCCCCGATTTTAAGCTTTTGCCCAACAAATATCTTAGTAGAAGATAAGGCATTCCAAGATCGAATATCTTCGACAGTTACACCATACTCCCGCGATATAGACCCTAATGATTCCCCTCGAGTTACGACGTGCGTATGAGTTTTCACTTGTTTACTTGGTTCAACCAAAATTATTTTTCCAACTTCATCATCTTCCCCTTTATTCTTCTCCATTTCTGCAAGAATTTCGTTCGTGTCGATAATCGTAATTGGCACAGCATATAATTCGTTTTCTCTTGTAACCAATAAACCAATAACTTCTAGCGGTCCAGAAATACACTGACGCGGGGAGGTTTCAGGAATAAAATCTCGTTTATAAATTGGATTCAAGGCTTTAATATCCGCAACATCCCAACCAATTAAATCTGAAATTTTCTGCATTGAAACGCCCCCTTTCATACAAATCGTATCCAGTTGTGCATGATGAATTTTAGCTGGAGCGGGAATGATGTTGTGTTCTTTGTGATACGTCAACAAATATGCTGCACCGATGAAATTAGGCACATAACCTTGCGTTTCTCTCGGTAAAAATGGACGAATTCCCCAATAAGTCGTTTTTCCTCCTGAACGTCGAATTGCTTTGTTTATATTCCCAGGTCCCGCATTATAAGCCGCCAACGCCATGTACCAATCGTCATAAATCCCAAATAGTTTCTTCAAATATCGACATGCTGCATCCGTGGCCAAAACAGGATCCATTCTTTCATCAATATAAGTGTTTTCTTGTAATCCGAAATACTTCCCTGTTCCGTACATGAACTGCCAAAGCCCCATTGCCCCTGCGTGAGAGCGCACTTGGGGGCGTAAACCACTTTCGATGACAGCAAGGTATTTCAATTCCAAAGGCATTTCATATTTGTCTAATGTTGCTTCAAACAAATC
>DGBF01000082.1:14413-18886 GCA_002384725.1 Flavobacteriales bacterium UBA4011
TGAAACTCAAAAGGACTCATGTTGTCCATCTTAGCCAAACGCATACAGTACACTTCATCCGAAAACGAAGGTATTTCATTTGCTTCATAGTTTAAAGCTTGCATTACTGAATCGTAATCCGTCGAATTGGCATAATCTCCGTAAAAAGCATTTAAGCTTTGTTCCACCATCGTTAAAAACCTTTCGGATTCAGGATCAGTGTGTTGAGCTGAAAAATTTTGTGCAAGGCCTAAGAGAAAAATGGATAGGAAAAACTTCATTTAATTGTTTTTAGATAACGGTTGAATGGAATTAGCTCGTAACTCTAAAATGGATTGAGAAAAGTTAAACATTGCCTTTTCTTCGAAATTTCTGGCCATTATTTGAACCCCAAAAGGAAGCCCTTTTTTATCCTTACCAATGGGTAATGAGATAGCCGGATTTCCAGTTAAGTTTGCGTGAACAGTGAAAATATCTTGCAAATACATTTGAATGGGATCGCTCACACCTCCAATCGCAAAAGCTGAAGATGGCGTGGTTGGCATCAAAATGAAATCAGCCGATTTTAAAATTTCGTCCGTTTTATTTTTCAAAACCGCTCTTACTTTTTGAGCTTTTGTATAATACGCATCGTAATATCCTTGCGAAAGCACAAAAGTGCCAGCCATGATTCTACGTTGAACTTCCGGTCCAAAACCTTCAGATCTTGATTTTTTATAAGTTTGCTCTACGCCTTGCGCTTCCATACTTCTATGTCCGAAATGCACCCCGTCGAATCGTGATAAATTGGACGAAGCCTCTGCAGTTGTCAAAACGTAGTACGCTGGCACCATATAGTCTAGATAAGGGAAACGCACCATTTTAATTGTATGACCAGCCTCTTTCAAAGCTTCGATCGTCTCATCCATTTTTGCTTTTACATCGGCAGCTATGCCTGTATGATTTAAACAATCTTCTATTACCGCGATCGTATTTTTCCCTACTGGAACAAGTGATGAATAATCGTCAACTGGTTTAGAAGATGAAGTGCTATCCATCTCATCTTTTCCAGCCATTATTTCCATCAGCAAAGCATTATCTTCAAGTGAATTGGTAAAGGGTCCAATCTGATCAAAGGAAGAAGCATAGGCGATAAGTCCGTATCTGCTAATTCGACCATAGGTTGGTTTTGAGCCAAAGGTCCCGGTAAAAGATGCTGGTTGACGAATGGAGCCTCCTGTATCACTTCCAAGCGCTGCTGTGCACATTCCTGAAGCAACAGCCGCAGCTGAACCGCCAGATGAACCGCCAGGAACCAAATCTTTGTTTAATGGATTCTTCACAGGGCCGAAAGCCGAGTTTTCGTTCGATGAACCCATTGCAAATTCATCGCAGTTAAGACGACCGATAATAATTGCATCTTCCGCCAACAATCTCTCAACTGCAGTTGCAGAATAGAGTGATGTGAATCCTTCTAGTATTTTTGAAGATGCAGAAATTTTGTGGTCTTTGAAGCAAATATTGTCTTTCAACCCGATGACCATTCCCGTCAATCGACCTGCTTTTCCTTCTGCTCTTTTTTGATCTATTCGTTTAGCTTGCTCTAATGCGGATGTTTCGAATACCTCTAAAAAGGCATTCAAATCCTGGTTTTCTTGAATTTTCCCAAGATATACCTGTACTATATCGACAAGGGAAGACCCGTTCGTTAATTTCGCTTTTACATCAGCAAAAGTGCGTAAATCCATCATAAAAGATTACTTGACTTCTTCTTCTTCTTTCGATTCATCACCTTTGGATGCCTCCTTGAAATCTTTCATGCCTTTCCCAAGTCCTTTCATCAATTCAGGGATTTTCTTACCACCAAAAAGTAGTAACAATACAACCAAAATTGCAATAACTTGCCAAGGACCAAATATTCCTAAAATCATCATAGCTAAAGTTTTTTACAAAGTTAGGGAAAAATACGGTGCGAGACTACTATTTAGGCATGAGGTGATATGAGAAAAATGCATAAAATTGACAAAAAAAGAAGGGGCGTATTGAAATACGCCCCTTCTTTTTATATTATATTTTTTTTTATAACTTCCTAGCCACCTCAACTTCTTCGAAGGCTTCTACAATATCACTAACTTTGATATCGTTGAATTTATCGATGTTTAATCCCCCTTCGTAGTTGTTTTTGATTTCTTTTACGTCGTCTTTGAATCGTTTCAATGAGCCTAATACGCCTGTGTGAACCACAATTCCATCACGAATAACACGTATTTTGGAAGACCGTTTGATTATTCCGTCCAATACAAAGACTCCTGCAATTGTTCCCACTTTCGAAATATCGAACGTTTCGCGAATTTCTGCTGAACCTAGAACTTTCTCTTCGATATCTGGAGAAAGCATTCCTTCCATTGCAGCTTTGATTTCGTCTATCGCTTTGTAGATAATAGAGTACAAACGAACATCAATTTCTTCTTGATCCGCTAATTTTCTTGCTCCTAAAGTCGGTCTCACTTGGAAACCAATTATAATTGCATCTGAAGCAGAAGCTAAATTCACATCTGCTTCGGAAATTGCTCCTACGCCTTTGTGCACGATACGAACGGCAATTTGCTCAGTCGATAAGTTCAACAAGGCATCTGCCAAGGCTTCGATAGATCCATCAACATCCCCTTTAACAATCAAATTCAACTCTTTAAAGTCGCCAATCGCCAATCGACGACCGATCTCATCCAAAGTAATGTGTTTCGTAGTACGAAGTCCTTGCTCACGGTATAATTGTTCTCTTTTGGTAGCAATTGACCGTGATTCACGCTCATCTTCCATCACATAAAACTTATCTCCGGCACTAGGTGCTCCGTTGATTCCAAGAATAGAAACAGGTGTCGAAGGTCCCGCCTCAGTGAGGCTTGCACCATGTTCATCATGCATTGCACGAACACGACCATGATTTCTACCTACCAACATAATATCTCCAATCTTCAAAGTTCCAGATTCAACCAACATGCTAGTCACATAACCTTTTCCCTTATCAAGCGATGATTCGATAACTGTACCCAAGGCATTTTTGTTTGGATTTGCTTTCAAGTCCAATAAATCTGCTTCAAGTAATATTTTTTCAAGTAATTCTTCGATGTTTAGTCCTTGTTTCGCTGAAATCTCTTGGCATTGGAATTTCCCACCCCAATCTTCCACCAAAATATTCATGTTAGACAATTGTTCCTTCACTTTATCTGGATTTGCCCCCGGCTTATCGATTTTATTAATCGCAAATACCATTGGTACATCTGCAGCTTGAGCGTGAGAAATAGCCTCTTTCGTTTGTGGCATCACATCATCATCCGCTGCAACTATAATAACGGCAACATCCGTTACTTGTGCCCCACGAGCACGCATGGCTGTAAAGGCTTCGTGACCTGGTGTATCTAAGAAAGTCAACTTACGCCCGTTCTTCAACTCTACAGAATAAGCCCCAATATGCTGCGTAATCCCTCCGGCTTCACCTTCAGTAACGTTTTCGTTTCGAATTCTATCCAACAATGATGTTTTACCATGATCGACGTGACCCATAACCGTAATAATTGGAGAACGAGGAAGTAAATCTTCTGGTTTATCTTCCACTACAGGAATAGACTCTTGTACTTCAGCAGAAACGAATTCTGTTTGGTAACCAAATTCTTCGGCAACGATTTGAATTGTTTCCGCATCCAATCTTTGGTTGATGGAAGCAAAAATTCCTAAAGACATACAAGCTGAAATAACTTGGGTGGACTGAACACCCATCATAGAGGCCAATTCCGAAACAGTTACGAATTCCGTCAGCTTCAAGAATCTTTCTTGTGCTTGTTGTTCCATTTCCTCCATTTCACGCTTCTGAGCGTTTACTTCACGTTTGGAACGACGGTTTTTTGATGCTTTTGACTTACCTCCTTTATTCGAAAGTCTTGCCAAGGTATCCTTGATTTCTTTTTGGATATCTTTTTCTGTGATCTCTGCTTTGGGCGTACGCTCTTTATTGAAGCGATTGTTTCCAGTTTGGGGTCTTCCGACACCACCACCTCCACTTTTCGCTGTATCCACTTTTTTGATACGCTTTCTTTTCTTTCGATCTGCGTTATCATTCGATCTGCTACTCGTCTTTGGTGGAGCAACAGGCAATACTATCTTTCCAACTACTCTAGGTCCAGAAAGCGATTTTGCTGATGCACGAATAGTTTCAATTGGTTTTGCTGCTTCTTCGGGTTTTTCTTCTACTTTTGGTTTTTCAGCAATCTTCAGCTTGTTGGCTTCAATAATTTTCTTAGATGCTTCTGCAGATGCTGTTTTTTCAACCTCTTTGTCTTCCTTTGATTTCTTACTAGGACGGGTCTTAGCATTGATGCTATCTAGGTCAATTTTACCTAAAACTTTGACGTCAGATGTCGATTCAACCTTTGGTTCCTCCTTTAGAGTCTCAGCAACAACCTCTTCTTTTTTTTCTTCAACGACAGGTTCAGGCACAACAACTGGTTCTGGTTCTGG
>DGBF01000082.1:18976-30412 GCA_002384725.1 Flavobacteriales bacterium UBA4011
CTGGTTCTGGTTCTGGAGCCTTTAAAGGTTCCGTTTCCTTTTCTACTGGAGCAGGTTCAGCCTCGGCACGTTGATCTCGAAGAGAAACCGTTTCTTTTTTTTCTCGCGTTGGAATTACTTGCTTTGTTTTTTCTTTCAAAGCTGAATCTGCAGCAAATTCTGTACATAGCATCTCGAAATGATCTGGTGCTAATTTGGTATTTGGATTAGAATCAATATTGATTCCATTGGATTCCAAATACTCCACTAAATTCTGGATCCCTACATTGAGTTCACCTGCTGCTTTTCCTAATCTTGTTGGTCTTACCGCCATAAATAATTCTGCGCTCTTTTTTATTTTTGAAAACCCTAAATTTTCGGATACAAATGTAAGTTTTATTACTTAAAATCGTAAACAATCTATCCTACATCTTGAATGATTGAAAAAAGTCAAAGTCGCGAAACCCTTTTTGTCTTTCATTCAGACCTAAAAATACTATCTTTTTTTTCTTTTCAGGATTTCCATTCTTCAAAAACTCAATGTTTTCGCTGATTGGCTTCCCAAAATGAAAAGTAAAATGGAAACTCCCTTGGCTTTTTTTTCATTAGAACCAGATGGGAATTCCAAATATTCAATTCTTATTATTCGAACTCTGAACGAAGAATTTTCATTACTTCTTCCACTGTTTCTTGCTCTAAATCTGTTCGTTTCACGACATCTTCAACTGAAATTTCCAATACTGCTTTCGCTGTATCACATCCAATTGCTTTCAATTCGTCGATGATCCAGCTATCGATTTCATCAGAGAATTCTTCCAAATCCACATCTTCGATATCTACTTCACCATCTCTGTAGACGTCTAATTCGTATCCGCAAAGTTTTCCGGCCAATTTAATGTTGTGTCCACCACGACCAATTGCCAATGAAACTTGGTCTGGCTTCAAGAATACTTTTGCTCTTCCTTCTTCTTCCGAAATTTCGATAGACGTTATTTTTGCTGGAGACAAGGCTCTTGCGATCAACAATTGAGGATTTGCCGTGTAATTGATAACGTCGATGTTTTCGTTTTTCAACTCACGGACGATTCCGTGAATACGAGAACCTTTCATTCCAACGCATGCTCCAACTGGATCAACTCTGTCATCGTATGATTCTACGGCAACTTTCGCTCTTTCTCCTGGCTCTCGAACAATTTTCTTGATAGTAATCAAACCGTCAAATACTTCAGGAACTTCCAATTCGAACAAACGCTCCAAAAATTCTGGCGCTGTGCGAGAAAGAATAATCACTGGACTGCTGTTTCGCATGTCGACTTTCGCAACAACTGTCCGAACTGATTCTCCTTTTTTGAAATAATCTGAAGGTATTTGCTCCGATTTCGGCAACAACAATTCGTTTCCTTCGTCATCCAAAATCAAAATCTCTTTCTTCCAAACTTGGTATACTTCCCCCGTAACGATTTCACCTATACGCTCTTTGTACAATTTATACAAGTTGTCTTTCTCCAACTCCATGATGCGAGAAATCAAGTTTTGACGCAAAGAAAGAACGTTACGACGCCCAAAATCACCGAATTTAAATTCTTCTGTTACTTCTTCCCCAATTTCGAAATCTGGCTCCACTTTAATAGCATCAGAGTAAGCGATTTCCGTATTCGGATCTTCTACTTCTCCATCATCAACGATTTCTTTGTTCAAGAAAATCTGAACATCACCTTTATCAATGTTTACAACGATATCGATGTGCTCATCTGTGTTGAATTTTTTCTTCAACATTGCACGAAAAACGTCCTCTAGAACGCTCTGCATTGTTTGCTTGTCTATGTTTTTTAACTCCTTAAACTCCGAAAACGAGTCAACTAATTCCAAACTATCCATGTTTGCTTATTTAAATGATATTACAATTTTTGTTTCCTTTATCTCACTCATCGGGAAATACTTCTCCTCGACAATATCTTGCTTTTTCTTTTTGCCTTCAATCTTGACGCGTTTCTCTTGGCGAATGGTTAAACCTTCTTTATCGGCCTGAATCATTTCACCTTCTTCCACTGTCTTGTTGTTCAACTTCACCGTTACATTTCGACCTATGTTTTTAATAAACTGAGGTAAAACACGCAAAGGTTTGTCCAATCCCGCCGATGAAACATGCAATTCGAAATCTTGCTCTTCGCGATCCAAATTGTGCTCCACATTGCGAGAAACGGACATACAATCAACAATCGCTACGTTTCCATCATGCTTGTCTATTTCAACGTGTATGATGTTATTCGTGGTAATTTTCAATGACACAACGAACAAGCCGTTATCCAGCTCTGCGATGCGTTCATCTATTAATTCCGTTACTTTTTTCTTTGTAATCATTTGGCTATAAAAAGAGGGGACTCTCGTCCCCTCTTTTCTCTATTGTTATTAAATTGATAGTACAAATATAATCCATTATTTACGATTATGCAAACACATCCATTTTATTCGCTAAACAAGCAAGTATTAATCCCTTTTATATACTCGGATCTCAACTCGTCTATTGAATTTTTTGTTTTCAACATTGTCGTTAGAAAGCATCGGTTTCAATTCTCCATAATAGCAAACTTCCCCCTGATCATAGTCTACACCAGCACCTTCGAATTTTCTACGAACAACTTCTGCTCGTTTTTAGACAAAATTAGGTTGTGATCCGCTGAACCGTCATTATCTGTATGACCAATAATCACGACTTTATCCTTTCCATCTCTCTCTAAATCATGCTTCTTCGTAAATTCTCTTAATTGAAGATCATACGCTTAATCCACTTGTATTTGTCCCGATATAAGTTGTAGAATTCAAAAAACACCAACGAACCAGTAATTGCGAATTTATTCATCGTATTGGCAATAAATGCAGGTTGGATATAAGAGCCCGTGTTGCCGTTAAAGTTATCTATTGAGAAGCCGCGTATATTGCTGCTGACTCCAAGTAACAAAAGCACGTAAAGTAAATGTGAATGATAGTATTGTCTTATATATAATATTATTTCAAGCTAAATTGGCATCTTATGCATGTTTTTCAGGAACTTATCGTATTTATAATAACCTTATTACAAACTTTTACGACATTTGTTGCATGTTAGTTGAAATATTAGACAAAGTTGTCTCTACCCAATTGTTTGATCGAAAATTTGTGTGCGACCTTGCCGCCTGCAAAGGTGCTTGTTGCGTGCAAGGAGATTCTGGCGCGCCGCTGACCTATGACGAAGTGGATCAATTAGAACAAGACTTGGATGAGTACCGTCCATATATGCGTCCTGAAGGAATTGCGGAAGTTGAAAAATCAGGTGTTTTCTATATCGACCAGGACAATGAACCAGTTACAGCGCTAATCAATGGGGGCGAATGTGCTTTCGTCTTTTTTGACGGAGACGGCACCGCAAAATGTGCAGTAGAAAAAGCATATACAGAAGGAAAGGCCAATTTCAAAAAGCCAATTTCTTGTCATTTATTTCCTATTCGAGTTAAGAAATTCGACAAAATGACGGCGCTGAATTATAGCGAATGGGATGTTTGTGAACCCGCTTGTGCTTGTGGTGATAAATTGGATATTCCTGTATATCGTTTTTTGAAAGAGCCTATTCAACGTGCATTCGGTGAAGAGTTCTACAAAGAGTTGGACGTGGTGGGTAAATTGCTTCGAAATGAAAAATTAGATTAATGGCCGAATTATCGGCATATATTTCTATCCTTTTTATTCTTATAACATTCGTTACGCTTGGTCTGTTTTATTGGGTCCTGAAAAATTCATCTTCAGAAAAAACCTAAAGAAATTCCTTAAAAATATGGTTCGTTTTATTGGGTTAGATGGTCGCCCAATTCATTTTGACAATTCAAGGTCTGTATGCTGATTTTTCGAATTCAATTCCTCCTAAAATTACATCATTCGGGATATTCCCACCTTTAGTAACTATGGCCCTTTTGTTCTTCACACGCTCAGGATGAATTTTTATCGACAGCCTACCATTAAAGCAGATTACCTATTTAAATGTGGTCAGAATCCCTGTCGAAATAGTCCTTTTCCTGCTCGCTTTTCACCAAACGCTTCATGTTATTATATCATTTGCAGGAATGAACTTCGATATACTTGCGGGTAAAACATTACCGTTTATCGCCTTCTATGGCTTTGCAAAAACAAAAATAGGACGACCGTGGATTTTACTTTGGAATATTATCAGTTTGGGTCTTCTAATTATGATTATCATTATTTCCATATTTGCGGCTCCCTCTCCCTTCCATAAAATCATTTTCGAAGATTCAGAATTCGCCATGTTATTTTTTCCGTTCAGTTGGCTGCCTAAATTTGTTGTTACAATCGTTCATTTCGTTAGTATTCATCAATTAATAAAAAGCAAAAAAATAAGCGAATAAAAGCGACCTTTTTATTCCGTATCCGTTAATGATATAGTATACGGAAGATAGATTCACTCCTTTATTGTAATTTTATCTTTCAATTAAAAATAACACCTTACGAATGAAATATCTTTTATTGACAATCCTTGCATTATTTAGTGCAGATTTATACAGTCAAAACCTCGTCCCCGATCCGGGATTTGAAAACTGGAATGGTACTTCTGGTTTCTATATGGCGCCCCTTTTCGATTGGAATACCGCGGCAAATACACCAGACCATCACCATCAATCTAATCCGATTGGGAATAACCTGACAAGTGCAGACCCCTCGCAGCCTTTATTGAATAACGGGAATACGGGACACGGCGCTGTTTATGCAGGGCTGGGTTGTTTAGGAGCATATAAAGCAAACGGTAGTGGGGGAAACAGTGAGTGGGCTTCGACATTATTGACATCCCCTTTAGAAAAAGATTCATGTTACAAAGTTTCATTCTACATCCAAAATAAGAAGAACCAAACTGCTTTTCCAATGGCAACGAGCAACTGGGGCGTATATTTTGGTAATTCTGCCACTACTGCGGCCCCGCAAAGTATAACATACGGTGCTTCAGGTCCTAATTGGGCTTCTTATCCACAAGTAATCGACGGAATTTTATGGCAATACATTGAATTACACATTGTTCCTGATTTTGCCTATACCTATTTGAACATTGGTTATGTAGGTGATTGGTTGAACGGGAGCATGATACAGTGGAGTACTTCTGGTTCAGTTGGATTTTATGTTTGGATTGATGAAGTAAGCGTTGAAAAAGTATCCGGGTGCTGTCCTACAGTAATTACGTCCGTTACGCATACGGATGAAACATGCAGTCAGAACAACGGAACTGTAATCGTAAATACAAATGGAGCGCCTGCTACTTTTACCTTGATTAATGTAATGACGGGAGCAACTGTTGCCACTAACACAACAGGTCTATTTACAGGACTTGATGTTGGGAAATATTTTGTGACAGTTGATGACGGAATTTGCTCTCAACCAACCGCCGTTCAAGAAATTATGGATGTTGGAACGCCACCAAATGCCGGAATAGATGGTGCCGTTACAGTTTGTGCAACAGGGGGAGTTACGAATTTATTTAATGCACTTGGTGGTTCTCCTAATGCAGGAGGCACTTGGTCACCAGCTTTATCAAGTGGCACAGGTGCTTTCAATCCATCTGTTGACCTAGGAGGGGTTTATACGTATAATGCGACAAACATTTGTTGGACAGCCTCAGCAACAGTTACAGTAACCATCACTACGACGCCTGATGCAACCATAACAGAAGCTGGACCATTTTGTACAGGAAGTCCTGCCGTAACTTTATCAGCCGCAACAGCTGGTGGAAATTGGTTTGGGAATGGAATTACGAGTTCGCCAGCTGGCACGTTTGATCCATCTTTAGCACCAGTTGGCAGTCATATAATTACTTATCTAATTCCAGGTTCTTGTTCAGCGTCAGATACGGTTTTATTGACGATACTGCCAATAGACGACGCTAGCTTTAGTTACTCTACAACGAATTATTGCAATACTGGCAACTCTGTGTTACCAGCTGTTACTGGAGATCCAGGCGGAACTTTTACGATGGTTCCATCAGGCACAATAGGCGGCGCTACGGGTGAAGTAGACTTGGCTACATCAGGAGCTGGAACGTATACTATTTATTACACGACTAATGGTGCTTGTCCTGATATAGACTCTGCTACCATTCAAATTTCTACTCAAACTTCAGTTAATGTTACCCCTGCCGGACCTTTCTGTATCGATGCGGGTACACAACCTATTGTTGCTGATATCCCGGGTGGAACATGGACTGGAACAGACGTTAATGGTACTTCGGGTGTATTCAATCCAGCAGCGGCTGGTGTTGGAACATGGCAAATTATTTATACCGTTCCTGGATTATGCGGTGATGCGGATACAATTCAAATTGTAGTAAACGGACTGCCAAATGCAGATGCAGGCATAGATCAAATGATTTATGAAGATTCAACGACTGTAATTTCGGCTACGGGCGGACAAACATATGTATGGACACCGGGTAATGATTTAGGATGTGATTCATGTGCAACCACAAGTGCAACACCAACAGTCGCGACGACCTTCACGGTTATGGTGACGGATATAAATGGTTGTGTGAGTTCAGATCAAATGCTGATTTCTTTGCTAAAGAATATTATTCCAGGTGCTTTGTACATTCCAAACGCGTTTACTCCTGATGGAGATGAGCACAATAACAATTTCCGTGTAACTGGAGAATCAATCAAGAAATTCCACATGGAAATCTATGACCGATGGGGAAATAAAGTATTTGAAACAGAGGACTACACAAGCCATTGGGATGGAACGTATGGCGGCAAACCTTGTCCGCAAGGCGTTTATACCTATACGATTCGTTACGCACATG
The DNA here is from genome assembly GCA_002384725.1 of Flavobacteriales bacterium UBA4011. GTDB lineage: Bacteria > Bacteroidota > Bacteroidia > Flavobacteriales_D > Crocinitomicaceae > UBA2040. Next base: position 25,782 of record DGBF01000082.1, read on the forward strand.
ATTTCGATACAGATGAAATCTTAACGAATACGGGACACGTAAACATTTTAAGATAAGAAGTTGGAGTTAAGAAGGTGGAAGGCGGAAGGCGGAAGGCATTTAAGGTAAAGTTATTTTTTATTTCGCTATCCGTGGATGGTTTCTTCTTTGCCGTAATTGGCGATAATAGTTGCTTCAAAGTCTAGCCATTCTTGCCAGCGTTTCTCGACTTTTTTGGCGTCTCCATATTGTTTAGCGAATTTCAAGAACAAGGTGTAATGTCCTGCTTCTGATACCATTAAATCATGGTAAAACTTCGCTAAAGAGGACTCCTTGATGTTTAAGGAAAGTACTCTAAATCGTTCACAACTTCTTGCTTCTATCATGGCCGAAAACAACAACCTATCAACTAAGGCTTGATCGCGGCTTCCATCTTTTTTCATGAATTTCGCCAGCTCATTAACATAAGAATCTTTACGTTCTCGGCCAAGCTCCATTCCGCGTTCTTTAATCAACTCATGAACTAATTCGAAATGCTCCATTTCTTCTTGTGCGAGTTTTATCATTTCTGAAACGAGATCTGGTTTTTCAGAGTTGTTGACAATAATGGATATCGCATTGGTCGCCGCTTTTTGCTCGCACCAAGCGTGATCGGTGAGTATTTCGCTGATGTTTGATTCTACAATGTTTACCCAACGTGGGTCTGTTGCTAATTTTAGGCCGAGCATTTATGATGTTTTTTCAAAGATAAGAAGGAGAATTGAGAAGTGAGAATAGTGAGTTGAGAAAAGCCGAAAACATCTCTGTTCTCGGCTTAATGCTTGCATTCTCTATTCAGTAATTCACTTTAAGAACACTGAGCGAAGTCTAAGTGTTAATTATTCAAAGCCTCAGCACCACCAACGATCTCAAGGATTTCGTTTGTAATGGCCGCTTGACGAGCTTTGTTGTATTGTAATTTCAAATCTTTTTGAAGGTCACTTGCGTTGTCCGTTGCTTTGTGCATCGCTGTCATTCGCGCTCCGTGCTCAGATGCCTGTGAATCCAACAATCCTTTGAACAATTGAATTTTCAATGATTTTGGTATCAAGTCCTCAACGATTTCTTCTTTTGACGGTTCAAAGATGTAATCTCCTGAACTTTTTCCTGCTTCCTGCTCCGTTGGAACGATAGGCAACAATTGCTCAGTCATTACGTTTTGTGTGGCTGCATTTACAAATTGATTGTAAACGACAACTACTTTATCAAACTCTTTGTTAACGAAACGAGACATCAATTCCTCCGCAATTTGTGCGTTGTGATCGAAAGTCAAATCGTAAAAAATATCTTCTGCTTTCGCCAAGGATTCATTGGTGTAATAAAACTCCGAACGTTTGAAAGCATCTTTCACTTTCTTACCGAGACACAAAACTTTTGGATTGGCATTTTTGAATTCTCCGTTCAACATAACATTCACACGTTTGATGATGTTGTTGTTGAATCCACCACACAAACCACGGTTAGAAGTTACGGCAACGATCAATACGTTGTTCACTTCACGTTGTGCGGAATACGCGTTTTCAGAGATATCCAATGTTGCGCTCACGTTACTCAAAATCTCCTGCAATTTTACCGAATAAGGGCGCATTTGCGTAATTGCATCTTGCGCTTTTTTCAGCTTTGCTGCAGAAACCATTTTCATGGCCGAAGTAATTTGCATCGTTGAACCAACGGATACAATTCGGTTTCGTATTTCTTTTAAGTTTGCCATTTTATTCGATTACGAATTATTGAATTACGAATTACGAATTGGTGTAACCCAATTCGTAATTTATAATTCGTAATTCATTTAATACTTCGCTGCTATTTCTTTCGCTACTTTTCCAAGAACGTCAGTCAATTCATCTGTGTATTTTCCAGCCTTCAATGAAGCCAATACGTCAGCATGTTTTGCTTCCAAATAATCCAAGTACTCTGTTTCGAATGCTTTTACTTTGTCGATTGGAACGTTTTGAATCATTCCTTTTGTTCCAACATAGATAATAGCAATTTGCTTCTCAACTGGGTATGGATCACCTTCCATTTGTTTCAAGATTTCAACGTTACGTGAACCTTTGTCCAAAACTGATTTCGTTGCGGCATCTAGATCTGATCCAAATTTAGCAAACGCTTCTAGTTCACGGTATTGTGCTTGGTCCAATTTCAATGTACCCGCCACTTTTTTCATTGATTTAATCTGAGCGTTACCACCAACACGTGATACCGAGATACCAACGTTAATCGCTGGACGAATACCAGAGTTAAATAGATCTGTTTCCAAGAAAATCTGACCATCTGTAATCGAAATTACGTTGGTAGGAATGTAGGCAGAAACGTCACCTGCTTGAGTTTCAATAATTGGCAATGCTGTCAATGAACCACCACCTTTAACTTTTCCTTTCAACGAAGGAGGCAAGTCATTCATTTGTGCTGCAATTGTATCATCGTTGATGATTTTCGCAGCACGCTCCAATAAACGGGAGTGAAGGTAGAATACATCACCTGGGTATGCCTCACGACCTGGAGGACGACGAAGTAACAAAGACACCTCACGGTATGCTACGGCTTGCTTCGATAAATCATCATAAACGATCAATCCTGGGTGACCTAAATCACGGAAGTACTCACCAATTGCTGCTCCTGTCATCGGTGCGTAAAACTGCATCGGTGCTGGATCTGCTGCGTTTGATGCAACAACAACTGTATAGGCCATTGCTCCCGCGTCTTCTAATTTCTTAACGATACCTGCAACCGTTGAACCTTTTTGTCCAATAGCCACATAGATACAGAAAACTGTTTCTCCTCTATCGTGGAATTCTTTTTGGTTGATGATTGTATCGATACAAACGGTAGTTTTACCTGTTTGACGGTCACCAATAACCAACTCACGCTGACCACGTCCTACTGGAATCATCGCGTCAATAGCTTTGATACCTGACTGAAGTGGTTCAGTAACTGGCTCACGGAAGATAACACCTGGTGCTTTTCTTTCGATTGGCATTTCAAATGTTTCTCCTTGAATCGGTCCTTTACCATCAATTGGTTGACCCAAAGTATTCACAACTCTTCCAAGCATTCCGTGACCTACATTTACTGAGGCAATACGTCCTGTACGTTTTACTGTGTCACCTTCTTTTACTAAGGTAGAACGACCCAATAATACTGCACCTACGTTATCTTCCTCAAGGTTCATCACAATTCCTTGCAATCCGCCGTCGAAATCAATCAACTCACCTGCTTGCGCACCAGTAAGTCCATAAATACGAGCGATACCATCACCAATTTGGAGTACAGTACCTACTTCTTGCAACTCTGCTTCCGATTTAAATCCGGATAGCTGCTCTTTCAAAATTGCAGAAACTTCTGCTGGTTTTACATCTGCCATAATATGTGCTATTTCACCAATCTTTCGATTAGTGAGTTAAACGTTGTTTTAAATTATTCAATTGACTCGACACGGAAGCATCAATTTGTTTGTCGCCCATTTTTACAATGAAGCCACCAATTAATGCAGGGTCTATCGTTTCTTTTACTTCTAATGTTCCTTTTACGTAATCGTCTACTTTTGCAAGTATCGTTTTACGTGTAGCATCGTCCAAAGCAACTGCAGTCACCAATTCCACGGGAACGATTCCTTTGTGTGCTTTTACTTCTTGGTTGAAGGTACGAGCAATTTCTGGTAAAATAGCCTCACGACCATTTTTAGTCACCAACTCAAAGAAAGACATTGTTACTTTTTCGAACTGACCGAAAACGCTTTTGATGACTTCTATTTTCTTGCTTCCAACGATAATCGGGCTTGCCAAAAGACGTCCCAATTCAGGATTAGCCTCCACCGATTGGGAGAAAAAATTCATATCTCCCTCAACAGAGTCCAAGTTCCCTTTTTCAAGAGCAAGGTCTAAAAGTGATTTCGCGTAACGAATAGCTGCTTTAGTTCCTTTCATGCTTTCTATTAATTCATTTTAACTTCAGCTGCCAACTTTTCAGCTAATGCTTTCTGGTTGTCATTTGAAGACAAGTCTTGACGAACAAGTTTTTCTGCGATCTCCAAAGAAAAAGAAGCAACTTGATTTTTCAATTCTGAAATCGCTGCCGTTTTTTCGCTATTGATAGCTTCACGAGCAGAAACCATAACTTTCTCTGCTTCAACTTTCGCTGCATTTTTAGAATCTTCAACCATTTTGGTTGCTACTTCTTTTGCATCACGAACGATTGCATCTCGCTCAGCTCTCGCCTCTTTAAGAAGATCTTCATTTTGAGCTTGCAAAATTTTCATTTCGTTTTTCGTCTTCTCAGCAAGTTCCAATGAATCCTCAATGGTCTTTTCGCGCTCATTAACGGCTGTCAATATCGGACGCCACGCGTATTTCTTTAAAAGAAATAATAAAATAAGGAATACGAGTCCACCCCAAAAGATCTGTCCAATTGCCGGAGTTACTATTTCCATAATCGTTTAATTTTAATTAATAGGTTTTAATCAATAATTGGCGATAAGCAACCCTTACCGCCAATCACTTTAATTTTACGCTTGCAACATCGCAACAACAATTCCGAAAAGGGCTGCCCCTTCCACCAATGCAGCTGCAATAAGCATAACGGTTTGAATTTTACCAGCTAGTTCAGGCTGTCTT
>DGBF01000082.1:30561-31811 GCA_002384725.1 Flavobacteriales bacterium UBA4011
AGTTCAGGCTGTCTTGCCATCGCTTCCAATGCAGATCCACCAATTCTACCGATACCGATTCCGGCTCCGATCGCTGCTAGTCCTGCTCCGATCGCTGCTATTCCATGTACTGTTTCCATACTACTATATATTAATTAACGAATTACTATTTAATGATGCGACGATTCCACAGCCATACCGATAAACAATGCCGATAACATTGTGAAGATATATGCTTGAAGGAAAGCCACTAAAAGTTCTAATGTTGATATAAAAAGTGTCATTGGAACAGATAATCCTGCCCATGCCGCACTCTGATTAACAAATATGATTGAGATTAAAGAGACAACAATTATATGTCCCGCTGTGATATTAGCAAAAAGCCGTATCATAAGTGCCACCGGCTTTATGAAAATTCCAATAATTTCAATTGGTAAAAGAATGATGTACAACGGGATTTTTGCTCCCAATTTCATTGAGTCACCTAAAGGATCAAAAATATGCAACCAAAATGTTTTACGTGAGTTCATTAATTGAATGATAAATGTAAACATGGCTAACATCAAAGTAATTGAAATATTACCTGTCATGTTAGGGTTTGCAAGGAATGGAATTAATCCTAATAAGTTTCCGAATAATATAAAGAAAAACACCGTCAATAAATACGGTAAAAACTTCTTGTATTTGTCCCCTTCAATATTCTCTTTCGCTAAGTCCCGAATGAACAAAATAATTGGTTCCATCCAACCTGCTATGCCTCTTGGGGCTGTTGGCTTTTCCTTTTTATAAAACTTAGCACTTTTCAAGAATACAAATAATAAAAGAAAAGCTACTAAAAAGATCGTAACTACGTTTTTTGTTAAAGAGAAATCAAAGAGAATTTGTTTCGCATTTGTCACTTCATGCGCTTCATTATGCTCCAAGTGTTTCGCCCCTGCATCTAGTTGATAAATTTTTTCATGGCTCTTAACAAAATTAAGTCCGTCTCTTGAAACAACGTGATGTCCATTATCATCATGGTGAAATTCAGAAGACATGAATGTGATAAACCCTTTGTCCGTCCACAAGATAATAGGCAGCGGAATTACTATATTGTCTGTGAAGTGAAACTCGTGTGCATCTAATGCATGATGAAGGGCGTATTCTGCAGCGTTAAATTCGGTTTTTGTTTCCTCCTTATGTTCAGGGTTCGCAACTACTGAAAACCCGATGGTTAACGTAATTAATATCGCTAGGATTTTTACACTTTTCAAAGACTTTATGCGGACCAT
>DGBF01000082.1:31853-32875 GCA_002384725.1 Flavobacteriales bacterium UBA4011
TATGCGGACCATTTTAAGCTTTCACTTTTAAATTTCGGCACAAAGATACAGTTATTTCTCAAAAACGAAAGTGAAAACAGCCCTATAAAAGAAAAAAAATAGATTTTTTATTCTTCCGAATTTAGAAGGCCCACAAGAACAAATGTTTCGATAAATAATAACGGGAAAAAGAATAAGAAAAACTGAGCTTTTCAACGATGAAATTACTTCTCTGTGAAAAAGCTGCTGAAATCTGCCATAACGACGTTTATCCTAGAAATACGGGCCTGAATTTCAGCCAAAACCAAGGTGTCTTCTTCCGCCGCTTTTTGGCCTTCCAAATCTTCTTTTCGCTGGTTCAACGTTTCAACTAAGTATTCAACACTTTGACTGGCAAACATCTTAGTGTAATATCCACCTTTTCTGTTCAAGTGACGATACACTTTCAAAGACTCGCTGATTTGGTCCTCGCTCATTCGAGCATTGAACAAAGTATACGCATTCATCGAAGCAAGTTGGTCGTAAATGCCCAATTGTCTATTCATCAATAAATCTCTGAAAAACTCGGCATTGTCCTCCCTTCCAGATACGCTGTAGACTTGCGCCACAGAAGACATTATTTTGGACGAGTTTTCATTTTCCAACTTTTTAGCAGATGCCAAGGCTAAATCTGGGTCTAGATTACTCAATTGTTTCAAAGCTGTTCCAATTACCAAATAACTTTGGTCTTTGTCAATCACTGAATTTAGTAGCCCTGCCATATCATTACCCTTTGCGTTTTTCGATAAAAATGCAGCTGCAGCTGCACGAACTTGTGATTTCGGGTCTGAAAACATTAAGTTTTTAATAATTTTTTCAGAGATCATCTGCTTATCAGAAGCCATTTTAGCTGACATTTGAATCGCTTTCGCGCGAATGTGCCAAAATGAATCGTTCAATCCATCCAATATCATTTGATCGGACGATGCGTTTCCTGATTCTACTCCACCTTCAAGCGATTGTAAACGAGTTTCGTATCGATCTGAATTGTAGAATTGATACAC
>DGBF01000082.1:33088-33306 GCA_002384725.1 Flavobacteriales bacterium UBA4011
GGTTTGTCTTCATTGATTTTTCCTAACAACATTTTCTCTTCGTCAAAAACCACAGCGCGTAGCGTTCCGTTGTAGGGTAATTCAAAATTTTCTTCCAATTCATCTACCCAAACACGGTGTACTCTTTTCCCATTCGAATCATGAATCGCTATATCTACTGGTAATTTGAACACAGCGAATCTTTCAGAATCTTGACTTTGAACCACGTTAACTGTCAC
>DGBF01000168.1:0-213 GCA_002384725.1 Flavobacteriales bacterium UBA4011
TGCGAAATGCAATGTCTCGTTATACTGGAGTTGGCACCTTCAATAAAGCAATGGCCAAAGGCAAGATTCTTACTTATCAGGTAGAAGAATTTAGAAAGCTCATAAAGTTTAACAAAGAAGAAAATATTTGGTGGCGAGATCAAGTTGAATTAGCCTTGGATTACGAATTACTTTCGGATATTGGACTTGACTTTAATCAAGAGAAAATGTACC
>DGBF01000168.1:338-8185 GCA_002384725.1 Flavobacteriales bacterium UBA4011
AAAATGTACCAAAGCGGTTTTGAATTCAGAAGCTTTGATGAATTTCCTTCCAGTTATTTAAACGATGTTCTTCACGCAATTATATTAATTTGTGAGCATTCCTTGAATCTTCCAGATGTTATGTGGGGACATGATAGTGTTGTTTGGAATAATTTAGTTTTCAAATCGTTAAAAAACGGTTTTCTTACTGAAATAAATGAAGAAGAAAAGGCAGAGGTTTTAAACTTATTGAAACTTTTAGATCCTTCAGATGCGAAAGCTAATGAGCTCAAAACTGAATTTGATGCTATCCTATTGTTGGATGAATTTTTCTTTAAAATTTTGGCCGTATTGCACGATAAGTACAAAGACAACAACACGTGTATCGATGCTATGCACGGTAAAAAAACGAGTTCGCCACCCAAATGGGACAATTTTAATCAACATCAGGTAGAACAGCATCTACTGTAAATTGTAAGGGAAAGTACAATGGAAATAAAATCAAAAAAATATCGTGACGATCACTCTCAAAATACACATATAGTTTCCAGATTTAACAAAATACATCTCTGAAATGCCGGATAAATCAATTGAAAAAGATGCGAATCTACCTATAAACAGTTGAAAGCATCTTCAATCGACGCCACTGTAAGCCCTGCTTTTTTGTTCAGCTGCCCAAATTAGTTTTGCTGTAAGTCTTCAAAATAATGTTCACCAGAGATAGTCAAAGGTTCTGTTGCATTAATTAAAAAAATCACTGTTTTAAGCCTAATTCGTACAAAACGAAAAACCATAAATCGCTGAAATAATATGAGTTAACTTTTGAAACATTCAAGGAATTTGATGAAAAATGGTCGATAAATAATTAACGCGACAGAACCAATTTGATCATTCCAGGACTTATTTTTTTTAAAGCTCTTCAATAATATTATCGAAGTTTTCCTGCTTATTTCTTTTTTCTTCCTTCCTATTTCTTCTTTTCCTCCATGTGGGGTAATAATTCATGAAGAAAACACCAAGAAGCACAACGACTACTGAGGCAATCTGCGCCATGTTAATGTTTTCGTGGAACATGAACCCGATTCCAATGGAAACAATCGGCATGAAATAGGTAACGCTACTTGCAAAAAGTGCATCGCGCATGGAGATCAATCGGTTAAAAAGAATAACGGCAAAAGCTGTTCCGACAACTCCTAAAATTCCGATATAAATTAGACCTTCCGTAGCGTATGGATTCGTTCTAACAACTTCCATAGTGTCGAATTTTAAGTTGAGAAAAACAGCCACTGGAAAAACAAAAGACAAGGAAAGGGCCGTAATTTGATAGGATTTATAATGTTGTAATTTGTATTTGATCGTATTTAAGCTCAAACCATACAAGAAAGTCGCAATAACGATAGCAAGCACATGCGAAAGACCTCCGCTATTCGGCTCTAATTTTCCAGCCAACATCAATAGCACCATCCCAATGGTTCCGATAAGTAAACCAATTACTTGCACTTTCGACAAACTAATTTTAAAAATAAAAAAACCTAATAAAACCGTGAAAATAGGAGTGAAACTATTGAGCATTCCAGCATAACCGGATGAAATTGCCGTTTCAGAATAAGTGAATAAGAAAGCTGGAATAAAATTTCCGCCAAAACCCACCACACATAGAAATAAAAAATCTTTCTTGAAATTTAGTTTCCGGAACGTACGAAAAGCAATGGGTAAAAGAACTCCTCCTGCAAAAACCATTCGAAGAGCAGCGACCTGTCTATCATCGAAAATCGCCTCGCCAGAAACGGTGTGCAAACCACGCTTCATCAATATAAAAGAAGACCCCCAAACAATGGCCAACAAGATTAATAGCAACCAGCTTTTGGTTTCGTTTTTCATGGGAATAAAAGTAAGCAGAAAATGGATGAAAGCTGAAAGCAAAAGGCCAAAAGCTCGTTATTCCATCGAATTAAGCTTTTCGCCTTTCGCTTTCAGCTTTTTTTAAACTATTAAATAATTATAAACAAAGTACCTATCCACCAATAAACCTTAAATTTGCACTCGAAATGCCCAGAACTAAAAAACACCTGCTCAGTCTTGAACCCGAATTCGATTTCGACATGATTGGCATTTGTTCGCATCACAGCGACTATCGCCTGGCATTTGGTATTAATGAAGCCTTTCATTTGCATTTAAAAAAAGCAGATGAGGATTTTTGTACCGATCACAGTAAGAAAAACAAAAGTACCAAACACAGCTTTTATGATTACAACGATCAAGAAAATATCTGCGAATATTTTTTAATCAAGAATATTTCAGGNNCAGGAGGCAAGTATTTGATTACTGAACAACCGAAAATTGATTACTTCCTTTTCGTTCGAGCACCCGTTGCCATCGACACAAAGGAATGGATAAAAAAACTAAATGACGTGCCTAGTGTTTTAGCTGCGTACGCTTTCGATCCTGAGGAATTAGAATCGATGCAAACCATCTCATTATAGGAAAAAAATTATATGACGAATAAGAAAACAAAAATCGTTGCTACACTAGGACCAGCTAGTAATTCACACAAAGTCTTGAAACAAATGTTCAAAGAAGGGGTGAATGTTTGCCGTCTGAATTTTTCGCATGGCTCGCACGAAGATCACTTGAAAAGCATCCAATTGATTCGTAAACTGAACCAAGAAACAGGGTTAAACGTGGCCATTTTAGGTGATTTACAAGGTCCAAAGATTCGTACACATATGATGGAAGATGGCGTGCTTTTGAAAAAAGGGGACGAATTAGTTATTGTAACCGATGAAGTCATTGGAACGAAAGAGAAATTTTCAATCAACTACAAACGCCTGCCCAAAGATGTAAAAGCAGGTGAAACGATACTATTGGACGATGGAAAAATCATCATGGAAATACTTTCTACGGATGGAAAGGAAGTGAAAGTGAAAGTGATTAATGGTGGGATTTTTTCTAGTAAAAAGGGAGTGAATTTACCGAATACGAAGATTTCTATGCCTTCGATGACTGACAAAGACAAGGCCGATTTAGAATTTGCTTTGGATCACAATGTAGATTGGATCGCTTTATCGTTCGTGCGCTCGGCAAGAGATTTAATCGAATTGAAACATATTATTGCTAAAAGAAAAGTAAAGACGAAAATCATTGCGAAGATTGAAAAGCCTGAAGCTTTGAACGACATCGACGATATTATCGCAGAAACCGATGCTTTGATGGTAGCCCGTGGAGATTTAGGAGTTGAGGTTCCATATCAAAACGTTCCTTTGATTCAAAAAATGCTCATCAACAAATGTAGATTGAATGCAAAACCTGTTATTGTGGCAACACAAATGATGGAAAGCATGATAGAAAACATGACTCCTTCGCGAGCGGAAGTGAATGATGTGGCAAATGCAGTTTTGGATGGCGCCGATGCTGTAATGTTATCTGGCGAAACATCTGTCGGAAAACACCCAATCGAAGTTATTAAAACCATGACTAAAATTGTGACTGAAATGGAAACTTCGGAATCGATTTATAACAAAGAAAGGCTTCCTGAAAAAAATCAAGATCGATTTATTACTGATTCCATTTGTTTCAATGCAGTTCGGTTGGCACAAAGAACGGAAACGAACGCAATTATCACGATGTCATTTTCAGGATATACGGCATTCAAAATCGCATCTCAACGACCAACAGCTCCCGTTTTTGTTTTCACGAGTAACCGTGAGATTTTAACGCAATTGAATCTCATATGGGGTGTTCAAGCATTTTTCTATGACAAGACTGTTTCAACGGATCATACAATTGCCGACATCAAATATATAATGAAAAAGAAAAAATATTTAAACGCAGGTGACTTAGTCATAAATATCGCATCTATTCCTTTGGAGGAAAGTGGTCGTTCGAATATGTTGAAGTTGAGTTATGTAGACTGACGTTGACTTTAACCAATAACTCAAAAAAAGGTTATTTGTTAAAACAATTCCCGTCAAGTACTGTTTTAAGAAAATAGAATTTGACGTATATTTGCACCCTTTAAAATTCGGAAACAGAATGAGCATTTTTTCCAAAAGACATATCGGCCCAAACGAGACTGAAAAAGCGGAAATGTTAGCCGCAGTAGGTTTTTCAACCGTAGAAGAATTAATTGACAAAACGATTCCAGCCCACATTCGATTGGGACGTGAATTGAACGTTGATTCGGCAATGACGGAACAAGAATACTTGAATCATATTACCAAATTGGGTGAGATGAACACGGTAAACAAATCATTTATTGGTTTAGGATATTCTGAAACAATTGTTCCACCAGTTATTCAGCGAAATGTTCTTGAAAATCCAGGATGGTACACGGCGTATACTCCTTATCAAGCTGAAATTTCGCAAGGTAGATTGGAAGCGTTGTTGAATTTCCAAACAATGGTTTTGGATTTGACAGGCATGAAAATTGCCAATGCATCTCTTTTGGATGAGGCGACAGCTGGAGCTGAGGCCATGTTGATGTTTTGGAATTCTCGATCAAGAGACGATGTAAAACAAAATAAAAACAAATTCTTTATCTCTGAATATGCTTTTCCTCAAACGATTGAAGTAGTAAGAGGAAGAGCGAAAAACTTAGGCATTGAATTGATTGTAGAAAATCCAGAAACATTTAAAACAGACAATGCTTTCTTCGGCGCTTTGGTGCAATATCCAGATACGTTTGGACGAGTAAAAAACATAAAGAAAGTTGTTCAAGAATATAAAAAAGACGGAATTCAGGTTGCCGTTGCTTCAGATTTATTGGCCCTCGTTACTTTAAATGCACCCGGAAATTTCGGAGCAGATGTAGTATTTGGTTCTTCACAAAGATTTGGAGTGCCAATGGGTTACGGTGGACCCCACGCAGCATTCTTCGCAACGCACGAAGCATACAAAAGAAATATTCCAGGACGAATGATCGGTGTTTCGAAAGATACAGACGATAATGTTGCCTTGCGTATGGCTTTACAAACGCGTGAACAACATATCAAACGCGACAAAGCGACTTCAAACATTTGTACAGCTCAGGCACTTTTAGCAGTAATGGCAAGTATGTATGCGGTATATCACGGTCCTGATGGAGTGAAAGATATCGCAAACCACGTACATGGATTGGCAACAAAAACAGCCAATGGATTACAAGAAATGGGCATCGAATTGGGCGGGGACTCTTTCTTCGACACTATTTGGGTTAAGGGCATTAAATCGTTCGAAATACAATCGGCAGCGGAAGCGGAAGGGATTAATTTTCGTTATATCAACAAAGATGAATTGTGTATTTCTTTCGGGGAACCGCATACTTTGGCTGATGTTCAAACGATATTAGACATTTTTGCATCAATTGCAGGAATTGAGGCCCCGCAAGTGGATGACACGACAGTGATTAGCTTAGCGCCTACTTTACTTCGTACAACGGAAATTTTAACACATCCTACTTTCAATAAATTTCATAGCGAATCGAAAATGATGCGTTATTTGAAACGATTGGAAAACAAAGATTTATCGCTTGTTCACTCCATGATTCCTTTGGGCTCATGTACAATGAAACTTAATGCTGCAGCTGAATTGATGCCAATAACAAATCCTCAATTCGCAAACATTCACCCATTTGCACCTGTAAATCAAGCAGCTGGTTATCACGAAATGTTCCGTCAATTGGAACAAGATTTGGCCGAATGTACAGGATTTGATGGTGTTTCACTTCAGCCGAATTCAGGTGCGCAAGGCGAGTACGCAGGATTAATGGTCATCAAAGCGTTTCATGAATCAAATGGCGATCACCAACGTAAGAAAATAATCATTCCTTCTTCAGCGCATGGAACCAACCCGGCATCAGCTGTTATGGCTGGATTTGAGGTTGTTGTTACAGGTTGTGATCAACATGGAAATATTGATATTCCGCAATTGAAAATAGCAGCAGATGAAATTGGTGAAAACTTAGCTGGAATTATGGTTACTTATCCTTCAACTCATGGAGTTTACGAAGAAGGTATCAAGATTATCACTTCGATTATACATGACAATGGTGGTCAAGTATACATGGATGGAGCCAACATGAACGCACAAGTTGGCTTGACGAATCCAGGTAATATTGGAGCTGATGTTTGTCACTTAAACTTGCATAAAACATTCGCTATTCCTCACGGTGGCGGTGGTCCAGGTATGGGGCCAATCGGTGTAGCAGCGCATTTGATTCCTTTTTTACCAAGTAACCCATTGATAAAAGCAGGTGGCGAAACACCAATTGATGCTATTTCAGCAGCGCCTTACGGAAGCTCGTTAATTCTTTTAATATCGTATGCTTACATCAAAATGTTGGGGGCAATTGGCTTGAGAGAATCGACTGAAATTGCCATCTTGAATGCGAATTACATTGCAGCGAAATTAAAAGGTCACTATGATATTTTGTACCATGCTAAAAATGGAACGGTAGCACACGAGATGATTTTGGATTGTCGTGATTTTAAGAAAACAGCCGACATCGAAGTAGCTGATATGGCGAAACGTTTGATTGATTATGGATTCCATGCCCCTACCGTTTCTTTCCCAGTTGCTGGAACCTTGATGGTTGAGCCAACTGAAAGTGAGGACAAAGAAGAATTGGATCGATTCATTGAAGCGATGATTAAGATTCGTGAAGAGATTCGTGAAATTGAGAATGGTCATGCAAACAAGGAAAATAACTTGTTGAAAAATGCACCGCACAATGCGGATTGTATCATCAATCAAAATTGGAATTATCCTTATTCGCCGCAAGAAGCTGCATTCCCAGTAGAATATTTGAAAGAGTTCAAGTATTGGGTTCCTGTGCGAAGAGTAGACAATGCTTTTGGAGATAGAAACTTGATTTGTTCTTGTCCAAGTGTAGAAAGCTATGCCCAAGTAACAGAATAAACAAGTCTTTAATAGTAAGCAAAAACCTACCTTCCATTTTGAAGGTAGGTTTTTTTATTTGCGTACCTTTAAGCATTATGACAAGACTAAGACCAATAGTAGCGGTTATCGTTTTTTTAAGTTTTACTTTTAATGGATCCGCTCAAAACATTGTATGGGAAGATGAAATCACGGTTGCGACTGCCACTGACTATGGCAATGTTCGACCAAGGTTGGCGTTGACAGTAGATAACCAACCGATGGTAATCATGACCCGTTCTCAAAACGGCCAGATTTATTTCACAAAAGGAAACAATGGAGTCTTTAGCTCACCAATTGCTTTATTGCCTGCCACAATGCAAAGCTATATCGCTACGTGGACAGGGCCAGATTTTGATGCTCATGGAGACACAATAGTTGCTGTGTTTAAGGCAAAACCATATGACAATGGTCACGTTTATACCGTTCGTTCCACCGATGGAGGTTTGACATTCTCAGACACTATTCGTGCAGACAATCACGATTTAGGCTTGGCGTGGATGCCTTCTATGACAATGGATGGAAGTGGAAACCCAATAATCACCTACATGGCGCATGATGCTAATTACACCAATCCGAGATATGTTTATGTTCGCTCCAACGACGCAGGGATTACTTATTCAGCTGAGCAGACTATCACGTCCTCAATTACAGGAGAAGCATGTGATTGTTGTCCTGCAGAAATGGTGGCAGATGGAAATAATCAGGTTCTTCTTTTCCGAAACAATGAGTTGAACACACGGGATATTTATGGGGTTTATTCGAATGATAACGGGGTAAATTTCATTTCGGCTGATGACGTTGATGAATCGAACTGGGTTATCAATTCTTGTCCGGCTAGTGGCCCTCACGGGGCTATACAAGGTTCTGATTTATTCTCCACTTTCATGAGCGGCGGAGCAGGTAACGAACAAGTTTTTGTTTCTCGAAGCACTTTAGGCGGATCAATTCTGTAT
>DGBF01000163.1:0-247 GCA_002384725.1 Flavobacteriales bacterium UBA4011
ATAGAGATTTCGTAGCCATATTTTTTACATCGAAAGGTCTTTGTACTTATTCATCATTTGAACACTATGGACCAATGCTGCGCCACTTTTAATTGCTGCTGCCACGTGCACTGCTTCCATCATTTCTTCACTATCACACCCTTTTTCCATTGCATCCTCAGTATACGCATCTATGCAATACGGACATTGAACAGTGTGCGAAACTGCCAAAGCAATTAAAGATTTCTCACGTGCAGTCAGCGCGCCT
>DGBF01000163.1:414-2017 GCA_002384725.1 Flavobacteriales bacterium UBA4011
GCAGCGCGCCTTCTTGGAAGACGGAACCATAATAATCAAAGAATTTCTTACCCAATTCAGGTTGGAATTCTGAGATTTTACCAAACTTTTTTAAATCTTCTGGGTTGTAATATGTATCCATTTAATACTGTTTTTTTTTAATGTACGGAGTAAAATCACTTTCGGTTTTTCAATTACCGCTAAATTACAAAATCATATAGAAGGGTCAAAAACTTAGATGTATTTGAGCGTCAATCCTTACTTTGATCTTTTAAAAGAAACGCCCCATTTATATTTTTTGTTGAAATAAAAGAAAAATAAGGGTTGAAAAAGGAACAAAGAAAGAAAGATTTCCCACCCTAAAACAGGTGGTGTGGTATCCATAAAAAGTGCATCCGTTTGAAAAGCTTGCCAGTTTGTTGTTAAGAAAATTGCTGCAAAAATATTGTTGGCGAAATGATACCCTAAAGTTAGTTCAAGTCCGTTATCAAAGTGAGCGATGAGCCCCAAGAAAATGCCCGTCCAGATGTAATAAACTATTGCGATTTGCCCTAGTTTATCTATTTCGGGATTCCCCATGTGCATCAAGCCGAAGAGAGAACCGCATATCGCTAGTTGCAAAATCGGGTTTCCAACGAAAGACAAACTCTTGAACAAATACGAACGAAACAGAATTTCTTCACACGCAATTTGTATTGGAATAAAAGCCAAAGCCACCGCACAAAGTCCAAAAAATGTGGTCGGATTAAAATTCCAAAGAATAAAATCAGTTTGATACATGGAATATGCGAGCGTTAAAACAGCTAAAAGAAACCAAAGGGCAAACGAACGGAAAACTCTGTTCCAGTCGAAACTAGGGCGTGTCGTAAAATAGGGCAAGGTCTTGGTTTTATGTATCCATTTAATAGAAAAAAGAACCGCGAAAAAGGTCAGTACAAATGGAATCAATATCAAGAAAAGCAGATAATTCTTTCCTAAAAACGCCCCCAAATTATGCATTGTTTGAAGTTGATCAAAGGAAAGCAACTCTCTATTTGCCATAACTTTCAAGGTGATGGGAACTTGCCCAATCCCTAAAAACATTGTAATAATAAAAACCGCTGCGAACAAAAAATACTTCACTTCAAACCTTCCGTTTTCGGGTAAACGATGAAAAGTGTGCCGTTCGTTATTCCAGAAGTTTTTCATTTTTTGGGATAAAGAATAAGAGGATAAATCCGATTATAAAAAAGAAACCAATGGAAATGACCGAGAAGCGAATTGAACCATAGAAATACTCCATAAAACCAAAGAAAAAGGTTCCAACAACGATACCTATTTTTTCCGTCACATCATAAAAAGAGAAGTAACTTGTATGGTCTTCGGTATCCGGCAACAATTTCGAATAAGTGGATCGTGCGACAGATTGTACGCCTCCCATTACCAATCCGACCACAGCAGCGAGTATATAGAAATCGAAAGGTTTGTATACGAAATAGTACGCACCAACGCATACGAGTATCCAAATAAAAACGGAAATCATCAGTGTTTTAATATTTCCAATTTTCTGGGACATTTTGGACATTAGAAATGCACCAGCGGCTCCCAAAATTTGAATCAACAAAATGGCAATAATCAAACCTGA
>DGBF01000163.1:2151-2636 GCA_002384725.1 Flavobacteriales bacterium UBA4011
CAAACCTGATGTGTCGCCACCTTCCGGCCATTCGACTTCTTTGCTGGCGAAAATTGTAGCGAGCAACATAACCGTTTGAACCCCAGTATTGAAGAAAAAGAAGGAGTACAAATATCGTTTGAGGTCTTTGTTATGGCTGAAAGATTTCATGACTTGATACAGTTCTTTGAAACCTTTAGAAACAATTCCTTTTTCGGGTTTTCTATTGTACACGTTATTCGGTAAAACTCGATAGGTAATCTGACTGAAACCAGCCCACCAAATTCCGACGAAGATAAAACAGTATTTTGCTGGATAATCGAGTACTTGCGTCCAAACTAAGCACAATAGCAGAAGAATCATAGATCCAAAATAGCCCATTGTAAATCCTTTTGCCGAAATACGATCATGGTCTTTTAGATGCGCAATTTCTGGCAAGTAGGCATTGTAAAACACCAAACTATTCCAAAACCCAATGGAAGCGAAAAACACTGACAACATGCTCA
>DGBF01000163.1:2755-3942 GCA_002384725.1 Flavobacteriales bacterium UBA4011
CAAACCCAATGAATGCAAAAAACACTGACAACATGCTCAATTCCATATGATGGACATCAAAGAAAAAGAGACTCATGGCAGATAAGCTACCGAAATAACAGAAGAATTGGAGAAAGCGTTTTTTGTTTCCAGAGTAATCAGCTACACCCGAAAGTATGGGCGATAAAATAGCAACGACTAAAAAAGAAGCTGAGAGAACATAGGAAAACAACACTGAAGATGAAACTTGACTTCCGAAAAATTCGACCATCACAGTTTCGTTTTCCTTTAATGCGGCTGCTCCCGTTTGTTCTAAATAATGTGCTTCAGTAACTTTATTATAAAAAATCGGGAAAATAGCAGACGATATGACAAGGTTATACACCGAATTTGCCCAATCATAAAAAGCCCAAGCATTTAATAGTTTTAAATCGCCTTTTTGAAGTTTTTGCATAGCATTTGTTTTAAAATAAAAAAATCCCAAAACATAGCTTTAGGATTTTTGTGTAAAATATCTTATAAAATTAAGATTCCATAGAATGATATACATTTTGCACATCATCATCATCATCTAATTTTTCTAATAATTTATCAACATCAGCTTGCTGTTCTTCATTTAACTTTGTGGTTGTAGCCGGAATTCTTTCAAATCCAGAAGATAAAATTTCAATATTATTTTCTTCAAAATAAGTTTGCAAAGAACCAAATTGCTCAAAAGGAGCATATATGATTACGCCTTCTTCATCATCAAAAATCTCTTCTACTTCAAAATCAATTATTTCTAATTCTAATTCCTCTAAATCAACGGTGATATCTTCTTTTTTAATGGTGAAAGTGCACACATGATCAAACATAAAAACAACGGATCCAGAAGTACCTAAATTTCCATCGCACTTATTAAAAGCCGCCCTAACATTGGCAACAGTTCTATTATTATTGTCGGTTGCAGTCTCAACAACTATGGCAACTCCGTGAGGTGCATAACCTTCAAATAATACTTCTTTGTAGTTTGCAGTATCTTTATCCGAAGCTTTTTTTATGGCACGCTCTACGTTTTCTTTAGGCATATTAGCAGCCTTTGCATTCTGAATGACTGCACGCAAACGAGAGTTCGTTTCTACATTTGGACCACCATCTTTAATAGCCATTACAATGTCTTTACCAATTCTGGTAAAGGTTTTAGCCATTGCTGACCAACGTTTCATTTT
>DGBF01000163.1:4248-4439 GCA_002384725.1 Flavobacteriales bacterium UBA4011
GTTGATGATTTTAATAAGGAATATAACTACTATTAGGTATTGATTTCATTTTCTGAATTGAACATATTATATCAATTAAATATATGAAAATAAATCAGTAAGAGTGTGTAAAGAACATTTTGCCTCCATTCTTTATTGCCTCTTTTGCATGAGTATGATTTTCTTCAAAAGTTTTTAGGTTGGTAAACTTA
>DGBF01000163.1:4708-4938 GCA_002384725.1 Flavobacteriales bacterium UBA4011
TTTAATAATTTCAAAATCTAATGAAGTCAATTCCTTTTTACTAGAGTTGCAACTAGAAAACATGCTATTACAGGGAAGTTTCGATGTTGTGAAAAAACGACCTAATGTTTGATAAAAATTTTGAAGCAATATAGTAGTATTTTCTTTTTTATCAATTGTACTATTTTCTATTAGATTGATTTCTAATTTTGCATCAGAAATTCTTCCTTTATCCCATTTAATATAATAAT
>DGBF01000036.1:0-7555 GCA_002384725.1 Flavobacteriales bacterium UBA4011
CATTGATTTTCAATGGCTCTGGCTTTTAGTAATGTTCGCCAATGTTCGCCTCGTTTGGCTGGCCAATTGGCTACAAACAATAAAACGTCATAGTCTGCAAAACCGTTGGAAGAATTCCATTTGTTTCTATGAATTTCTGGAAAACGAAGATCGTAGCAAATTTGCAATTGTATTTTCCAACCTAAATATTCGATTATTTTTTGAGATTTCCCTGCGGTTATTTTTTCATGCTCACTCGCCAAAGTGAAGGTTTTTCGTTTGTCGTAAAAGTCTAATTCACCAGAAGGACGCACAAATACGCCGCGATTGGTGGTCTTGCCGTTTTCTAGTATCATCAGGGAAGTATAAATGGCGACTTGTTTTTCTTTTGCTTTTTCTTTCAACCAAGCTATGCTTTCACTTGAGTTGAATGGTTCTGCCAACAGAGTATTCATTGAAAAACCAGTCTGAAACATTTCAGGTAGAAGAATCAAATCTGTTTTTTCGATTCGTGCTAACAATTCTTCATAAAGAGAAAAGTTCGCTTTTTTATCTTCCCAAACTTGGTCTATTTGAACGAGAGAAATAGTTAAATCTTGCATAGTTTTTCTGCGGCTTGAATTAAGGTTTCATCTTCTTTGGCAAAACAAAAACGAATGATTTGCTGATTCGGATCGTCTTGATAAAAAACAGAAGTCGGAATAGTTGCTACCCCAAAATCTTTCACCAAATCTTTGACGAATTCGGTATCCTTTCCTTTCGAAATTTCACTGTAATCGGCAATTTGAAAGAACGAACCTTCACATGGCAACATTTTAAATCGGCTTTTTTCCATGGCTTGTGCAAAAAGATCACGCTTACCTTGATACAACGATTTTATATGATCGTAATCGGCTATTTTGATGTACTTCGCGATTACTTCTTGCGCTATCGAGTTAACGCTAAACACCAGAAATTGGTGCACTTTTTTAATTTCAATCATCCATTCATTAGGAGCAACGAGATACCCAATTTTCCAACCGGTGATGTGAAATGTTTTTCCAAATGAGGACACACAAATGGCTCTGTCTCGGAGAGATGCTATAGATTTAATCGAAATAAATTCCTTCTCGAAAGTGATGTATTCGTAAACTTCATCAGATAAAATCAACAATTTCGGATACTTTGCACAAAGCGTTTCCAAGGCTTTAAAATCATCTCTCGACCACAAAGTTCCCATCGGGTTGTGTGGATTGTTGATGATTAGAAGTCGCGTTTTATCGTTGGTTGCTTCGATTATTTCGTTCCAATATGGTCGAAAATCGTCGTTCAAATTTACTCGAACGGATTTCCCTCCAGCCAAAGTTACTGCTGGTTCATAGCAATCATACGAAGGGTCGAGCTGCACGACTTCGTCACCGATATTGACTAGTGCTTGAATAGTCGTAAAAATCGCCTGAGTTGCCCCAGCTGTGACCAGAATTTCTTCATCAACGGAGAACTTCACGCCATAAGTGTCCAGATTCATTTCAGCAATCGCATGTCGTAAATTAATACTTCCTGGCATCGGCGCGTACTGATGAATAAGACTGGAAGCTTCTGTTTTAACGAGTTCGTTCAGCTTGTTATCGATTGCAAAATTCGGAAACCCTTGCGCCAGGTTAATTGCACCAAAATCATTCGCCATTTTGGACATTATGGCAAATATTGTCGTTCCGACTTGCGGGAGTTTGGACATGTTGGTGTTGTTTTTTATAAAAGTAGTTTTTTTTGGTAATTATGAAAATAAGAACTGTCGTGATGAAAATTTTTTCATCACGACAGTTCTTATCAATCTTCTGTCAGTATATTTACACAATGAAAAAGCTCCTGATTCCCGCAATCTTATTTTCTCTCGTAATCGCATCCTGCAAATCGGCTCCGGAAGGTTTCTGTGATTGTATGGAAAAAGGTAAAGAGCTCGACAAGCAAACGAAAATCATATTGCAAGGTGAAGCTTCGTTGGAAGCGAAAAAGAAGATGGTGGAAATTCGGAAAGAGAAGAAAAAAGTGTGTGCTCCTTTCGAAAATTCCAATGGAAATGAGATGAGAGAATGGCGAAAAGCCTGTGATTAAGCGCTTGACTAATCTGCCGAAAATGGTTTGAAAGGATCAAATCGGTCTATGGATTGAACCTCACGAATTCCTCCGTTTTCAACTCGAATTACACGTCCGGGGAATTTTTCAACCATCGTCATATCATGTGTTGCCATAATAACAGCCGAACTTTCTTCATTCGCGACTGCTAAAAGCAATTGCATAATTTCTTCGGACGTTTCAGAGTCTAAATTACCCGTCGGCTCATCGGCTAAAATCAATTTCGGACGATTCAAAAGTGCTCGTGCAATGGAAACCCGTTGTTGCTCACCTCCAGATAGAGCGTGGGCTTTTGTTTTTAATTTATGTTCAAGACCGACCAACTTTAATACATCAGCGGCTCTTTTTTTCATTTCAGTTTTGCTGGTCCAACCCGTTGCGCGCATGACGAAAAACAAATTTTCTTCAACGGAACGATCGGTGAGCAATTGAAAATCTTGGAAAACAATTCCTAATTTTCGACGAAGCATAGGAATATCAGACCGTTTTAGACGCGCTAAATCGAAACCAGCAATCGTTCCTTGTCCAGCGCTCAATGGGACTTCGCCGTACAAAGCTTTCAAAAAACTGCTTTTCCCTGTACCGGTTTTCCCAATTAAATAGACGAATTCTTTTTCTGCCAATTCAAATTGAATCTTATCTAGGATGAGTTCTTTTTGCTGGTGAATTTTTCCTTCGGATATTCGGATTACTTTTCCTTTATCTGTTTCCATTGATGCAAAATTCCGTTTTTTCGATTGAATTACCGCTCAAAAAATGAAATAATCTCAACAGCTTTGCGTTTAAAACTTTTAAGAAGGCCATTCGCTCTTGGCGCAAACCAACTTACCTTTATCCTCTTAAAACCAACTTTAAATGCGCAATTTCCTTTGGGCTGTTGTTCTCTTGTTTAGTGCCTTCTCTTGGGGTCAATCGACCGATAAGTACAACAGCGTTTATGCAGGTTTTTACCGTGGTGAAGAGTTGTTTCTGAAGGAGCAATTTTCAGCGGCTAGAAAGGAATTTCACGATTTTACCCAAGAATTTAAGGAGTACAACGATCCGCTTTACGCCAAAGCACGATATTACGAAGGGCTTTCTGCCTTGGAATTGTACCAAAACGATGCTGTCGATTTATTGGAAAACTTCAATCAGAATTATCCTGAAAGCATTTATAAAAACACGATTATTTTTCGCTTAGGTAAATACTATTACCAGAAGAAAAAGTACGAGGAAGTTATCGAGTGGTTGACACAATTGAAGGCTTTAGATGTGGAACCGGAAGATGTAGATGAATACTATTTCAAACTGGGTTATGCTTATTTCGATCAGCAAAAATTGATTGAATCTAGAAGTGCGTTTTACGAAGTGAAGGATAGTTCAAGTCAATATTACAACCCAAGTTTGTACTATTATTCGCACATCGCTTATGTTTTCGGTTCATATCAAACGGCATTGAATGGCTTTGAAAAGTTAAAATCAGACGACAAGTTTTCAGCTATTGTTCCATATTACATTGCTCAGATTTATTATCTCCAAGGTCGATACGATGAGGTGCCAATGTTGGCGCCGCAATTGACCGAGGACAATGAAATTACAAATCAAACGGATATTAATTTGTTGATCGGAGATTCGTATTATCGTATAGGAAAGTACGAAGAAGCAGTTCCTTATCTTGAAAAGTACGATCTAAAATCGACTACTTCCAGAGAGAATGATTACGAATTGGGGAATGCTTATTTCAAAAGTAAAATGTACGAGAAGGCAATTAAAATGCTGGATCGCACAACGCGTGTAAAAGATACCATGGCACAATTTGCTCAATATCAAATTGGTCAAAGTTACCTGGCATTGAAACAACCGATTCCAGCTCGGGCCGCATTTGAGGAAGCAGCAGCAACGAACTTTAAATCGGAAATTCGCGAAGATGCCTTGTATCAATTCGCTGTTCTGTCGTATAAATTGGACCTAAATCCATACGATGAAGCGGTAATAGCCTTGGAGCGTTATTTGAAAGAATACCCAAACTCGTCCCGAAAAGAAGATGTATATCAGTATTTGGTAAACGTTTACACGACGACCAACAATTACGAAAAAGCTCTTGAATCACTAGACCGCTTGCCGAGTAAAGACAGTCAATTAAAAGCGGCGTATCAGGTTATTGCTTACAATGCAGGTGTGGAGCAATACCAAAAGGACAATTACAATGAAGCGATTCGTTATTTCAATTTGGTAGAAAAGTATCTGATTGATCCAAAAGTTTCTGGTAAAAGCAAGTTTTGGTCGGCAGATGCAGAATTCCAAAAAAGACAGTACCGACAAGCCATTCAAGGATATCGTACTTTCTTAAATTCGTCTAGTTCATCAGGAACAGATTTGCGAGCCGATGCGTATTACAATATTGGTTATGCCCAATTGGTGCTTCGCGATACGGCTGAAGCGGTGGAATCTTTCAAATTGTACACGCAACAAAACAACTTGTACAACAAAACAAAATTGGCCGATGCATACATGAGAATCGGTGATGGAAATTATTCAGTTCGGAAAAATAATGAAGCGATGACTGCCTACATTTCAGCTTTGAATCAAAATGCGGGTTATGAAGATCAAGCCTTATACTATATGGGTAAAACCTATGGTTTCATGTCGCGATTGGATGATAAAATCAAAGCGCACACCGACATATTAACCAAATTCCCGAATTCGAAATACGTTCAGTCTTCCATTTTAGAATTGGCACATACCCATAAGTTTCAGGCGAATTATAACAAGGCATTAAAGTACTACGAACAGATTATTTCGGATTATCCTAAGTCGGTTGAAGTAAAAGGGGCGATGATAGAAATTGCTGATATTTATTATAAAAAAGGTGATTACGCACAAGCGGAAATAGACTACAAAAAGGTATTGAGTTTGTATAGTTCCGACCGTCAGGTGTGCGAAACAGCCGGACGAAACTTGATTGATGTATACGAATCTTTGCGTCAACCAGAGAAAATCCAAAGTATTATTGACAATTATCCATGCGCGAAAATTGGGAATGATGAGCAAGAGGATGTGTACTACAAATTGGCCTACAAAGCATACAGCGACAGCAATCATGTAGAGGCAATTTCCCAGATCAATAAATATATGGGTAAATATCCATCGGGTAAATACACCAATGAATTGACGGTTTATTTAGCGAACAGCTACGAGAAAACGGGAGATATGCCGCAAGCAATTGTTTGGTATCGTAAATCTTTGGAAGGGCCCAACACTGCCTTTACAGAATTTGCAGCCGTGAAGGTTTCGAAATATTTGTACAACAAAGGCGAGTATGAAGAAGCCCTTCCTTATTACAAGCGATTGGAATCTGTTTCGTCTGACCCATCGGTCATTTATAATGCGCAATTGGGCGTTATGCGTTCTTCATTCTTAAACGAAAACTATCCAGATGCCGTGAATTATGCGGAGAAAATTTTGGGAAGTTCTCAAATGAATCCAAGCGTTCGAATGGAAGCGGAATATTCTAAAGCAATGGGAAGCTATAAATTGGCAGCTTTTGACAAAGCGAAAACGTCCTTGTCGTGGATTGAGAAAAACAATACCACCATCATGGGTGCCGAGGCGAAATTCACTTTAGCTGAAGTTTATTTTAAAGAAATGAACTACTCCAAAGCTAAAACGGAATTGAGCGCTTTGTACAAAAGAAAACCGAGTTACGACTTTTACGTTGCGAAAGCCTTGATTTTGGAAACACGCATCTTTATGCAAGAAGATGATTTGGTGCAAGCGGAACAAAAATTAAAATCGGTACGAGACAATTATCCGTTCCAAGACGATGGCGTTTTAGCGGAAGCAGATTTGCTTTGGGATGAACTAATGACTCTAAAAAATCAACCAAAAGACGTTGGACCGGGCAAAAAACCAGTAATTGAAGTAGGCGATGGGAATTAAACTGACATATTGTTTGGCAACATTGCTTTTGTTCTTTTCAATTAATCTGAACGCACAAGGCGACCCTATTAACTTAGAGGCACAAGGAAATCGTGAGGTTCCTAAAGCAACACGGATTGCCGAAAGTCCACTAATTCAAGATACGGCAACACCGTCTCAGGTGATGGATTATCCATCTCTGAATTTGTATTTCCCGACGCAGATTGAGTTGAGGAAAATTGAAGCGGCAAGCGTTAAAATCGTGGATAAATTGCCGCAATTGTACCACAGCTATTTAAAATTGGGCGTTGGTTCCAAGTTCATGCCTTTGGGCGAATTCTATTTCAACAATATCCGTTCACGGAAGTATCATTACGGTGTTAACTTAAAGCATTTGAGTTCATTCGGGAATATTTCTGAGTATGCTCCAGCAGGATTTGACCGAACGAGAGGTGAAATTTTCGGGTCGATTATTGAGAATAGATACCAAGTAAATGGGAGTTTCCATTACGGTTCACAAGGCTTACATTATTACGGATTCAAGAACGATTCAATAGATAAAGACAGTATTCGTCAACGCTACAATGATGTTGGGTTCCATTTCGATTTTCTTCGTGAAAGAAAGGATACGACCAATCTGAATTTCAAAGTTGGCTTGACGTACAACAATTTCATGAGTCGTAAATTGGGGGATGCCGATTCACTTAAAAATTGGAGAGCAAGAGAAAACTTCTTCGTGATAGACGGAGGCGCATGGTACAAAATGGGCAAGGAAATTTATTCTGCCGATTTATCGATCAGTTATAACGGTTACAAGTATGGCGAAGAATTAAAGACTCTGACACCAATCGATTCGGGATTCGTTCGAGACAACACGGTCATCAGTTTAAAACCGCGAATTACCACTTTTGACACCGCAGACGTTTATGCAAACCAGGCCGCAGAAACCGTTCTTGGCACAGCGCTAAAAGGGCAACGCCGCGAAGGCCTAGAAATTCTAACCAAGGTCTACTGGCCGGTTGCCGAAAAGGGGCCGAACGATGTGGGACTAGGCCGAAAGCACATCATGGAGTCGATCAATGGTTCCCTAAATCGCCTAAATACCGATTACGTAGATCTTTATCAGGCACACAGGTTCGATTACGAAACCCCCCTTGAGGAAACGATGCAGGCGTTTGCCGACCTGGTCAAAATGGGCAAGGTGCTCTATGTTGGCGTCTCCGAATGGACCGCCGACCAAATTCGCGAAGGTCAAGCTTTAGCGACCCAGATGGGTTATCGACTCATCTCAAACCAACCCCAGTACTCAATGCTTTGGCGAGTAATCGAGGGTGAAGTAGTTCCAGCAAGCAAGGAGCTGGGTCTTTCCCAGATCGTTTGGTCTCCCCTGGCTCAAGGTGTGCTGACTGGCAAGTACCTTCCTAATGCTGAGTTGCCGAAAGACTCAAGAGCTGCCGATTCTGAAATCGGCGGCTTCATGGAAAAATTCATGACCGAAGACACGTTGACCAGAGTCCAAAATCTAAAGCCACTCGCCGACGAACTAAACCTGACAATGGCCCAG
>DGBF01000036.1:7796-8272 GCA_002384725.1 Flavobacteriales bacterium UBA4011
TCAAAGCCCGAGCAAATTGCTTCAAACGTTGCAGCAGTTGGAGTCGAGATTCCAGCCGAAACCATGAAAAAAGTCGACGAGATCTTGGGTAGCGCGGTCGTAACCGACCCGAGCCTTACCAAGAGCCCAAATCCAAGGCCTACCGGGCAGTAAGACGCTTAGCCCATAGCGGCCCAGCGTAGACAAATCCGGTGTAACCCTGCACCAAATCAGCACCCAGAGAGATTCGGGATAAGTAATCAGATTTGGTTAGCACTCCTCCCACCGAAACTACCGTCATCTTGGTGGGGAGAAGCTTGCGAATCAGATTTAGAACTTCGGTTGACCGTTCGGCCAAGATGGGGCCACTAAGGCCTCCAGGCTCGGCAGTGTTGCTCTCTGCAATCAGATTCTCGCGAGAAATCGTGGTGTTCGTAGCGACCATCCCGGCCAAGTTCATTTCAACTACCAATGCGGCTATAGCCTCGATGTCAGCA
>DGBF01000036.1:8289-8842 GCA_002384725.1 Flavobacteriales bacterium UBA4011
ACATTTCCAGCTTCAGCCAGGACAGCACGAAGGATTGGGCGAAGTTCACCCACTTGTTGCAAGTCCCGAAGCCCGGCTGTGTTGGGTGAGGACACATTTACAACCAGGTAATCCGCGACTGGTGCAAGTGTTTTTGTCGCGACTCCGTAGTCCCTATGCGCAAGCTCTTGACTGGTTGCCTTATTTTTCCCAATGTTTATGCCAATAATGGGCAGTCGCTGATTGTCTCTACGCAATTTAGCTATGCGGGCGGCAACCGCTTCGGCTCCCTCGTTATTGAATCCCATTCGATTTATGAGGCTTTGATTCTTTGGCAATCTGAAGAGGCGAGGCTTTGGGTTTCCTGGCTGCGGTAATGGGGTTACGGTTCCGATTTCGACATGGCCAAAACCGAGTGCGTGCAAAGGCTTTATGAGAATTCCGTTTTTATCAAAACCAGCGGCCATTCCGAGCCTGTTCTCAAACTGGAGCCCCGATATGTTGATGTCGTCGCGAGCCTTGCGGGCTCTGATCAGTCCCAGACCACTTAGCAGCCTCAGCCCAGTTACCACCA
>DGBF01000094.1:0-4550 GCA_002384725.1 Flavobacteriales bacterium UBA4011
CACCATAACCTGTAATCATATCGGCTACCACATATTTTCGCGCAATGGCAGGCGTGTATTTTTCATCTTCGATAACTTTCAAAACACCGTAACGCAATTGACCAATTCTATTGATTTTTTGTGCTTCTCTTGGCTGAAAGTGTCCGTTAAAAACACCCTCTTGTGGATGCCACACGCCACATTCTTCCGTAATAGGAATCACTTCGTGAATTTCATCTACGTTCAAATCTCCACCCGTTCCATAATAATGTTTCAACAAAGGAGTTACAGCAGCATACCAACGTTTCAAAACACCTTTTTTACGTGGGTCCTTTGGATCGAAATTGATACCAGACTTTGCTCCACCAATCGACGGTCCAGCAACGGTAAATTTCACTTCCATCGTCTTTGCCAAAGATTCTACTTCACGTTTGTCCAAACCAACACGCATGCGAGTTCCACCTCCAGCGGCACCGCCACGTAATGAGTTTATGACTACCCAACCCATTGCTTCGGTTTCCGGGTCTTTCCATTCAAATACGATTTCGGGTTGTTTATTCTCAAACTTTTCAAGTAAATCTTTCATGAACTTCTTTTTGTTGGATGGCAAATTTAATAAACTAATCAGTGGCAAGTTGAAGTAAAACAGAAAAAGAATTACGATTGGTGCAGAACGCCTAGACTCACTTCTTTGCGAGCTCCTGTTGCGGAGGGAACATTGCTCGGTTCGTTATTTAAATGTAATGCACCAAGAAAGGCGAAAATCAATGCTTCTTTGAATTCAATAATTTCTTTTGATGGTAAAACCACTTCGCAATCCGAATGATGTATTATTCTTTCGATTAAAAAAGAATTGAAAGCTCCTCCACCTGTTACCAATACACTTTTAAGTTTGTTTACGGTTAGTACATTCGCAATTTGAATGGCAGTATGATCTAACAAGGTGCGCATATTGTCCTCAGGTGTCTTAGAGAATTTTATTAACGGATAAAATTTTCCTTCCAACCACTCTGTTCCGAGCGATTTCGGATATGACGAATTATAGTACTCTAATTTATTAAGTAGATCCAAAAGGAATAAATTTATCGTTCCCTGTTTCGCAATTTCCCCTCCTTTATCGTACTCTTGCCCTTTTTGATTCGCAATTTTATTCAGGGGTAAATTGCAAGGTGCAATATCAAACGCTATCCACTTTTCTTTCTCATTAACAAAGCTAATGTTGCAAAATCCACCTAAATTTAAAAACGCACCTGCCGAATCACTGAACAATAACTTATCACCAATGGGCACTAATGGCGCTCCTTGTCCGCCTTCCCGTATGTCTCCGTTTCGAAAATCATTAATAACCGGAAGTCCTGTTTCAGCCGCCAGCGTTTTTCCACAACCGATTTGTAAACTGAATCCTTTATCTGGTTGATGAAAAACTGTTTGACCATGCGAGGCAATTGCATCAATAGTCGTGTCGTCAATATTTCTATTGGATAAAAACAAATTGACCATGAGCGCCATTTCATGTGCAAAATCTTTGTCCAATTTTTTCAAATCGGGTTCGGAAATTTCTGTTGCCTTTTGAAGTCGCGCCAATAATTCACCAGAATAAGGAATCGTCTCTGAATTCAATATATCATAAGTCCACTTTTCATCCTTTTTTGCAAAGCGCGAATGAACAATATCCAAACCATCCAGCGAGGTTCCTGACATTAATCCAACAATTTCGTACTTTGACATGTTACAAGGAATAATTAGACCGAATAATTAAGTAAATTTGCAAAGAAATTGCGAATAATTAATCGAAAGTACAGATGAATTTTGAATTAACGGAAGAACAAATAGCTGTTAGAGATGCGGCGAGAGATTTTGCCCAAAACGTTTTGAAGCCAGGTGTTATTGCGCGTGATAATGAGCAACGATTCCCGAAGGACGAAATACAACAATTGGGTGAACTAGGTTTCATGGGTATGATGGTTAGCCCTGAATACGGAGGTAGTGGGATGGACACGATGTCTTATGTATTAGCCATGGAAGAAATTTCAAAGGTAGATGCATCGGCTTCGGTTTGTATGTCTGTCAACAATTCATTGGTTTGTTGGGGACTTGAGAAATACGGAAACGAAGAGCAAAAACAAAAATATTTAGTCGATTTAGCATCAGGTAAAAAAATCGGAGCGTTTTGTTTGTCTGAGCCAGAAGCAGGATCGGATGCGACATCGCAAAGAACTACAGCGATTGACAAAGGAGATCATTATTTGTTGAATGGAACGAAGAACTGGATAACAAATGGTTCCTCTGCATCTACATACTTGGTGATTGCTCAAACAAACGTTGAAGCAGGTCACAAAGGAATCAATGCTTTCATCATCGAAAGAGGAATGGAAGGATTTATCGTTGGAGCAAAAGAAGATAAATTAGGAATTAGAGGAAGTGACACGCATACTTTGTTATTCAATGACGTGAAAGTTCCAAAAGAAAATAGAATTGGTGAAGATGGATTCGGATTTACTTTCGCAATGAAAGTTTTATCAGGAGGAAGAATTGGAATCGCTGCACAAGCATTAGGAATTGCTGGTGGTGGATTTGAATTGGCTACGGCTTACTCAAAAGAGAGAAAAACATTCGGAAAAGAAATTTACAAACACCAAGCAATCGCATTCAAATTAGCCGATATGGCAACGGAAATTGAAGCAGCAAAGTTGTTGGTGTATAAATCGGCTTCCGATAAAGATTCAGGTAGAAACTACGATCAATCATCAGCAATGGCGAAATTATACGCCTCTAAAGTAGCGATGGAACAAACGGTAGAAGCTGTTCAGATTCACGGTGGATATGGATTCGTAAAAGAATACCACGTAGAACGTTTGATGCGTGACGCGAAAATCACACAAATTTATGAAGGAACGTCTGAAATCCAGAAAATCGTTATTTCTAGAAATTTATTGAAGGATTAATATTATTACAACATATATAGGGGCGTTCCGATATCAATTTGGATGCCCATTTTTTTTGCCACGAATTCCAACGAATACATTGGTGTAAATTCGTGAAATTCGTGGCTTACATCTTATAAATTGTAAATCGCTTTCTCCAATTGGATTCCTCGCGAACCTTTCAAAATAATCAATGCCTCTTTGATTATTTCGGTTTGTAAATATTCGTTTAAATCTTCTACATTAGGAAAGGACAAATAGGTCGAATCCATGTCGTCAAAAATTCCGCCGACTAGAATAGCGTCCAATGATAATTCTTCGAGCAACTCAATGATATCTTGATGTTCAGAGATTTCGTCGTCGCCCAATTCGCGCATATCGCCTAGAATTGCAATTTTATTGTCGTGATCGATTTGGGAAAAACTGGTGAGAGCTGAACGCATACTGGACGGATTAGCGTTATAACAATCCACTATGAGCGTGTTTAACGTCGTTTTTTGAACCTGCGATCTATTGTTGCTCGGAACGTATTCAGACAAGGCATTGTTGATGTCATCATTCGGCACATCAAACAAAACACCAAAAGCTATTGCCGCCAAGAAATTGTAAAAGTTGTATTCACCAACCAAATTTGTATTGATTTCGGGTGATTCATATCCTTCAACACTCCATTTCAATTTCACAAACGGTGTGAGCCCAATCAGGCTGCCATTAATCAGACTAGCCGAATCGTTTTTCGAAAAAGAATAATTTGTTGTACTGGGAGGAACTATTCCACTAACAACTTTATCATCCGCGTTATAAATCAGAGTTCCTTTTGATTTTTCAACTGCATCAAACAATTCTTTTTTTGTTTTCAAAACACCTGCTACTCCACCGAGGCCATCCAAATGTGCTTTACCAATATTGGTTATGATGCCATAATTTGGTTCTGTAATGTTGCACAATTCTTCAATGTCTCTGAACTTATTGGCACCCATTTCTATTATGGTAATTTCGTGTTCTTTTTTAAGCTTCAGCAAAGTCAGGGGAACACCAATATGGTTGTTTAAATTTCCGAAGGTAAAATGCGTGTTGTATTTCTTTTGGAGAACTGCCGCCATCAATTCTTTGTTGGTCGTTTTTCCATTGCTTCCTGTAATTCCGATAATCGGAATAGAAAATTGACGTCTGTGATGCAGTGCCAACTCCTGAAGAAACTTCAATGCATCATCAACTAGGAGTATATTTTCATTCGTTTGATACTCCTTTTCATCGACTATCGCGTACTTCGCTCCTACTTTTAAAGCTTCTTCGGCAAAGGTATTTCCATTGAAATTGGCCCCTTTTAAGGCAATAAATAGGCAATCTTTTTCTATTGCTCTTGTATCGGTGCACACACCAGAAGCCGACAAGAATAGTTGATACATTTTTTCCATACTACAAACATAAAAAAAAGCCCTCTTGAGATAAGAGGGCTTTTTCAATATTTATCAACTAGTTATTTTTTCTTTTGTTTCTTTTTACCGTAGTTTAATCCGACAGGAGAACCGATTCTATCCATCGCACATCGGAAACCGAGTGTGCTCATAGATTGCTCCTCATCAAGGAATCTTCTGTTTCCACCTACTAGCCAGTACGCTCTGTCTTTCCAAGAACCACCTTTGT
>DGBF01000094.1:4651-4959 GCA_002384725.1 Flavobacteriales bacterium UBA4011
TCTTTCCAAGAACCACCTTTGTACACGCGCGATTTATCAGAAATCAACGTCGATGGCCAAGAAGCTCTTCCTTCGTCACCTGCTTGGTTAATCAGATTACCATCTAAATCATACTCTTCGAACTCATTTTGGTACATTACCAAATTCGGATTACGATTAGCTTGATTGATTTTGTTCTTCGCATCTTGATTTTTAAAGACCAAAGAGCTTTCGATGTCACCATCTAAATAATCGATGTAATCATCACGACGGTAGTTCAAACGACCGATGTTTTCTTCTTCAGTTACATTTCTGTATTTCAATTGACC
>DGBF01000136.1:0-6103 GCA_002384725.1 Flavobacteriales bacterium UBA4011
CATCCAATGCAGGAATAGGTAGGACGTTCATAAAGGCAAGAATTATAGAAATTAAAGCCGTCTTTTCCCAGAAGTTACGCCAATCCCATTCTGGAGTAAACAACTTACCGATGGAAATAAATCCTCCAACCGAAGTCGCACCTTTTTCGGTGAAAATATATTTCAATTGAGAAGCATAATCCTTCAACGTTTGTATACCATAAGCGCTACCCAATGAAATGCTTTTCTCAACCGAAAAATCAAAATGTTTGAATTTGCTGGTGTCTTGCAAAATTTCACCTTTCTCGCGAGCGAAACCTAATGTTCCATCTGGAGAAACGATCGCTTTTTTTGTTAAGGTGTCATTTCCTCTTGTGAATGTAATATTTACTTTTTTGCCGCGATTTTCGAACAATTCATATTGCGTATCGTGAAAAAATTCAATTTTTCTATCGTTAATAGCTACTAAAAAATCACCTTTTTTCAGAATGTTCGACACTTGTGATTTTGCAAGAATAGAATCGACACTGTTCGAGCGCACTTGATAATCGAAGGGCTGCATCACGCCATTTTTAAACAACTCATATTCGTAATCTTCAGGCAAAACGATAGTTTCAATTTTACCGTTTGCATGTTGTACCTTTAGGTTTTTTGCACCACGCAACATGATTTCTTTGTTGACATCACTACCGTTCAACAAAACTTTACCATCTGCTTCTAGAACAATATCACCAACTTGTCCTCCATATTTTTGAATCATTGGATGCACCGCAAAACCGCTGGTTACATCTTTTGGCGCCAATCGGTCTTCTCCGTAGCTAAAAAAGAGGATGATATAAATGAAGATACCAAGAATTAAGTTGACAAAAACACCACCACACATCACGATCAATCGTTGCCAAGCTGGTTTTGAACGGAATTCCCAAGGTTCTGGATCTTTCGCCAATTGCTCGGTGTCCATCGACTCATCAATCATTCCGGCAATTTTCACATAACCTCCGAGTGGAATCCAACCAATTCCCCATTCCGTATCGCCGATTTGTTTTTTCACTAAAGAAAATTTCCAATCAAAAAACAGATAGAATTTTTCAACTTTAATTTTAAACAAACGAGCGGGAATGAAGTGTCCGAATTCGTGAAGAGTAACTAATATAGATAGGGAAAAAAGAAGCTGTGCAGCTTGTATTAAAATTTCCATTATTGATTTTTATTTAATGGGTGCAAAGATAGTTTATTCAATTGGATTCGGAGGTTTCCTTGTAGATCCCGTTTTGGATGAAGTAGTCGAGAAGAGCTTCTTTCATCAAATGTTGTTGATCTCTATCCGAAAGAGGAGGTAGCGGTTTTTCTAATTTAAAATGCGGCCAATTATCGGCATCACGTTCTATGAAAGAATAATAACCCATCGGTTCTAAAATGGTGCAAACGGCAACATGCAATAAATCCGTTTTTTCTTGCTTCGAAAATACCCGGTAACCTGAGCCAAATTCATCTACGCCAATTAAGAACAGAATTGCTTGCACATCCATTCCTTCACCAAAATCTTTTTCCAGATGCCCCTTCAGTTTCTGAAACCGTATTTCTATTTCGTAATCCACGTCGTAAAATTACACATTCGTGCGCGTTAGAGAATCTTATCTGATTGGTTTTCTTCACAAATTATCTAAACATTTCGGTCAGTTATCATGTTATAACTAGTAATTTAGTAAAAAAGAAATCATTATGAAAAAAGCATATTTTACATCAGTTTTTGTTTTAACAGCACTTTTCTTAACGTCATGCGGAGGCGAAGCGCCAAAAGAAGAAGCACTCGAGGTGCAAGAACCAGTTTGTTTTTATTCATACAATCACGAATCTTCAGAAATGACATGGACTGCCTTCAAGTTCAATGACAAAACGGCCGTTGGTGGAACGTTTACTAAGATAAATGTTGAAGGAACAACCGAAGGGAATGACCCCATGGCCATTTTGAAAAGTTTGTCTTTTGATATTCCTGTTTCCACCATTGAATCTCAAAACGAAGACCGAAATGGAAAAATCATTAAGTACTTCTTTGGTACTATTGGAACAGAGAACATTACTGGAAAAATTGTTGAACTAGGAGAAAATGGAGAAGCAACCCTTGAAGTAACGATGAACAATATGGCCCAAGAGGTGAAAGGACAATATACCTTTGTGGATGATAAATTTGAATTTTCTGCGACGATTGATGTTGCAAATTGGAAATCATCACCGGGAATTGCAGCTTTGAACAAAATTTGCAAAGATTTACATACTGGACCAGATGGAGTTTCAAAATTGTGGTCGGAAGTAGATTTAAAATTCAGTACAACTTTGGCATCTGATTGTAATTAATAGGTAACGTTATTCACAAAAACCACCGTAGAAGATTTTTCAACGGTGGTTTTTTTATGCAGTCGTTTTCGTATTCTTGCATATGAATTATCTGGATTTATTTATTCTTCTACCATTGGCCTATGCGGCCTGGACAGGATTCCGAAAAGGATTTGTTATTGAGGTATTTACCTTGCTTGCTTTCTTCTTCGGAATATATGCAGGTGTCCATTTTTCAGATTACACCGCCGAAAAGTTAGCTGGAGAGATTGATATCAATACAGTCTACATGCCGGCCATTTCATTTACGATTACTTTTATCGTCGTGGGAGCGTTAGTTTTTTTCGCAGGCAAAGCTGTTGAAAAACTAGTGCAAGTTACAGCGCTTAGCCCAATGAATAAAATGGGAGGATTGGTTTTTGGTGCTTTGAAAATGTTGTTAATCATCAGTGTGTTACTATCGATTATAGAATCCTATTCTGAGAAAAACGACATGGTTCCAAAAGAAACACGCGAGAATTCCATTTTATATCAACCTGTAAAAACAGTAAGTCTGTACACCTTTCCAGGTCTTCGAACAAGCAATATTTACATCCAAAATGCTTTGAAACCAGCATCTGATAGCACAGGATTGAGCCCAGAACAACTGTTCAGAGCCAAGGAAATTGCCGATAGCGCTGGAATAGTAGCAAATGATGCCAAACAACTGTATGAGATACATCAAAAGTATAATTAGCCTTATAATTCTTCCCTTTGCTTTGTTACCGCTAATGGCTTCGACACAAACCACGTTTCTGGCTGATTCAGATATAGAAGCAATACCGCCTGATTTCATTGGTGTTCGAAAACTAAGCATTCGCAGATCAGGTCCCTACGTTGGCTTGCAACAAGGAAAGTATATGCTTCCTGAGTTTGGGGTTGAAAAGCAGTGGAATAGAGTGAAGTTAAGGAAACCTATTACTCATGCTGGACACATGGGTTTTAATTACAATCTCCAAAGAAATGTGCTCGGTTATGATGCTGGATATTGGTTAAAAATCGGCCGAATGGATTTGACATTTGGAGCTAACCTTGTTTTCAGAACCGATTTTGACAGAAATACCTTAGGTCTTACCCCGGTTGTTGGATTTAAATTTTGGCAGTTGCACCTTCAAACAGGTTATCATTTCTTAACAGCACCTGCTAGAGACATGGAAACCAACACCTTTTTTATTTCCTTACGTTTTGTGTTTATCAACGATCGGGATTGGAATTGGTCCAAAAAACAGAAGAAGAAGGATTAGGAGGAATTCGAAGTCTTGCTTTCAGTTGCGCCAATGGAAAATTCGAAGCCTTCGGCACTTCAAATTCATCCATTGCGCAGCGCCGATGAACGAATGTCGAATGCTTCAAATTATTTCAAATTATCTTTTGCTTCAACTAATCTTTCTCACTAAATTAAAGTAAAAAATAGAAATAATGGCGACAATTAAATCATTTGACGAATTGAAGATGTGGCAAACTTCACGTGTACTGAATAAAAATTTATTTAATGTTTTGGCAGATAAAGATGACAGGAAATATGGTTTCTTGATTAATCATCTGTACAAAACAGGTGGAAGTATTACGGACAATATTGCCGAAGGGCATGGCAGGCATGGCAACAAAGAATTTATAAACTTCCTTTCGTATACAACTGGAAGTTGTGATGAAATACGTTCTCAATTGAACCGAGCCATGGATTTTGAATTGATATCTCCAGAAGACTTTGAAGCATTAAACAAAGAATACATTGACGTGCTTTCACAGATTTCATATTTCACGAATTATTTGAAAAAAAGTGATTTTAAAGGGAATAAGTTTAACAGATAGAATTTGAAGCCTCCGGCATTCGTGCATCAAATTCATTATTTTATTTCTTTGGTTTATAGATTCTGTCTATATTTGCATCCCCGTTTGGAGCAAAACGGGTTCAATTAGAGGTAATTATGTCTAACGGAGTAAAAATTTTTTCAGGAAGAGCATCAAAAGTATTAGCTGAACAAGTTGCATCTTCTTATGGAGTATCGCTTGGTGATGTGAAAGTGCTGGATTTCAGTGATGGTGAATTTCAACCTTCGTTTGAAGAAACAGTTCGTGGCCAGGACGTATTTATTGTTCAAAGTACGATGCCTCCAACGGACAATCTTTTTGAATTACTTTTGATGGTCGATGCAGCGCGTAGAGCTTCTGCCCGTAAAATTATTGCTGTAATTCCATACTTTGGATTTGCTCGTCAAGATAGAAAAGACAAACCACGTGTAGCCATAGGCGCAAAATTGGTGGCTAATATGCTGATGACAGCTGGAGTTGATCGTGTTATGACGATGGATTTACATGCCGACCAGATTCAAGGATTTTTTGAAGTACCTGTAGATCACTTATTTGGGTCGACTATCTTTTTGAAAGAAATTCAGGACATGAATTCTGAGAACTTGATTATGGCGGCACCAGATGCTGGAGGAGCGAAACGAGCAAATTCATATGCTAAGAAATTAGATTTAGGATTAGCGCTTTGTCATAAACAAAGAAGAAAACCAAATGAAATTGCTGAGATGACAGTTATCGGAGATGTTTCTGGTAAAGACGTTATTATTATTGATGATATGTGTGATACCGCTGGAACATTGACGGCTGCTGCTGACTTATTTATGTCGCAGGGAGCGTTAAGCGTTAGAGCTTTTTGTACACACGCCGTTTTATCCGGTCCGGCTTACGACCGAATTAATAATTCAAAACTGACGGAACTTATTGTTACCGATACTATTCTTCTCAAAGGGAAAAGTGACAAAATTCGTGTTTTGACATGTGCAGATTTATTTGCGGATGTTATTCGTAGAATGGTAAACAATCAGTCTATCAGTTCACACTTTGTAATATCTTAAATAACATATAATGAAAAAAGTACAATTGAGCGGTTCGCTTAGAGCGAGCGTAGGGAAAAAGGGCACGAAAGCAACTAGAGATGCTGGGTTGGTTCCTTGTGTACTTTATGGTTCAGGTGAGCAAACTCACTTCGCTGTAAAGGCAAACGATATCGAAAAAATCGTTTTCTCACCGAATGTTTACCAAGTAGAATTGGAAATTGAAGGAAAAAAAGCAGTAGGGATCATCCAAGAATTGCAACAACACCCGGTTAAAGACACAATTCAACACGTTGATTTCTTAGAATTAAATGACAAGAAAGAAGTGAAAGTTGGTCTTCCAGTCCGTTTAGAAGGAAATGCAAGAGGAGTTATGAACGGAGGTCGTTTGTTACAAATCTTCCGTCGTTTGAACGTTCAAGGTTTACCTCAAGATTTACCTGAGGAAATCGTTGTCGATATTACTGATTTACGTATTGGAAAATCAATTCGTATCTCTGATATCTCTAAAGGAAAAATCAATTTCTTGCATTCGATGAATTCAGTAATCTGTTCAGTAGCGCGATCTCGTGTATCTATTGAAGAAGAGGAAGAAGCGGAAGCAGCAGCAGAAGCAGCTGAGGAAGCAGCAGCAACTCCAGCAGAAGAAACATCAGCAGAATAAGTTGAATATCTAAAAATTAAAAATCCCGTTTCGGTTTATCGAAACGGGATTTTTATTTGTTTTTAAAGTTTTCTTATTAGAAATTCAATTCTTTCTTACCTCTATGATAAGGCATTTCAAGTTGCAAAATATACGCTCTCATCAAAACCAATGACATCATTAATGATACCGCTGGAATTGACAAGGCACAAAAGAAATCCTGTCTTTTTTCAAATTATACTATTGAACGGATAAGGTTTTAGCA
>DGBF01000136.1:6236-13510 GCA_002384725.1 Flavobacteriales bacterium UBA4011
GAATAGTTCTTAAAACCATCTGGTGTATTGCCATCGTTGGGAGGTTTAACCCAATCGGCAAAATTGAGTATTGTAATATAAGTGCTGTCCCAAGTGGTATATTCAAAACTAGGGTTTGAAACGAGGTTGGTTTGAGCGTCACTTTTAAAGCTCACAACAATTGATATTGCAAAAATAGATATGCCGAATAGAATCCTCAAAGTAGACCTTTTAATAATATGTCAAAAAAGTTACGAAAATTCAATGAATAATCGAAATAGCTTTTTTTCAGTGTGGCAACCTATTCCCCTAAAAACAATTTCTTCAATTCCGTCGCTTCACTCGGCTTCATCTTTCCAGCTAAAATTAGGCTCAATTGTTTGCGTCTCAATGCTCCTTCATAACGCATTTTTTCCTCTTCAGTTTCAGGTATTAACTCCGGGACATCTATAGGCCCACCATTTTGATCAACAGCGACAAAAGTATAAATCGCTTCATTACATTTCGTTCTCTTTCCCGTCACAAAATCTTCCATAAAAACATCGATAAACACTTCCATAGACGTATTGAAAGCACGCGAAACTTTTGCTTCCAAAGTCACAATAGCGGAATGTGGAATGGGGTGATTAAAGGACACATTGTTCACCGAAGCAGTTACAACAACTCGTTTGCAATGACGATGCGCTGAAATGCTCGCGCCAACATCCATCCAGGCCAAAAGTTGACCTCCGAATAAGTTGTTGTGGGTATTGGTATCATTCGGCAAAACGATTTTGGTTGTTATAGCCAATGTTTCTTTTGCGGTTCTTGTTCTTGGTGACATGCTTTAATTTTTTGCAAAGATATAGATTTTTTTATGTCTTACACGTTAAATTCGAAGCCCTTCGGGAATTCATCAATGCGCTGTAGCGCTTCAAATGTCGCAGCTGAAGGCTAGACTTACAATGCCAGAAGAGCTTCGAATAAAAAATCACTTCATCAACTCCGGATGTTTCGCCTTAAAACGATTCAAACGGGGCGCACTAACTGCTTGCACATAGACTTGATTGGGGTTCAATCGCTCGTAATTTTGATGGTACTCCTCGGCAATGTAGAATATGTCGAAAGGAACAACTTCTGTCGTGATTTTTGAGAATTCTTTTTTGAGAAGCGCATTTGTAATGTAATTTTCCGCCAACTCTTTTTCTTTGTTGTTTTGATAGAAAATCATAGAGCGATATTGTGGTCCACGATCGGGACCTTGTTGGTTAAATGTACTCGGATCATGCGAATCGAAAAACACAGTCAAAAGGGTAGAAAAAGAAACTAAATTGCTATCGTAATACACTTTCACAGCTTCGGCGTGGCGCGTTTTTCCTGTACAAATCAACTCATACGATGGACTAACTATTTTCCCTCCAGAATAACCGGATTCTACTTCTCCAACACCCTTAACGGATTCAAAAACGGCTTCAACACACCAAAAACAGCCGCTGGCAAAATATGCTATCGAGTTGGGTACAATGGGATCCAATATCTTTTCTGGATTCTTTTTTTCATCTGAATTATCCAGCATTGTTGCCGAACTATTTTGACAAGCCATTAGAAAACTCGCCATTAAAACAATCAATAAATTTTTCATAGTGTATAAACGTTTGTAACTCCTGTTTGGTTTTGGAGAGCGTTTATTATACTAGATTACAATTCGTCATCCGTGGTAATATCGCCCCGTAATCTTCGGAAACGTTTTCGGGCTTCGATGGTATGCATGCTCCCTTTGTAATCAAAAAGAATTGTTTTATAAAAACCTGCTGCTTTTTCACTGTCGAATAAATGATTTTCATAAATATCGCCCAGTTGGAAAACAGCGTCATCAGCTAGTATGTCGTAAGCGTAAAACTTCAACAACTCATCCAAATATTTGACGGCTTCGTTCCATTTTCCTTGCAATTGCATGGCCTCCGATTTCTTAATGAGGATATCATCCCCCAAGGAATGGTAATTGTACTTTTCTTGGATGCTGTCAAAAAAGATAAAAGCCGAATCATATTTGTGTTGCGCTATCATCAAATCGCCTTGTGCAAACCAGTACATTGCTTCGTAATTACTATCCAAACCAAAATTTTCAGTAATGAGCAAAGACAACTGCATGGCGTCGTTTGCAATAAGTTTGGTGGTTGATTGTTTCAATATATCCAACTGTGATTGCGCAAAATTAAATTCACCATCGTAATAAAAAATACGTGCATTCTTGAATTTCGCTTCTTGACCAATTGGTTCAAATTTGAAGTCTTTTTCTATCTGCATGTAATAGATCGATGCTTGCCA
This sequence comes from Flavobacteriales bacterium UBA4011, assembly GCA_002384725.1. Lineage (GTDB taxonomy): Bacteria > Bacteroidota > Bacteroidia > Flavobacteriales_D > Crocinitomicaceae > UBA2040. Next base: position 8,523 of record DGBF01000136.1, read on the forward strand.
CACATCGGCGTTGAGAACATTGATGTCCGCCAATTCCATTCGTATTTCAGCGCGATACATATCCGAAATTCGAGGAATTTCAAGCGCTTTTTCCAATCGCGTCAAAGCAGAAAGAGGAGCGTTTCCATAAAATGCTTCAATGTGTCCTAATTCCAAGATTAAAGGAATAACAGAAGCATTGTTTCCGAGACGAGTTAATGCACTTTCATATTCAGCAATTGCAGCTTGTATTTCCGTTTGACCGTAATTTCTATTGGTCGTGACTTCCAGGTATCGGGTATTTAGCAAAGCAAGTTCCGCTCTATAAAATAGGCGGTTCGATTCACCTAAATCACGAACGTATTTGTATGCTTTTCTAGCAACTTCGTAATCTTTATTCTCTTTGCAAATGTTGCCTAATTCAAACACTCGAACACCGTCACCATTTTCTCTGCGGTCTAAGGCTTGCACTTGAATTAATGCGGCATTGAAGTTTTTCTTTTGGATAAGCAACCAAACCAACATATCACTGGAGGTTCCATTTTCTGGCTGACGCTGAACTTTTTCCAATAAAACAGTTTTAAGATAATCGTATTCCTTGTCTTCTTCGGCATTGAAATCGATTTGTCGGGCTAGGATGTTTTGTACATATTTTACATATGATGGATAATTGTCGAGCAGATCCATATAGGATTCCATCATTTTTTGCGTTTCGCCCATAGCACCATACAAATCAGCAAATTGCAGCTGAAGAGGATAGGTGTTTTTCAATATTTTTTCCCCCTTTTGCAAGGCTTGCAATGCAAAATCATTTTTCCCTTTTGTTCGGAATGCATTATAGATATTAACTATTACGCTGGCATTATTTGGCAAATCATTTACTAAATCTTCGTATACTTTCTGCGCTTTGCTTGGATCATTGTTATCCTCATAAAACTGTCCCAATAAAACGGGATATTCGAAATCGTACTTATAATTTTTAATCTGTTTTTTCAGCAGTTTTTCAGCGTCATTGACTTCTTTGGTTTGGATGTAGCAATCGTACAAACGAAGAAAATTAGCTTTCGAAGGATCTCTGGCGTAAACTTTTTCACTATACACCATTGCCTTCTGATATTCCTGGCGACTGTAATATGCTTGTGCCAATTGCTCATCACTTCCCTGACCGAACGATGGCGCGGAAAGTAAAATCAATAAGAAAAGAATGCAGTATTTCACTTCGTGTTAGGGATCAATTTATTTGCCCGTTTTTTCTTTTTCTCATACGTCTCCAAAAGATCCATAGAGAATGTGTTTAGTTCCACAAACAATAAGTCGTAGGTAGCGTATGCCTTCCCTCTTTCATCAATATAATCAGCTCCCATGCGCGTCAACATATTCATTTTAGACTCCTCATACGATATGTATTCGTCGTATTTTTTGCGGTCGCCATCTGCATTCTCAATATCATAACGCAACAAACGCAAACTTTCTTTCATTTCATTACATCCTTTTAACAGATTCAAACAATCGTTGTGTAAATGACCAAGCGTTTTTCTAGCTTGTTTCATGTCGTTTATTTTATTAGCGAGCACTCGGTCCACAGAATCGGCAAAATAAAACTGTTTGAAACGAAATTCAATGTCATGTGCTCGTTCCGACATTCCGAAACTAGAATCTGAAGGATTAGCAGATATGACTTTTTCAAGACTATCCAACGACGCTGTTATTTGATCTAATTTTTGAATGCGTTCACCTCTATTCACATTGGTACATGCGCCAAGAATAAGCAAGCCGAAAAGGAAGAAAAAGGTTGTTTTCACTTTTTTTATTGTAAATGTAAGAGAAAATGAAGCGAAATCCAGCCTTTTAGCAATAATTAAGAAGACTTAATCAATACGGTCGAAACCCGTGAATCCTCTTAGGACCTCTGGTATTTCAATGCCTTTTTCGGTTTGAAAGTTCTCCATCAATGCAGCAACAATTCTAGGTAAAGCGAGTGCAGAACCATTTAAAGTATGACACAATTGTGTTTTTTTGTCTTCATTCTTGAAGCGCAATTTCAAACGATTGGACTGGAATGTATCGAAACGAGATACAGAACTTACTTCCAACCATTTCTTTTGAGCGGCAGAATATACTTCGAAATCATAGGTCATGGCTGATGCGAAACTCATATCACCACCACACAAACGTAAAATGCGGTATTGTAAACCTAGTTTTTCAAGAATTCCTTTTACGTGATCCACCATTTCGTCAAGCGCTTTGGCAGAATTGTCTGGGTGCTCAATGCGAACGATTTCTACCTTATCGAATTGATGCAAACGGTTCAATCCGCGAACATCTTTTCCATAAGATCCAGCTTCACGTCTAAAACATGGTGTGTATCCTGTCAATTTTATAGAATAATTTTCATCTGGCAGAATGACATCTCTATAAATGTTGGTCAATGGAACTTCGGCAGTTGGGATCAAGTATAAATCGTCGATTTGACAATGGTACATTTGACCTTCTTTATCGGGTAATTGTCCCGTTCCGATTCCAGAAGCTTCGTTTACCACTAATGGAACTTGCGTTTCTTCATAACCTGCGTTTTCAGCTTCGTTCAAAAAAAAGTTAATCAAAGCACGTTGTAATTTGGCTCCTTTTCCTCGGTAAACAGGGAATCCTGCGCCCGAAATTTTTACACCTAATTCGAAATCGATGAGATTGTATTTGCTCGCCAATTCCCAATGTGGAAGTGGTTCAAAGTTGAATGCCGGTTCTTTTCCTGCTTCGAAAACTGTTTCATTGTCCAATTCACTTTTCCCTGCTTTCACAAGTTTGTTCGGAAGATTAGGAATTTGGTACAACAATTCTTGAATTTCGTTTTCAAACGCTTCAACTTCTGTTTTTAAACCCGCTTCACTTTCTTTGAGACTCGTTGTTTTCGCTTTCGCTTGATTTGCCTCATCGACCTTGCCACTTTTAAATAACAAACCGATTTCCTTTGCCAATCCGTTCAAATGTGCAGAAACTGTTTCCATTTCCGTTTTTTTCGAACGCCATTGTTCATCTTTTTCCAAAATGGAATCCAAGAAAGGCGTCACATCAAGGTTTCGTTTTTTCATCCCTTCGACGATGACTTCTTTTTCAGCACGGATACGGGTAATTTCGAGCATTTTTATTTTGAATTTAAGAACTGCGAATTTAGTGAAATGGTTTTAATATTTGATAGGCTCGCCTTCGACTTCACTTGGGCCGCGCAATTTATATTTAAAGAAAGATTAAAATAGTGTTTGTGGATAGGTGCCGATTGCTCTCGGCATCGAAGTCCACAAAAAAAGCGTGCAGATAGCTATCGGCACGCTTTATAAATGTATAAGACGATTCTTATGCCTCAGCTGTTTCAAATGGAACAACCGATACAAATGAACGATTATCTTTTTTCTTGCGGAAATGAACCAAACCATCCGTCAAAGCGTAAAGTGTATGGTCTTTACCAATACCTACGTTTGTACCTGGGTGGTGTTGCGTTCCTCTTTGACGAATAATGATGTTTCCAGCGATTGCTGCTTGTCCTCCAAAGATTTTAACGCCTAAACGCTTGCTTTGGGATTCACGACCATTTTTCGAACTACCGACTCCTTTTTTATGTGCCATTGTTTCTTGTTATTTGTTTCAGCTAGGCTGAAAAATTTTCAATTCGTTTTATTAAGCTTTGATGCTTTTTATTGTAATTGAAGTGAAAGCTTGACGGTGTCCGTTTTTCTTTCTGTAACCTTTTCTTCTTTTCTTACGAAAGACGATTACTTTATCTCCTTTTACATGAGCAAGAACCTCTGCGGTAACTTTTGCTCCTTCTATAGCCGGGGCGCCAAGTGTAATTTTTCCATCTTTGTCAGCTAAAAGCACTTTGTCGAAATCAAGTTTCGCTCCTACTTCTGCTTTTAAACGATGAACATACAACTTTTGGTCTTTTTGCACTTTAAATTGCTGCCCTGCTATCTCTACGATTGCGTACATATAGCTTGTTATTTGTTTGTTTAAAATCCTAAATCGGACGGCAAAGATATAGAATTGTTTTGAGAGTGCAAATAGTATGTCGACTTTTTTTTCTTTTGTGGGATTGTTGCATTCGAAGCCTGACGGCATTGGTTTATCGATACATCAACCGTCAAGGTTATAAAAAGTCCTTAAAACTTTCTTCGGCATACACCTTATCCTGATTCACATTCGCCCAAATGGTTTGCATAAATTCCTTCTTATCTTCCACTGCACCAAATGGCATGTTTAATTGAAGATCGTCCTTGTAGTTAAAATGCAGTGTTTCTTGGTGAACGAATATTTTACGTAACCCCAGAAAGTAGAGGGCTTTCACTTCTCTATCGGCTAAAACAACGGCTTTTTTCGTAATTCCAATTCGCCATGTTTTGCTGAACCAAGAAAACAGGGAAGTGAAAATTATTTCAAGTCCACCTATTCCATATGCCAGCGGAATCGGCCATCCCTGCGGGCAAACACGATACAAGCCGTAAGCCAAAGAAAATAAGGCAAGCGCTTCTAAACAATTGTAAAGTAAAATTCGAACTTTTCGTTCTTTGCTTACTTCCTGGTTCCAGACGAATTTTTGTTTTTGACTTAGAATTTGCATTCCTGTCCATCGTTTTAGAATTCTTCTGATCAGAATGACAAACACCAATGTTGCCGCAATCCAAAAAATAGCTTGTTGGTAAGGGATTTGTCCACCGGTTGTTTTCAGCATATCGATGGGTAAATCTCCACCTATGAAAATGCAAATCAACATAACGGGAAACGTAACCAGTAAAAGGAAGATGTTTGTGATTTTATTCATTCGGAATCAGCTTTAACTTGCGTTTTAGATCTTCGATACGCATAGTATTCTTTTCAATTTTCACTTCGAATTCTTTTTTCATTGCGTCAGCGCCTTTAGAGCGACCGAAGAATCCAAGGTTGTTCTCGAATTGAATATTTTCTTGCTTAATCAGATCGATTTGACGACGGATATCAGATTTCTCTTTGTCCAAAAG
>DGBF01000136.1:13595-15527 GCA_002384725.1 Flavobacteriales bacterium UBA4011
CTATCAGATTTTTCTTTGTCCAAAAGACGTTCAGCGTTTGGAGAAGCTTTGAAAGTGTCCATTTTTGCTTGGAACATCACTTTTTCTTTCTCCGCGCCTTCCAATTTTAAATCATCGTAATGGGTGTCCAAGGCTTTTTTGAAATCGGCGTAAACCTTATCTTTTTGCTTGATTGGAACATGTCCAATTGCGTTAAACTTTGTCGCGAATTCTTTCAAGTCTGCAATTCCTTGTTTTTTATCATCACTCATTTTGTACGCAACGATTTGGTCAATCAAGGCTTGTTTTACATGCATATTCGCTTCGTTTTCTTTGTCTTTCTCATCAAATTGAGCTTGACGGGTATTGAAGAAAACATCACAAGCAGCGCGGAATTCTTTCCATAATTTTTGCTCCGTTCGGTGTCCGGTATGTCCAATGGTTTTCCATTCCTTTTGCAGCTGAATCAATTTATTCGAAGCTTCTTTCCAATTTGTCGACGAATTAATTTCTTTCGCTTGATCGATTAGGTTTTGTTTGGCTTTAACCAAATGCTTGCTCTCTTCTCGAACGACATCGAAAAATACTTTTTTGGCGTTAAAGAAAACATCACATTCCGCTCTAAAATCTTTCCAAACGGCTTCGTTTTCTTTCTTTGGGCCGAAACCAATTTTTTTCCATTCTTCTTGAATGGCAAGAACTTCCTTCGTTTTAACTTCCCATTCTTTCGAATTGGTGTATTCTTCAGTGCCTTGTATGGTCGTCTTTACTTTTTCTATCAGTTCTTTTTTCTTGTCGATGTTGGCCGATAATTTCTCACGACGAGTATCATAAAACGTATTGATTTTGGCATAAACCGCTTTTACATTACCCCAATAAGCTTCTTTAATCTTTTCCCATTCGTCTTCGGTTACCGGTCCAATCTCTTCCCAATCGTTTTGCAATGATTTCAATTGAGTTTCGGTTTCCTTCATTGAATCTAATGAAATAAGCGCTTGAATTTTTTGGATTACCTCCAGTTTCAATTGCTCATTTCTGTGGTAATCATGTTCCTTCAACTCTTTGTAAATCTTCATGTTGTAGAAGAAGTTCTCCAAAAGTTTAGAGTATTCAGCTTGAATATCGTCTCTTTTTTCGCGAGAAATATCGCCTGTTTCTTTCCACTTTTCGTGAATCTCTTTGTACGCGTTGTAAGCTTTACCGATATTTTCTTCATTCTGAATTACTTCAGAAAGTTGAGAAATCAGTGATTTTTTGGTTTTTAAATTGTTCTCTTGAACTTCTTTTTTTAAGTCCACTGCATCTTTCCGTTTCATTTGAAAGACACGAGCAATTTCATAGAATTCCTCTTTGATTGGGTCGATCTCTTTGTTTTCTTCTAATGGTTCTCCAGCTTCCAACAAAGCAACTTGACGCAAACGTCCCTCTTCAATCAAAAAATCTTCAAATTTCGATTTCAATTCATTTACTTCTCGACTTACTTTTAAAACTTCGGGATTTTCAACCAAAGTTTTCAAGTTTTCTAAAAATTCTACTTTTTCCATTATTCTGATATTAGACAAGAGTTTCGTTCATACTGAAACTCGATAGTGCAACAAACTTTTGTATTCTACGGGTGATATCATCATTGGAAATCGACGTTAGTCTTTCCGTTCCAAATTTCTCACAACAAAAAGAAGCCAAAGCTGAACCAACGATTACCGCTCGTTTCATGCTTTCGAAACTGATGTCGCCAGTGCTTGACAAATATCCCATGAATCCACCAGCAAATGTATCGCCAGCGCCTGTTGGATCAAAAACTTCTTCCAAAGGAAGGGCAGGAGCGCAGAAAACGTTTTCTCCGTGGAACAATAATGCACCGTGCTCTCCTTTTTTAATAATCAAATATTTACAACCCATTTCGCGAATTGTATTTGCCGCTTTCAACAAACTATATTCTCCAGAAAGTTGACG
>DGBF01000096.1:0-410 GCA_002384725.1 Flavobacteriales bacterium UBA4011
TTTAAATGGGATTCAAACAACAGATTGTACGTCGGTAGCGATGGTGGTGTTGGAGTATCTTTAAATAGAGGTAATACGTGGTATCCAGCAAACAGAGGATACAACGTAACACAATTTTATGGAATGGCTTTCGATAAGAATGGTGCCGTAGCTGGTGGAGCACAAGATAATGGCACATTATATAATGATCATTCATTGTCTACGCCACAAGAATTCCGTGAAATCGGTGGTGGTGATGGATTCCAATGTGAAATTTCATTCTTCAATCCCAACATTATTTTTTCTACTGTTCAATATGGTAGTGTTAATCGTTCTATAAACAAAGGAGGTTCTAGATCTTCATTCTTACCGGGTTATCCCGCTTCATATGGAACAACTGGTGATGGATCTGCGAGCAGTTTCCCTTTCTA
>DGBF01000096.1:578-848 GCA_002384725.1 Flavobacteriales bacterium UBA4011
CAACAGGAAATAATATATCATTTGTAACACCAACAGCATTGTATTATGATGATGAAGTAATCTACAACCCAGGTTTAACACAAACTCGTATTTCAGTTGTTAATTCAATAAATGGTCAGACTGTATTACTAGGTAACTTCTCATACACGAGCAACACAGGAAACAATCCTCCACAAATTGGAGATAGTTTGATGGTGAACTTTACGGCTGCAACATCGTTAGTTATTGTTCAAAGTGTAGGCTCTTACTCTTGGTATAGAGCACAACACG
>DGBF01000096.1:978-6459 GCA_002384725.1 Flavobacteriales bacterium UBA4011
TAACACCCGATCTCAAATAAAATTATTGAATTAGGAAAAGATACCTTAATCAATTCTGTTGCATGGGATACTATTACGGTTCAAGATCCTTACCAATCATGGTTCATGGTGTATGTAAACCAAAACGGTGGTGAAATTTGGGGAACACGCGATGCACTTCGTTTAGCTAAAGCGAATCCAGTTTGGTTGCCAATCATAAAAAGTATGGGATCAACAAGTCAAGATTTGATTGAAATGGAATTTTCTAAAGATTTAAACAAATTATATGTTGCAGGTGGCAGCAAAGTTTCAAGAGTAGATGGACTAGGTTCTGTTTATACATCTGACCCTAATTTTGCCGAAAAAGCTGGTTATTGTTGTCTTGCGACTTCATATAGTACTCCTCCAACAGCAACTACGGTTACAACAGTATCGACCGGAACAGTCAATGGAATTGCATTAAATCCTGCGAATTCGAATGACTTAATTGTCTTCCCTGGTTCAGGAGTAGCAAAACGTTCATTAAATGCAGGTTCGGCAAGTCCAACTTTCACGAATCTTTCATCTATTTCAGGTGCTAGTTCTCCATTCACATATGATGGAATTATTGATCGTGATGATTCAGATATCATTATCGTTGCAACTTCACATGGTGTGTTCGTTTCTGATAACGGTGGTACATCTTGGTCAGAGTCAGTTTCAGGATTCAGTGGAACTCCGGTTTATGAAATTAGACAATCTACGAGAACATACCAAGAAGGAAATAACGTACCTGGTGCGATATACGTTGCAACGTTTGGTAGAGGTATTTGGAAATCAAGTTCGTTACTTGGATTGAAAGAAGATAATAACTCCAAGGAGTCGACTTTCAAATCAAAAATGAAAGTGTATCCAAATCCAACAGCTTCTTCAACTTCAGTTGTATTTGACTTGTTGAATGCTGGAAATGTGACTGTTGATGTTTATGCTATCACAGGAATGAAAGTAAAATCAATTACAGAGAAAAACATGTCTAAAGGAAGTAACACATTAGATTTGAATGTGGATAGTCTTCCAAAAGGCACTTACATCTTGAAATTGCAAGCTGGTAGTCAAAACCAAACTTCGAAATTCATCAAGTTGTAATACAGACTTAAAAGAGAAAAAAGACTGTTCTTCGGAACGGTCTTTTTTTTGACCTAAATTTTATAATTAACTATTAATTCTAACTTTGCAATAAAAAAAGAAATGGACAATTTTGATGTAACGATAATCGGTTCAGGACCGGGTGGATATGTTGCTGCAATTCGTTGCGCACAACTCGGATTAAAAACAGCTATCATCGAGAAATACAGTACGTTGGGTGGAACATGTTTGAATGTTGGATGCATTCCTTCAAAAGCGCTTTTAGATAGCTCTGAACATTATCACAACGCAGTCCACAATTTCAAAGAACACGGAATCAATACAGGAAAAGTTTCTGCCGATATCAAACAGATGGTTGCCCGTAAAAATGAAGTCGTTAGTCAAACATGCAGTGGCGTAAAATTCTTAATGGACAAAAATAAAGTGACCGTTTTCACGGGAGTTGGTTCGTTTAAAGACAGCACTACAGTTATCGTTACAGATGACAAAGGAAAGAAGACAGAATTAAAATCAAAAAATATTATTATTGGCACAGGTTCTAAACCGAACTACTTTCCAGGAATGGAGCCAGACAAAAAAAGAATTATTACTTCTACGGAAGCGCTTAATTTAAAAGAGATTCCAAAGAAAATGATAGTCATTGGCGCTGGAGTCATTGGTCTTGAATTAGGTTCTGTATTTAGTAGAATTGGAACCGAGGTTGAAGTAGTAGAATTTGCTCCAACAATTTTAGCAAATATGGATGTTACCATGGGGAAAGAAATGGCACGAGTTCTGAAAAAAGAAGGATTCAAATTTCACATGGAGCACAAAGTTCAGAACGTTGTCAACAAAGGTGAAACTTGTGTAGTTAAAGCTTTGAACAAAAAAGGCATAGAGGTTAAATTAGAAGCTGACTATGTTTTAGTAGCAGTTGGAAGAAAACCTTATACTGATGGCCTTGGGTTGGAAAACGCCGGTGTTAAATTAAATGATAGAAAGCAAGTTGAAGTGAATGATCATCTTCAAACTAACGTTCCTAACATATATGCAATTGGCGATGTAGTTCGTGGAGCTATGTTGGCACATAAAGCGGAGGAAGAAGGTACCTTTGTTGCTGAGATTATCGCTGGTCAAAAACCCCACATTAATTACAACCTCATCCCTGGTGTCGTTTATACTTGGCCTGAAATTGCTTCGGTTGGAAAAACAGAGCAAGAATTGACTGAAGCTGGCATTGACTTTAAAATTGGAAGTTTCCCAATAAAAGCGTTAGGCAGAGCAAGAGCTAGTATGGACACAGCTGGATTGATAAAAATTATGGCTGATAGTGTAACGGATGAAGTACTAGGAGTTCATATGATAGCCCCTCGTGCAGCAGATTTAATCATGGAAGCAGTTGTGGCCATGGAGTACAGAGCATCAGCGGAGGATATTGCTAGAATCTGTCACCCCCACCCTACTTATTCAGAAGGTGTTAAAGAAGCTGCAATGGCAGTTGGCGATAGAGCAATGCACATTTAGAAAAAATCGATTACATAAAAAAGCCCCGTTTTGAAATTCCAGAACGGGACTTTTTACTTATAGTCTTTATCCTTTTTTATCCACCTCTGCCGCCTCTGCTGGGAGCAGGAGTCGAAGGTCGACTTGGAGCAGGAGCTGGTTTTGGAGCTGGCTTCGTTCTCATTGGAGTAGATTTCTTTGTTGGCGTATACGTCGGACGTGGGTTTGGTTTAACCGGTTCTGTTCGTGTATCTTTTTTCTCCGTGTTAGGTGAAGAGTCCGAAGGACGTGGAATCGCACCACCATTTGAATTGGTATCGTGTTTTTCTACCTTATCATTCGACGTACCTGTACTAGGCGCAACTGTTGTCGGAGTATCACGCATATCACTTGACTGCCAAGCTGGTTTATTTGGTCGCGTCGAAGGCACCGTTATAGCTGGTGTTTCTTTTTCATTAATTACCGGAGTTGATGTTATTGGACGTGAAGTTGGTACGCCTGCACCAGCTCCATTTGGAGTAGTTGTAGAACCTGTATTGATAATATCACGTGGATTTACATTTGGCTCTTCTTTGTCTACTCTTCCTAAAGTTGCTCCAGTCGTAGGACAAGGAATAACGGGTCTTGGTGTTGGGTCGATTCTTAAGAAACCTTGATCATAAATACAAGCGTCTAATTCTGCTCCTGTTAATCCAGCTCTTGCACATGCATTGCGTGCATTTGTTCTTTGATCACGAGATAAGTCATTTAAAGTAAGATGAACACGTGGATACGTATAATCTGTAAATGACATAGTGTTTTGTCCAAATCCATAATCAAACAATGAAGTCATGGGTTGGATACGGAAGTTGTTAGCAAAGTCTTTCGCTAAGAAAGCCAATCTTTCTTTTTCCATTCGATCAGACATTTCACCACCAAACATTGGACTAATTCCTCGTCCACCGATGTTAAAATCGTCTTGATGAGTTCCATTAGCATTCCCAAGTAAGCCAGTCATGTTGTTGGAGGCACAAGGGTAAACTTGCACAGCGATATTCATAAAGCTCATTCCTCCGGAATTTCTCAAATCAACCGATACTTTTTCACCCGAAGGCCATGTAACGATGTAATCTCTTCCTGAAGTTCGGATGGTACCACCATGTGGTAAATAATATGTTCTTCCAGACATTTGGACAGGAAACCCATTCACCATAACAGGAGAAGAAGAATTAATATCTCTTTGGTTGGCATAAATTCCAACTCGGTCACCTCCTACTCGCATAGCAACCGCAGTGTTCAGAGAAAAATCATCACGCTGCGGTTCTTGACGCACTTGCACTTCCATTTGTCCGTTGTTAGAATTTACCAAAACAAATTCACCAACAGTTTGGAAAGAATAACTCGCTCCATCAAAAGATTTTAAATGCGGATCACCATACGTTCGTCCCATCACCAATTTACAATCTGGTCGGTATACGTAATTATTAACCCTGTTCCATCTTTCACGCTCTAACATATCCGTCGTGTTCTGACCATTGGCCTGAGAAATAGTTCGGATGTTAGATAAAGTGGAAGGCGGCACCATTTTCATCATTTCACCAGGAGAATAATCTTCTGGAAAAGCACGATCTGGAATAGGTTGGTTGGAGGACATTGCTCGCAATGAAGAACTCAACCATTTACCACGGACAGGGTCCCAACTCGCAAGTTCGGTGTCGATGGTTTTGAATTGCTCGTCGAATTTTGACGTTTCTTGCGCATAGGATTGTGAAACAAAACCTAAGCAGAAAAGTGTCAATACAAAGTGTAATAATTTTTTCATGTTCTCAGTTTTAATTGGTTGCACTAAAAAAACACCAATAGTCGTGCCAAGAACTGTTAACTTCACTTTAATTAAAACGATTTTGTTAAATTATTAACAATTTTAATTAACAAGCTTCATTTCTTTAACAAGGTGTGTTGCTCCTGCATATTTGTCCATTACCCATAGAACGTAACGTATATCTACAGTTATGTTGCGACAGCGGTTTGGATCAAACATATAATCGCTCATGGTGCTTTCCCAACTTCTATCAAAGTTCAATCCCATTAAATTACCATTGGCATCGATAACGGGTGAACCAGAATTTCCTCCTGTGGTATGATTTGAACCTGTAAAACAGACCCACAATTCTCCATCTTGTGCATACGGCCCGAAATCTTTTTTCTTGTACGTTTCTATCAAATCGGGTAATAAATCGAAATCAGGATTACCCGTAGCATGCTTTTGCAATATGCCAGCCGTCGTGGTATGATCCGCATATTCCATTCCATCGTTTGGTGCGCTTCCTTCCAATTGACCGTAGGTGATTCTCATCGTACCATTCGCGTCAGCCCAATGTTTTGCATCGGGGAACATTTCTTGTTTTCCTTCAACGTACACTTTTAAAATGCCATCCATTCTACCTTGAAATTCTCTTACACCGGGAATCGTTTCTACTTCGAATTTTTCCATTAATTGTCTGAACAACATCATCCCTGGATCACGCCCCCATTTTTTTATTACTCGTTTGTTTACTTTCTTCAATGCATTTTTCGCATCTTCAATATCGACTAAAAACGATTTATTGTAGATAGATTTTGTCAAGGCGCTCGCAGAAGTTGTTGTGAGTATATTCGGTAAGCCAATTTCATTCATTTGCTTCAAATATTCATCCGTCAACAATTCAAATATTTGACGATCAACTCCCACATCGTAGTTTTTAAAAAAGCCATCCAAACCTTTGTTTAGGTTTTCGATTTCTTCCTCCAACTTACCTGTTTCGACTAATTTGTCATAATTCTCCATTATATCGGAGAAGTTTCTTGCCAGACGCAACATTTCTGGACCGATAAAAATGTACTCCACAGCCATGGCATAAGCAAAATCATATTGTT
>DGBF01000096.1:6554-7660 GCA_002384725.1 Flavobacteriales bacterium UBA4011
TTCTTTCACTCTTACGGCACCCAACTCAGTTAATCCCCCCACTTGACCTATCCATTTTTTGTATGCATTGGCGATGCGCGCTTGTTTGGCTGAATATTGAATACGAATTTGATCCGAAGACCTCATCCCTGCATCGATAACTGAAAGTGATTTTTCTCTCATACCAATTCGAGCTGGCCGTTCTTTGTCCATAATATATTTGATTTGTGATGAAACCAAATGTTGCTCAGTGGTTCCTGGAAATCCGTACACCATGGTGAAATCACCCATCTTTCTCGGCGTCATAGCAATTGGTAAGAAATGTAAAGGTGTATAAGGAACGTTAGATTCGCTGAAATCTGCAGGCTTGTTGTCTATTCCAGAATACACTCTAAAAACGGAGAAATCGCCTGTATGTCTCGGCCAAACCCAATTGTCTGTATCTCCGCCAAATTTTCCAATGGAATTAGGAGGTGTTCCTACTAATCGAACGTCATTAAAAATTTCTTTCACGATAATATAAAAGTCATTGCCATAATTAAAAGCTTTGATTTCAGCTTTGTAGCCATTTCCTTTTTCAGCGTCTTCGATGAGAACTTTCATGTTCGCTTTCATTTTCGCTACCTTATCTTCGTTCGACATATCGTGACGAACTCCAAAATTAACCGTCTCAGTTACATCGTCAATACGCACCATACGCGCAACAAATAAACCCGGATTCAGAAGTTCTTCCGCATAATTTTTTGCCCAAAAACCATTCTTTAAATAATCTTTTTCTAACGAAGAGTGCGATTGAATTTGAGAATATCCACAGTGGTGATTCGTTAACAACAAACCTTTATCAGAAACCAATTCAGCAGTACATCCTCCTCCAAAGTGAAGGACAGCATCTTTCAAGCTAGAATTATTGACATCATAAATATCTTGTGCTGTCAATTTCATACCTTTTGCCTTCATATCTGACTCAAAAGCCTGAATAACCGAAGGAATGAGCATCCCTTCTTCTGCAAAGGAAATAGTATGGGTTAAAAGTATAAAAAGGGCAAGTTGTAAAAATTTCATGTTCTTGTTTTATTTGGTTCCTAAAGATAGTAAAATGCTTTATTCTTCAGCTTTGACGTTCTTTA
>DGBF01000096.1:7750-14746 GCA_002384725.1 Flavobacteriales bacterium UBA4011
CGTTCTTTATTTCGTTAATATTTGGCAAAATCCATGCAAGAATTTCCATTTCTTTAAATATCTGTCAGAAAATCCGCAAATTTGTGCCGTGGAAATCATCAGTGTTACATTCCGATTAGGGGTTATTCTTGCCATATTTGGCTTTCTTTGGTCATTGATCCGTTTTGGGGCTGAGCTCTTATCTAGCGGGAGAATGAAAGTTTGGCAAAACTATTTATTGAAATTGATCAAGAATTTCTTTTTGGTTCAGATTACTTTCTTGTTCTGCTACGAAACGGATTCAGCACTATCCTTAAGTCAAAGTTCAGTAGTGATTACGACTATTATTCTTTTGATTTACTTTGTCAGTAAATTACAAAACAACCAGCAAAAGCGTTTCATGCTGAATTTTATGATGAACCAACAAGTAAAAAAACCGCTGCAATCGAATTTTGATATTCGGGCAGAAATTGGCTTAATCGTTTTAAGTATGTTTTTTTTTGTGGCTTGTATTTATTACCCAACATTCGCAGAAAACAAAATTAGTTTCTGGATGAAAGATGCCATAATCAATATCGAAGACACGCCAGTTTTTGGTTTCATCTTTAAAATTGTTGGGGTATTCTTTTTGTTTTCGATATTCAACAAAATCGCTCAATCCATTATGATGATTTTTGCCCCAAGTCAATTTAGAAACATTGATGGAGGTTCGTCAAATGAAGGAAAAAAGAAAGGATTTGATGATTACGAAGACGTTAGTGAGGACAAATAATTGCTAATATTTCATTTGTTTGTTCTAGGATCGAAGATTTTTCATCATTTTCGATAATCAAATTAGTCAGCTCTCTTTTTTTCTGGTCCGACCATTGTTTGTTCATTCTCGCTTGAATTTCTTTTTTAGAAGCATTATCACGTTTCATGAGTCGCTCCATCCGCAATTTCTCAGGCGAACAGACCAATATAACAGCATCGAAACTTTTATAAGCACCCGTTTCAAAGAGAATAGCGGCTTCATTGAAAACGATTTTCGCTTTACTCTTATCGCAAAATTGATCAAAAGCAGCTCTGACCGCGGGATGGATAATTTGATTTAATTGAGTCAAAAGTTCTTGATTGGCAAATACTTTCTCGGCTACAAATGGTCGATTGTATTCACCCTTTAGGTAAGCTTGAGGGCCAAAAACACGGATTATTTGATTTCGCACCTCTATATTGGAGTCTACAATGTTTTTTGCTTCGATATCGGAGTAAAAAACGTGATATTTTAAAGTTTCAAGAATTTTTGCAACAAGGGATTTGCCTGAACCGATACCGCCCGTTATTCCTATTAGAAGCATAGTAATTATATTCCGTAGATATTACTGAACGACATAAATTTTGTGATAATAGCAAATATAACGATTTGTAGCGCAAATATTTTTTTTCTTTTCAAGGTTAGTTTACCCCAATCAATAAATTTTATCTTTGTCGCATGTCGAAAAAGGATTGGTTTGATTCATGGTTTGATTCAAAATATTATCACACCTTATATCGTTCTCGAGACGAGAAAGAAGCGAAGAATTTCATTACACGTTTGGTTGCGAAATTGAATCTTCCTGAGAAGTCGTATGTTTTGGACTTGGCGTGCGGAAAAGGTCGCCATTCAAGGACCTTAGAGAAGTTGGGCATGACAGTTTTAGGTGCTGATTTATCGAAAGAAAGTATAAAGTCAGCGAAAAAAAAGGAAAGTAAGACCTTAAAATTCCTTGTTCATGATATGCGAGAAGTTATTCAAGGAGAATCATTTGACTGTATTTTCAACCTCTTTACAAGTTTTGGTTATTTCGAGAATAACGAAGAAAATGAAAAAGTCCTGAAAGGAATTAGCGAGATGTTGCGTCCGAATGGTTTATTCGTCTTTGATTATTTAAATTTAGACCGGGCAATTGATAAACTAGTTCCTGAAGAACAAAAGGAAATAGATGGCATAGAATTCAATATTCAAAGAACATTTGACGGGAAATTTATTCGCAAGAGCATTGAGGTAAAAGATCAAGGAGTGAATTTTCAATTTGAGGAAAAAGTTCGTGGGTTTCAATTTAATGAATTAAAGGAAATGATGTTGCGAGATGGACTAAAGCCCATAACCATCTTTGGGAATTTTGATTTGGAAACGTATGACGAAAAGCATTCGGAAAGAATGATAATTATTTGTAAAAAGGCTGTATGAGTGTAATGTGGACAATATTTTGGCTGATTTTCGCCGTTGTAGTTGGTGGATTGGTTGTTCTTTTTTTAAACGATTACAGAAAGTCTATCATTAAATTGATGTTGGCTTTCAGTGGTGGGTTTTTATTATCCGTGGCTTTTACACATTTCATTCCTGAATTATATGCAACTGGTGGTCAGTACGTTGGTATTTTTATTTTAGCTGGATTCTTGGTGCAATTGATACTTGAATTCTTTTCAGGAGGAATCGAGCACGGGCACATTCACGTTCACAAAGGTCAAAGTGTACCGATTGCCTTACTGATTTCGCTTTCTGTGCATTCATTTATAGAAGGTATTCCTTTGGGTTCGGAAGAATTAATGCATCATGATTTAGTACAGCACGATCATCATCACGATGGGCAATCTTTGCTTCTAGGAATTGTATTTCACCAATTCCCTGTTGCCATTGCGTTGATGACTTTACTTTTACAATCGGGAATCAGCAAAATGAAAGCTTGGGGATATCTTGGTTTATTTGCCATAATGACACCTGCAGGATTGTTGTTCGGTCATTTCAATATAATTCCTTCAGAGGTGATGAATTTCTCTCTAATAATGGCGGTTGTAGTAGGTATGTTGCTCCATATTTCGACGACAATCATATTTGAAACGAGTGAAAACCATAAGTTTAATTTGATAAAGTTAAGTGCAATCGTGGTTGGAGTTGCTATGGCGATTGGACTAAATTAACTAGTCAACTCGAATCTTAAAACTCCTTAATTAAACCATATTTTTTACGTTGATACAAAACGTTACGACTACCAACCGACTGCAGATAATAGCAAATTCGGGGACCGAGAGCTCCATAATACGTAGATCCAATTGCACTTTCATTGAAAATAGCCGAATAAAAACAACTTGCTGCCAAATACGAGCCTTTGTAACTCGGGATGGGCACCATCTTTAAAATATAGATTCACATCAGGCCGTTTTCTGACGTGAATCCCGCCATGCCATGCCCACCGGAACAACGCCAAAACGATATTTCTTTTTCAAGTCCAAATAACCGTCTCTAACTTTGATTGACATTTTTTCGTATGAATCTAGCTTCGCCATCTGGTTTGTAGCCATTTTTGTATCCCCAGGTCATATAGAACAGAATTTTCGTTTTCCGTCTATTTTTGCGGATGGCCTTGAATATTTTTTTAAGAGCTGGAAAAGTATCATCATTCAATTCCTCTTCCGTCGACAGCATATCACGACTCGACCCTTGTACTATCACATAATCCCACTCTTTTGATCGAATCGCATTATACACTTCTGTTCTTTTGGATTGAATTCTAAATGTGGCTTCCCCTTTCGTTGCCGAGCTCACATAAACCTGTCTTCCCATTGAAATAGCGATATGTTCAAAAATATCGGGCATTTCATTTAGGTAGGTATAACTATTTCCAATGAAGAGAATATTCGTTTGCTTTTTCGCCTCGTACAGGTTTGCACCGACGAAAACGATAAAAGCAATATCCAATAAAATTAGAAGATTCTTCATTTTAAATAGAGGGGCGAATTTAAAGAAATTAGCTAATAATTCGTTTAAACGTTTGCCACATTATCGAAATATCCGTCCGAAAAGATTGATTTTCGATGTACTTCTTATTCCACTCAAGTTTGGCTGGCATAACCTCTTCAAGATAGGTCTTTTCTGGGTTTTCAGAGTTACCGAGAATTTCATTTTCTTTAAAATAATGCAAGGAGGCATAATCGGTAATTCCGGGTTTGACTAGAAGCACCTTTTTTTGATCCGCCGAATAATAATCGGTGTACTTTTTCACTTCTGGCCTCGGACCGACAATCGACATATCACCTAAAAGAACATTGATGAATTGTGGGAATTCATCCAATTTATACTTCCTTAAAAAGATACCGATCCGGATTATTCTAGGGTCTTTCATTCCAACAGTTAATTGACCTTGTTTGTCGGAATTGGGACGCATGGTACGAAATTTCAAAAGAGAAAACTCCACTTCGTTTTGTCCCACTCTGCTTTGTCGATAAAATACACCGCCTTTAGAGGAGAATAGTATCAATGCACTGATAGCCAGCCCAAATGGCAAAAACAAAAAGAGAAATATTAATGAAACGAATATGTCGAAGAGGCGTTTCACGACATTACTTTCTGCACCGCAACGCGCACTGCTTGTATGATTGTATTTACCTGTTCGTCGGTCAAATTATAATAAACCGGCAAGGTAATTTCATTGGAATACGAATTCCATGTTTGTGGATAATCGGCCATTTTGTAGCCCAAGTTTTTATACGCCGTTAGAATCGGTAAAGGCTGAAAATGACAATTTACAGAAACGTCTTGTTCAAAAATTTCATGCATGATAGCATCTCGTTGCGGTTCTGTTGCACCCTTTATTCTTAACAAATATAGGTGATAAGATGATTCTCGTGTTTCATCCTTATACTTCGGACAAATCGCCCAATCTTCCTTATTAAATACGGCATCATATTGAGCGAAAATCAACTTTCTTCGGTCGAGATTCTCTGAGTATCGATCCAATTCCACCAATCCAATTGCCGCTTGAAGATCCGTCATATTGCATTTGAAACCTGGTTCTAGAACATCGTAGCGCCAATTTCCCTTCTGCGTTTTTGCCAAGGCATCTTTCGATTGACCGTGCAAACTTTTGATGCACAATTCTTTATAAATCGCTTCATTGTCGAAAGTACCTGGGAGATTTAAAGAAACCGTTCCACCTTCAGCAGTTGTCAAATTCTTCACGGCGTGAAATGAAAAACACGTTACATCTCCAAGAGATCCAGAAACTTTGCCTTTGTAGGTCGCACCAAAACTATGTGCAGCATCCGAAGCAATTAAAATTCGACCTAATTTTTTTTCGTTTTCATTCTTAGCGGTAAACTTATTTCGAATTTCCTGTGAACGAACCAATTCGAATAAACCGTCGTAATCACACGGAAAACCACCAATATCAACTGGCATAATCGCTTTGGTACGAGAAGTTATCACTTTTTTTACCGCTTCAACAGACATATTGAAATCATCTTCGTTAATATCCACAAGCACTGGTCGAGCACCTGTGTGAATAATCACATTGATGCTTGCACAATACGTGTAGGCCGGAAGAATCACTTCGTCACCTTCACCAATTCCATACCAGCGAAGAAACAATTCCATTGCATTTGCCCATGAATTTAGCGCTGCTGTCGATTTATTACCGCAATATTCAGACAGTTTTTTCTCGAACAACTTCGTTTTTGGACCAGTTGTAATCCAGCCGCTTTTCAAAGCATCTGTCACTTCATCTATAACGCGTTGATCAATTCGAGGTGGTGAAAATGGAATCATGTTTTGTGTTGAATTTAGAGACAACGAAAGTACATATTATCTCGATAAACGTTTTTGCTTGTTGGATGGTTTTTTCTTTAAAAGAAGGAACTCCCATATACCTTTCAGGTAGCCGAGACCATAACTGACGTGCAAAATGAAAAAGGTTAATATTAATTCTGATATCGGTAATTTTTCTTTGGCAGACAAAATGAAAGAAACGCACGCCACCAATCCCAAATAAAACAAAAGTGGTAAAGCAAGAACAGGTAAAAACCAGGAGAACAGAAATGCCAACAGCAGATACCCAACAAAAGCGGGTGGAACCAATTGACGCATGGTGGTCACTGCTTTGTGTTTCTTATTCACAAATACTTTCCAGTATCCATATTGAAAAAACTGTCGCCAAAGTCCAGGATAAGTACCTCGAACGTAATAAGTCAATTGAATATCATTTTCAAAATAGATCTTCCCTCCTGCTTTGCTTACCCGAAAATTAAAGTCATCGTCTTGGTTTCTAATCAGGTCTTCATCAAAATAACCGATTTTTTCGAAAACAAACCTCGGGTACATTGGACTAGTTACCGTATCGATATACCCAGAAGCGTTCAAGGTTCTAAAATTTCCAATCCCCATACCAAGAGGCGTTCCCATGGCCGTGGCAATTACTTTTCCGTTTTCATTTAAATACTCATTTTCTATTCGACCTCCAACGCACCATGCAGAGGAATCTGAATCCAGTTTGTCGAGACATTTTTGAACGTAATTCGCAGATAGAATATGTCGAGCACCAACGATCTGAATATAATCGTAATCCGCTGCATGAATGCCTAAATTGAATGCATATGGAGTCAATTGTTCCACATTATCAATAATTCTCAGCGTTGGAAAATCGGCTCGTAACGCAGCGATTTTTTCTCTAGTTCCATCATCGCTCATTCCATCAACGATGAAAACATTTAGTTGCACATTATCCTCCACTTCTGAGGCATAAATTGCTTCGATGCATTCTTGAATGTTACGAACTTCATTCCGACAAATAACCACCACAGAAATACGTTTCATCATGCTAGTCGTTTATTTGAGTTGAAATCTATCAGATACATCATGTAAACAAAAGGGAAGAAAATAATTCCAGATTGGTGTTGGAGCATCGATTCGAAACAGGAATTAAGGAGCAAACTTGTGAACAAGAAAAACAAGGCCCAACTTTTGATTCGTTTGGCGTCGATAAATCCCAAAATGACAATTAAAAGTAAGAAAAGACCACCCAAAAAACCAACTTCTAGAGTGGTTTGCAGAAACTGATTGTGCGGATTGTACTGCTGATCGGCAACCCAATTCATTCCTCGATCTCGTAAATTTTTTCCCAAATATATATCTACGTTTCCTGTACCAATTCCCATGGGGTGTTTTGAGATTTCATCCCAAGAAACCGTCCACATAACCAAGCGAACTTCAGATCCAGAAGGTTG
>DGBF01000096.1:14898-17255 GCA_002384725.1 Flavobacteriales bacterium UBA4011
GATCCAGAAGGTTGAGCTGGCAATTCATTTATGAATTGTGATGGTGAATTAAAATAGTGTTTCAATGCTATTTTCGTCGTGTCGATATCCTTTTTCAAATACGGAATATGCGACAAAATAAAGAAAAGAGAAAGTAATAATACCGGTATGCCGAGTAGAATTAATTTTCGATTGAACCTGCACCAAGCCTTACAAATCACGTAGCAGAAAATCATAAACACTAAAAACAAAATTCCTGAAAGTGACATCAAAAGCAAAGTGTACAATACGAAAATGCTTGTTAACAGATAAAACCCACGCTTTTTAATTTCTTTGTGGGCATATAATCGAAACAATGCAATTATAGAAAACTGAACGAAAACAGTCATGTACGTTGGATGAATAGTCGGATACAAATATCCTCTCATGAAGCAATATTGGATTGATCGATGAGTCCAAAAACAAGGAATTCCTTTCAATACTCCATAAACAAAGGTGATTAAAGTGACTATTATCAAGCCCCATAGCACGATGTTTAGTTTGAAACCATTTTTCTTCTTTATAGCTAGAAGAAAAGGGAAAATCACAAAAGCCAATTTATTGACGACGTAGAAATTCGCCTGTTTCGGATCTTGCGTCCATATTACGCCGATTAGATAAGCGAGGTACAGCAAAACGAAACCAATTGTGCCAAAGGAAAATTGGAATCTTAATTGCTTTTTAACGTAAGCATACACCACGGTCAAAATCATTACCCCAATGTAGAGTGCTGTAAATTTTGGAAATAAAATGAGCACAAAAAACAATCCCGCGAATACACATTCGATTATATTTAAGCGGAAAAAAGTCAACTGTTTCATTTGCTAAAAATCTGACTGTACAATTCTAATAAATTCTTTTTCTGGGCATTCCAGGAGTACTCTTTTTCAACTACTTCTTTACCTCGAGCAGTCATCGCTTCAATATCGATCTTTCCTTCCAAAATAGTTTCAAAAGCTTCGGCAATTTGTTCTGGACTCTCCGGATCGACACACAAACCGAGCTCTTTTTCTTTCACGAAGCTATACAACTCAAAATCGGAAACGACGAAAGGTAATCCTATCGCCATATACTCAAAAATTTTTGTAGAATACGACCGCAAATAATTCGGCATGGGGTGTAAAATAGAAATTCCCATCGCACATTTATCGGCAAGTTGATACGCTTCGTAAATGGGAAGTCGTCCATAAAATGTCACCTTGTCTTTTACTTCTTGATAAATTGGAGAATTATCGATCAATTTTTGTGTCGGTTCCCACACACCCCCAACACAGTGAAATATGAAATCAATATTTTTATCCTGTAGAATTTTTAGAGCCTGGAAAATCTCAATAATGGCTCTAGATTCTGTAACAACGCCAACGTAAAGAATTCCTTTTCCCCCCGATTTTTTCTTTAAACCTTTGAATTTTTCAATATCTGGAAAGTTTAAAACCTTCGTGATTTTATTTGTTCGACCCTTGAAAATTTCTTCATACGAATTTTCAGCTATGACGATATAGAATAATTTGGCGGCCAAATGTTCAGAAAAACCATACATCAATTTCACGACTCCTCTGAAACGAAGCCATTCTTTATCTTCAATTTGCGCAAGTACATTTTCATGCACATCGAAAATCACCTTTCGTCCAAAAATTCGAAAGAGAATACCGACCCAAATCAATTCTGGATCATGAAAATGGATGACTTTTGCTTTCGTTTTTAATCCTTTTCGAAAAACTTTAAAAGCTACACTAGTCGCTCGTTTCAGTCGACTTTGTGAAGGATTCGAAACAGATAATATCTTGACACCATTTTCTATTTTTTCCTCAGCATTTGGGGCAACGAAGGAAACATCATATCCGGCTTCAGACAATGCGATGCATTCCTTGTAGAAGATACGCGTATCGTTCCAAGAATGAAGATTGGTTATATGGCAAACAGATCTATTCACCTTGGAGTATTTCGTTGTAGAGGTTAATAAACTTCTGTTTGTTCGCCGATTTCAAACCGTCTTTTTCTATTCTTTTCTTATTGAGTACGATTGCTTTTGCAGCATCGATTTGCAAAGCACGTTGAAAGAAATTTTCTTCGTTTTTTGCGGCGATAATTCCGTTTACATTGTCCTGCACCCACTCATGATTTGCAGGTAAGTCAGAAACAACAGGAATACATCCACACGCCATTGCTTCCAAAAGGCTAATTGACGTGGCGTCTGAATCTGGAATGGAGACCCAAATTTTTGCTTTGGAATACCACGAAGCATTCACTTCTTTGTTCACCCAACCGACGAAGGTTATTCTATCGTCGAGTTTCATTTGTGTGACTTTCGCTTTCAATGCTTCGGTTGATTCGCCAGT
>DGBF01000096.1:17387-21728 GCA_002384725.1 Flavobacteriales bacterium UBA4011
TCGGTTGATTCGCCAGTCGCCCCTATCACTAATTTCCAATCTTCTTTTTCTTTCGAAAAGTCAGCGAAACTAACAATTATCTTGTCAATGTTATAGAGAGGTTTGTGCAGTCGATTCGAATAGATAATATTCTCTTTTGGCACATCTTGTAAATCTACATTTATACCGAAGTTGGCAATGAGTACCTTTTTGACTTTACTACTCAGATCCATCATTTCATCCACCATGAATTGTGAATCGGATGTGAAATACTTTGCTTTACTCAAATTGTATTGCACCATTTTCTTCAGTAACCAACTCTTTTTGGGAACCACTAGTATATCGCTTCCCCAAGCGGTAAGAACGGTCGGATACTTTTTTCCAACACCAGAAAAAAGTAAAAAGAAAGCAACACTATTGGCTTGATGAATATGAACTACATCCGGATTGAAATCATCGACAATCTTCTTGATTTTCTTTGGTGTTTTGAAAAGGTTGACAGGTTTCAGAGCAAAATCTACGGTAACTGCTTTTACCTTTTCTTCCTTTTTTATAACATCAGTAATAAGTAAAATATCCTCAAAATAATCTTCGATGAGCGCAATATAATTGTACGTATGAATGGTATCTGTGCCTATAATGAGTAATTTCTTCATTACTTGCTGTTTCCTTTCATTTTAACACGAAGTGTGTGCACAATTCCTTGTCGCTCACTTGCCGATAAATGAATGGCATGACTGTCTTCGATATATTCATTTGGATTGAACTGAGAAAAAGTGTAGCCCATTATTTGACATTTGCGGGCAAAATAGTCGGCTGAGTTTTTTCCTTTAACTGTTGAAAGATAAACCAGCTCATTTTCAAATCCCTGTAAGTTAATCGCCGCAATATTGAATTTTTTATTCTTCAAAAGCGCGCGTTTAGGAGATCGATGATTATAGTACTTCAAATAACCTTTCGCCATTTTGGTGGAGCCCAATTTTAAGCTGACTTTACCTTCAGAGTGTGCAATGTTGGCGTATAGGAATTTGTAATCCATATTATTTCAAATAATGCTTTCTTAATTCTGGATGTTCGTTGAGAAATGGTTCATCAATTTCGGCTACATTTTTAATAATTGTAGCTGGATTTCCAGAAATAACTGCGCCATCAGGAAATTCACCTTTGACATATGAAAAAGCAGAAACGATACAACCTTTACCTATTTTAGTATTTGGCATAATTACGGAATGGGGCCCTACAAAGGTAAAGTCGCCTATTTCGATTGCCCCGTTCAAATAACCAACATGATCTTTTGCTTTACCGTAGTTTGAACCATATAATCGAATAGAAATATGGCTTGAATGCGTCGAAATTGAAACAAATGACGTGATTTGACATCCTTTTCCTATGGTTACCCCATTGCTCGCTTCAATAAAGTTGTGATGACCAATGTAAACGTTATTGTCCAATATTAAATTTTGTGCAGAATCAATGAAGGTGGAGTTGCCGATTCGTAAATTTTCAACTTTTTCACTTTGGAAATTCTTCGAATACTGTAACATTCTCGGCTTCGACCAAGGATGAAAAAACTTCGCTATTCGGTAATTGAATCCCGCCTTAATCCGTTTCCACATATTCATTTTTTTGACGTTTTTGAATATAATATTGACAAGTTGAAAATCCTGCCACAAGAGCAAAAATAAAACTAAACTTTGGATTCATGACCGGCAAGTTCGATAATGCGGCAAAGGAAAATACAACAATCACACATACATACAAGGGCATTTTTACTTTTTCCCTTAAAAATTTTAAAAGAATATACCAGAGCACCAGACAGTACAAGATTAAGCCCATAATTCCATATCGCCAAATGTGAAACAAGTATTCATTCTCAGGATAAATCTTGTTCCCGTACATATACGTTTTGTTGGGGCCGTATCCGAAAATTGGTTTTTCGGTCCACATCCCGAACAGTTTTTTCGCAACTTCCCATCTTCCCATGACGGCAGAATTATCTTGGAGACGCAGTTTTGTATTCGCTAGATACTGAAGAGAATTACTACTTATTATAAACATTAAGACGACTGCTAGTCCAATAATCAATAATTCATAAAGCACATCCTTTGTGAGTTTCCTCTGAAAAAGTCCAACAATATAGACCACTACGCCAATTAAAATACCTGTTCTAGATTGACACAACAAAACCATTAAAGTTGCTAAGAGAAACATTAATTTGTATACAAAAAACGACTTGTTTTTCGAATTTAAAACTGTCAGTCTAGACTGATAAAACGCGAAAAATAAGAGGAAAAGAATTGCATTGTCGTTTGGATTCCCCATGGTGCCAATCATTCTTTTTGCCGCTGGCAGACCTAATGAATTTAATCCAAAATAAAGCGTGTCTCGTTGGTCTGAATCGAATAAAATCGTGACATTTTCATTGAAATGCCACACATTAAAATAGTGAAGGAAATTGAAAGCCACCAACAAAACAAAGATGACGTTGACAAATTTTACAATACCTGATATCTTTTTACTTCCAAGAAAAAGGAAAATAGAAAACAGGTATAGAATTCCTATTTTAAAGATTTTGTATAATTCAAAATACTCGCGAAGTTCCGTTCGATGAGAATTAATGAGAATTGACAAAAAGATAAAGCCAGCGAAGAGCATCAAAATCACAACAAATTTGTCTAACCAAAAAAATCGCTTTATAAGTAAACGAACTGCTATCATACCAACAAAAACCTCTTCTAAAGAAAGAAAAAAAGATGCGTTTACGGGAATATATGGGACAAAAAGAGTTGTAATTAGTGTGACATATAACAAGGCGAAATCCGCTTTTGTTGGAGCTATCTCTTTTGGTTCTACCCACAAAAATCTGTTATACCATTTTTCGACCATTGCGAGCAAATTTAATGAATAGAAAAGAGGTGTAAATAAGGAGAACAGATTGAGCTATGGACATTCCCCATAAAATGGATTCGAAATTTTCCAGGCTTCGGTCCACCCAAAAAGGCAACAGGCCCAAAAAGAACAACTGAATGCTGGTATTTACAATTCCGAGGATAAGGTAGGCACGTTGTCTATTTAAAATTATGGGCAAATTAGAAATGGGTGAAATCACGAAATTGAAAAACATATAAACTGCCATTATTTCTGATAAACGTCCCGCTAGGGTCCATTCGGCATCGAAAACAAAGGTGAAAATGGGTTCTCCCCAGAAAAACAGAATTGCAAAAGGGACAATTGAAAGGGCAATCAATGTCTTCATCGTTTGAATCAACAAAGGTTCTACCGCCTCGCCTCTGTTCACAATTTCTGAGCATTGTTTAAAAAACACTTGGCTAATTGCTTGTCCAATAATCGCTATAGGAACGCTCAACATCATCAGAGAAAATCCATACGATCCGAAAACATCTTTTCCGAAGAAGTAGATGATCATGAACGCGACCAATAAATCACGTCCCAAATCGATTAAGACATGCGGCAAACTAACAAGAGGAAATTCTCGATATTCCGTTGCCAAAGCAAACGTTTTTCGTTTGGACTTAAGATGTTTGTATAGAATGTTATTCGATAAAAAATCCTTCACAAAACCCAAACTGGAGGCAAAATACCCCAAAAGAGATGCGAAGATGATTCCGAAGCTACCCCAATGCAATAGTCCAAAACCAAGCCGTAGCGAATTCGAAACAACAGAATTCGTAATTCTCGAATACGAAATTCTTGAAAACTGACCTTTTCGTATGGACCAATTGGTGCCCAGATTAATGAAAACGACGAAAAACGCACTCAACAATGAGAGCAGACCGAAAAGGAAGTAATTGAAAGTGCCAGAGACAACCCAAAAATAAACCAACCCAGCTATTCCTGAGATCAACAGGGTAATCATCGCGATTTTTAAGGAAAGTCTAAACAGTAAAAAGGAATGCGAATCGCTTTTTGGTAAAGGAAGAGACATTTCGAAACGTGCGGTAGCAAGAGCTCCAATGAAACTGATTACCCGCATGTACAGGTTGAAATCAGCCATTTGAGACTGGTTGTAATAATCAGCAATAATCGGCCAAAGAGCATAGCTTATTACTTGAGCCAATACCGTGCCTGTCATCAACACAGCAACGGACTTTACGAAATCACCTTTCAGAATATTTTTTATTCCTGTCATTACAATGTTTCGTTGTTTTATCCAGCAAAATTGATGAGAAAACTCAGACGATACACGTCAACTTCGAATACTTATGCGCTCTTGACTTTTAATAGCTTACTAAAACGTTTGGCTATTTTGCGTAATTCACCGCTCTTTTCTCACGAATAACAGTCACCTTCACTTGACCCGGATAGGTCATTTCCGTTTGAATCTGCTGAGAGATAGCGAAC
>DGBF01000096.1:21839-22273 GCA_002384725.1 Flavobacteriales bacterium UBA4011
ACGCGCAATTCACGTCCCGCTTGAAGCGCAAATGCACTGCTCACACCGTCATAGGCCAAAGCTAAGCTTTCCAATTCCTTAATACGTTTGATATACGATTCTACGATTTCACGTCGTGCTCCTGGACGCGCTCCTGAAATGGAATCACAAACTTGAACAATAGGTGCAATCATTGATGTCATTTCAATTTCGTCGTGGTGGGCTCCAATTGCATTGAGAACATCTGGTTTTTCACCATACTTCTCTGCGATTTTCATTCCCAAAATAGCATGTGGCAATTCTGGCTCTTCGTCTGGCACTTTTCCAATATCATGAAGTAAACCTGCACGTTTTGCTACTTTAACGTTCTGACCTAATTCAGCGGCCATGATAGCACACATATTCGCGACTTCACGAGAGTGTTGCAATAAGTTTTGTCCGTAAGAAGAACGGTA
>DGBF01000141.1:0-1909 GCA_002384725.1 Flavobacteriales bacterium UBA4011
CCTTTTACATAGGCAACAGAAGTCATTCCATCATCCGGGCTTCGCCCAGCTAGAGAAAGTTTTAGTTTCGTATCCTCTGGGTGCGCTCCAGCAGAAATCACTTCCATTTCGGATTCCAATTCCTGAAACTCAATTAAGGACAGCATGTCCGCGACCTCTTTCCCTTCCAATTCCTCCATGATGCGATTTTCGATGTACACCGTAAATCCTTCGTTGAGCCAAAAATCATCCCAGTCAGAATTCGTGACTAAATTTCCAGACCAGGAATGCGCCAGTTCATGCGCGATAACTGAAACCAAACTTTTGTCGCCCGCAATCAAAGTCGGGTTCGCGAAAGTCAAACGTGGATTCTCCATACCACCGAATGGGAAGGAGTAAGGAAGTACGATAACATCATATTGTTCCCATTGGTATTTACCGAAAAGCTTTTCAGCGGTCAATTTCATCGTCGGAAGATCCTCAAATTCCTTTGCACACGTATCAATCATTTCAGGTTCTGCATAAACTCCGCAGTTTTCGTTCAAATCCACATAACGCAAATCTCCAACGGCAAGGGCAATAAGATAACAAGGAATCGCTTGCGTCATTTCAAAATGATATTCGCCTAACGAGTCTAATTCACGAG
The DNA here is from genome assembly GCA_002384725.1 of Flavobacteriales bacterium UBA4011. Classification (GTDB taxonomy): domain Bacteria; phylum Bacteroidota; class Bacteroidia; order Flavobacteriales_D; family Crocinitomicaceae; genus UBA2040. The sequence goes on from DGBF01000141.1 coordinate 626, forward strand.
GATTCGTCGCGCTCATCAATGCCATCAGTTCTCTGGGAACTTTTACATCAGCTGAATAGGTGATTCGATTGGACGGTGATCCTTGCACTGGAATCCACGATCGAGTTAAAATAGCTTGTCCTTGAGAATATAAGAAAGGATATTTTTTACCCGAAGTATGTTTCGGCTCTAGCCAATCCAAGGCCTCGCATTTGTCCGTGGTTTGATAATAAATATTAACGAAAGTTGTGTTCGAATCAACTGTCACAGATAACGGTTGACCCAAAAGCGAATCATTTTCGCCTAGAACATAAGTCGTTTCAACTTCATCCGTTTCACCCAAAGTCACTTTTTGGATAGCAAGATTCTTAACATCAAAAATAGCGATTTCCGTCCCTTTGTTCACCATTTGATGTCGAGCAACACCGTATATAGTTTGGTTTTCAAAGTTGACATCCATTTCTAAATGCAAATGCTTCGTTCGTATTTCGTCAATATTAGCGTATGTATGCGAATTGGATGGTTCAACTTTTGTCGTTTCAGGCTTTTTGTTTTCGTCAGGTTTGGGCGCTGGGTCCTCACAACTGGAAAATACCGCAACCAATATGATAAGCAGAAATTGAGGTTTAAAAAAAATAGACTTTAAAAATTTAATCTTCATGTTTAATCGCGAAAAAGTAAAGATAATAAAATGTACCATACGCTTTTGGGTTTGGATATTAAGAATCGTTAATTCTATTGATGGTGAATTATTCAAAGCGAAAAATTGAGGTTTTAAAATGGTGTAAGCTCCTCTTTGGCAATGATTTTATGGCTTTTCAATGACTTCGTTTGATTTCTTTTTGGTTTTTCATTGATGCAGAATATAGAATTTAATTGAAAAAAGAATTGAGCAGAAAAACTATGAAATTGCGTCCTAAATATCGTCGAAGGGCTGAAAAATAAGGAGAATACAAATCGCTTGAAAAGTGGAGTAATTCAAATATAATTTCTATTTTCGGGTCGTTAAAAAACTATAAACATCGATATGTCGAATCAGACTGCATTGCCTTCAGAAACTCAAAAGGAATTATTTGGACACCCAGTAGGACTTTATGTTCTGTTTTTCACGGAGATGTGGGAACGTTTTTCTTTCTATGGAATGAAGGCGTTATTGATATTTTATCTAGTAAAATATCACCTGTTTTCAGATGATGCAGGAAATCTATTGGTTGGAAGTTATGCGGCACTAGTATATGCCTTACCTGTTTTTGGGGGGTATCTGGCAGATAAATACTTGGGTTTTCGTAAAGCAGTAACCTTCGG
>DGBF01000141.1:2086-2317 GCA_002384725.1 Flavobacteriales bacterium UBA4011
TTGGTCATATTGGAATGGCCTACGAAGGTGAGTCCGCCAAACTAATGGCTGATGGTACTATTCAAAGGGATGAAAGTGCATTACAATTTTTCTATTTTTCATTATCATTGATCATTTTAGGAGTCGGCTTCTTAAAAGCGAATATTTCCTCTATTGTTGGTGAGTTGTATAAAAAAGGTGATGTCAGAAGAGATTCCGGATTCACCATATTTTATATGGGAATTAATATTG
>DGBF01000141.1:2569-3029 GCA_002384725.1 Flavobacteriales bacterium UBA4011
GGTGAAAATTGGGGATGGGGTTACGGTTTTGGAGCAGCTGGAATAGGTATGATTTTAGGACTAGCTACTTTTGTTTGGGGTAAAAAATATTTCATGGGCAAAGGGGAACCAAAGGATCCTGAAGCACTTGCTAAACCAGTTTTTCTTGGGTTGAACACGGAAAAAATAATTTACGGAATTTCTATTTTGAGCCTCTTGGTAATTTGGCAAATGGTTCAAAGACACAGCGTTGTAGAAGGATTGTTAATGGTGGCAGGAGCAGGTTCATTAATTTATATTGTATGGTACGCGGCTACAAAATCTACAAAGATTGAGCGAAACCGATTGATTGCATTGACTATATTAATACTCTTCTCTGTCTTTTTCTGGGCACTTTTTGAACAAGCCTATACCTCAATGAACCTTTTTGCTGAAAGGGCTATGGATCGTTCAGTTTCCTTTATGGCGAAACCTATTCCAA
>DGBF01000102.1:0-4156 GCA_002384725.1 Flavobacteriales bacterium UBA4011
GTAATACTCGTATTCATAATCATCGTAATCATTCGTAAAACTGCCGTATTGCTGAGAAAGTCCGTACCACGCTTGACACTTCATTCTTGTCAAATATTTTGATTCTGGATACTTTCTTTCTAAAACAAAAATGGTATAAATCGCCTGATCATAACTTTTGTCCAACATATCATCGCGCAAGCGCTCAAAACGGGTAATGGTTCTGACATAATTCAAACGCTCTGTACCCAATAAATTGTTTTCTTCGCCCCAATTTTCTAGCGTATCTGCTGTTTCTAAAGCTTTCCTTTTTCTTCTTTTAATGTTAGAGTGTGTACTGCGTCTATCATCGTAATTTTCGTCTAGCTTAATTTCATATTGTTCTGTTGGAAATTTCTTCTTTGGAATGTCACAAATACTCGAATTAAAATACGTTTCAGGAAAAGGAATTTCATCTATCGGCAAATACGAATAGGCAAGCACATCAAAAAGGGTGGTCATATTCTCTTTTCCATAACCTGCTTTCAAATACAAATCAATTCCTTTTGTATCTGCTTCAAATTCCTTATCTTGTGAGTAAACACTCATTTCTTGCATCTTTCGAATGACATCTTCTTTTTGTGAAAACTCAAACCATTCCATTGTATGTTTTTCTGTGAAATGTACTATTTCATGGGCCAAAACATACGCCAATTCTGCTTCGCTGGTGATTTGAGAAATCAAACCTGTTGTAACCAAAATAATGCCTTGGTCGGTAGAAAGCGCGTTGGTAATATTTGATTTCACAGTATAAAAACGAAGTTTAGCGAATAATTCTGGGTCATCTTTCAGCAAAATTTCGGCAACATCAGAGACGTATTGTGAGATTTCGTCACCATAAATTACTTTACCTGATTGCAGGAGTTCGTCAACCGACATATGTATTCTTTCCGTGAATTCTTTTTGCTCTTCATTCGTGAAATTTTCACGCCGTGTAGCTAAATCCGCTTGTATTTTAGAAAGTGTACTCGTGTTGAAATCTTTCGGGATTTCGCCTTGAGACCGCAAGGTTTTATAATTGTCGAAATCGCGTTTTTGTGCATTACTTAAAAAGGTAAGTAGCAAGAAAATCAAGAGTGTGGTATAGTGGTGTAGATTCAAATTAATTAATTCTTTTTGTTAGTGTAGATTTTCTGGTATGGAGCAAACCGGAATGGGGTTCATTTTGTGTTTATTGGCTGAATTATGGGATCGATAGATTTTTAGAACCTCAATTTGACGTTCGTTTAAACCTTTGTCACTTCCTGTATACTCCATTGCCCATTCCAATTCTGGATACGAGGCGCCAATTTGATCTTCGTCACTTCTCCCATCTTCCCATAGTCCGTCAGTGGGTTTGGCGTCAATAATTTCTTGAATGACACCTATTTCTCTCCCCAGCGACCACACTTCTGTTTTCATGAGATCAGCAATTGGACTTAAGTCAACCCCTCCGTCCCCATACTTTGTATAGAACCCAACGCCAAAATCCTCTACTTTATTTCCCGTGCCGGCAACTAAACATGAATTTGATTGTGCAACAGCATATAGCGTCAACATTCTTAACCGTGAACGTGTATTGGCCAAAGCCAAATGATTATTCACTGTGGAAGACGGTAAATCATTTTCCAATTGTGTGAAGCTTTGGGTCAAATCAATTTCCAGTTCCTCCACATTCGGATACATGTTCTTCATGTGACGGATATGATTCTTCGCTCTGCCATGTTCAGCAATGGTTTGCCGAATGGGCATCGAAAGAAGAATTGTTTTTTTTCCTGTTAAGGCACACAAAGTTGAGGTAACCGCTGAATCAATACCACCAGATATTCCGATTACAAAGCCTTCCACTTTCGCAGAAACCGCGTATTCGGTCAACCAATTTGTTATATGATTAGCAACCTTCTCGAAATTCATTATTTTTAGAATAAAACGCTCACTTTAAATAACAATTGACTTTGGGTCATGTTGTTAGAATAATAGTCGCGAGTTGGTGATGTGAGATTGTAGAGTGTTCTATTTTCTTCTTTCGCTTGGTTGTAAATAGGAACAAAACCATAGTAATATCCTAACTCAGCGCAAAGAGCAGTAGATCCTGAGAAATTCCATTCTGTACCAAAAGCAATTCCAGCCGAAGAACGAATTGGAATCATGTCTCTTGAAGCTTCCATGTTGCTGTTATCAGCAGCTACTGGTGTTCCAGATTCTAAATTATTATCAAAAGTAAATCCTTGGTCGTTGATTTTGTTACCCAGTAAAAAGCTAGTTCTCAAACCAAATTTAGCCGTATATTTAAAATCACCAAAGTATTTTGTGCTAAAGGCAAGCATAGTTGGCAAAGTCAAGTAAACGGGTTTTTGTTTTCTCTCTGTCCAATTGTACAATGTTGACGTACCTTGAACGGCATCTTTATTTAATTCAATTTCCGAATCACCATCATACTCATAATAGCTTTTTCCAAAATCTGCTGAAGACTTGATTTTATTTGTTTCAAAAGAAATATCGAGTCCAGTAGAAAAAGCGATTGTGTTGCTAAGGTCATAATTAGCAACCAAACCAATGCAGAATACAGATCCAACGCCATTCACCTCCATGCGTTTTGTAGCAGCTTTATTTAGGTTTAGTCCTGTAGTTATGCCAACTCCAGCATTAAATTTCTTATCTGAATCGGGTTGAGCGAATGCAGTTCCTGAAATTGCGATTAAAGAAAGTAAGATGTATTTTTGCATAGTATTTTTTAATTAGCTACTAAAATTAAGAAGAAAACCTCACTTTTGGTTAATTTTGACTGAAATATTAATCATTAAAAATGTCAATACAGAAGGGTTTTGGAGCAATCGCACTCCTAATAGTGTTTTTATCGTGTAAAGGAGATCCTCTTGACATAGATTCGTCTAAGTTAAAGGTGGATATAGCTTATTACAACATGGATTCCATATTTGTGCATTCGACACCTGAAGAATTGGTAAATTGGAACAAAAGGTTTAAAGCCGAAATTAATGATGCATACATGTACGAACTGGGTGTTGGACTTCGCCTGGAAAACGATGATGACAGCACGATTTTAGTCAACATAGCTAATTTTGCATCGGATACTTTTATGTTGAAATTCGAGAAGAGAATCCAAGAGAAATTTCCCAATTTATTTGAGAAACACCGAACTATAGCGTTAGGATTTCGCAATTTGAAATATCATTTCCCGAAGTTGAAAATGCCGCAGTCTATCATTTTTGCCAATACAGTTTTCCAAAGTAGCGCTTTTGCCACGCAGGAAGACCTGATGATTGGAGTAGAAAGATATTTGGGACACGATGATGATTTGATTCAAAGTTTGCCTTCGCAATATTATTACGAATGGATCAAAGAAGGTTTTGAAGAAAAATATATGGAACGAGATGCAGTAGCCAATTGGGTGATAACGCATTTGGTGATTATGGAAGAGGGAAATTTGGCGGAAAACATGATCAATTGGGGTAAGATTCTATATTTCACAGAAGCGGCTTTCCCAGATAAATCAGACCATCTAATCATTCGTTATTCGCCAGAAGATTTAAATTGGGCGAACGAAAATGAAGCCTCCTTTTGGAAATATTTGAAAAAGGAGAAAATGTTATTCAATACAGACCAAGACGAGTCTATCAATATGTTGGCTCCAGGACCTTTTACAGCTGGTTTACCCGAAAAAGGTCCCGATCGTTTGGGACAATTCTTAGGGTGGAAAATAGTCCGAAGTTTTATGGACAAAAATGAAATCACCTTAGAACAGTTGTTAAACACGAAATACAATAAAATTTTAACGGCCTACGAAATAGATTAAAAAAGATGAGCGATACGATTAAAAGCACTTCAGAAATAAAAATCCAAATTGGATTGGATGAGAATAATTTACCCGTTGCGATGAAATGGGATGCTCCGGATGGAGGTGTAAAAAATGAGGAGGCGAAAGGAATGATGTTGGCATTGTGGAATGCGAAAGAGAAGAATACCATGAAAATGGATCTTTGGACAAAAGACCTTTCTATTGAAGAAATGAAACAGTTTTTTCATCAAACATTGCTGACAATGGCAGATACTTTTGAGAAAGCTACGGGTGAAGCAAAGATTACCGCTGATTTGAGAGATTATTGTTATCACTTTGCGGAAAAAATGAACATCCTACCAG
>DGBF01000102.1:4310-9129 GCA_002384725.1 Flavobacteriales bacterium UBA4011
ATGAAGGGTATTTTACATAAAATGAATGTTGACCTAAAAGATCAGGTGCAATACTCCTTGATTTGGAATGGAGGATTGGCCATGAATGATTTTATAGGAAAGGAAATTCGACTTGAGTATGATGGTAAGATTGTTTGTCAAAATTGTAGCAAGCAAACGAAAAAGTCGTTTGGCGAAGGTTTTTGTTATCCTTGCTTTATTTCTGCTCCACAAGCTGCTGAGTGTATTATTCGTCCTGAATTGTGCAGAGCACATTTGGGCGAAGGTAGAGACGTGGAATGGGAGGAAAAACACCACAATCAGCCACATGTGGTTTATTTGGCCGCAAGCGATAGAGTGAAAGTAGGTGTCACCAGATCAACGAATGTGCCTAGCAGATGGATCGATCAAGGAGCGATGGAAGCAATTCGAATTGCTGAAACGCCAAATCGGTATGAAGCAGGACGTTTGGAAGTGGAATTAAAAGCGATGTTTACGGATAAAACGAATTGGCAACGTATGCTCAAAAATGAGTTCGACGATGACATTGATTTAGAAGAAGAGAAGTGGTCTTTGCACGAGCAATTACCGTCGGATTTGACCGAATATTTTTCCGAGAATGATGAAATTATTTCGATTAATTATCCTGTTTTGGAATACCCAACTAAAGTGAAGAGTATGTCATTTGACAAAACACCGCTAGTGGAAGGGAAGCTGATGGGAATCAAAGGTCAATATCTGCTTTTTGATGAAGGTCGCGTTTTGAACATCCGCAAACATACAGGTTATGAAATTGAAATATCTTAATTTACTTTTTCTTCTTTTTGTTTTTGGAAGTGCCCAAAGTCAGTTTCAATGGAATTGGACACAAATGGCGAACATGCCGATGCGCACTTCTAATAATGCTGTTGCATCTTTCAATTCAATAACCGGGCAAAGTTATCTGTATTCTTTTGGCGGAATAGACAGTACAAAAACCAGTTCTGGAATACACCAACGAACTTTTTCAATGAATTTCTTGTCGAATTCATGGACGGAAATTGCTCCTTTACCAGATACTTTAGGTAAAATTGCCATGGGCGCGAATTGCGTCGGTGGAAAAATTTATATTATTGGTGGGTATCATGTTTTTCCGAATGGAAATGAAATTTCATCCAATAAAGTGCACGTATTCAATCCAAATTTGGAAGTTTTTGAAGCAGACGGAGCACCAATTCCAGTTCCTATTGATGACCACGTTCAATGTGTTTACAAAGACAGCCTAATTTTTGTGGTCACGGGTTGGTCGAATACAACAAACAAGGCAGATGTTCAAATTTACGATCCTGCTTTGAATCAATGGACGGCAGGAACTTCGGTGCCGAATAATTTTAATTACAAAGCATTTGGAGCATCCGGTTATATCATCGGTGACACCCTTTACTATTTTGGGGGTGTGACATCGGCTTCTAGTTTTATTGCAAGAGATTATATGCGAAAAGGATATATCAATCCAAATGACCCAACTGATATTACGTGGTCGACAATGACACCTGCTCCAGGCGGTGCTGGTTATCGAAGTGCCTGCAGTGCGAGCGGTCAGACGGTGTTTTGGATCGGTGGTGCGTCGGTAGGATATAATTTCGACGGAATTGCCTACAATGGCTCTGGCGGTGTTCAACCGGACACGAGAATTCTACATTTGAATTCGCCATCTAACTCTTATCAAAACAATGCATCAGAACCTTTTGGCGTGATGGATTTGCGAGGAATTGGCGAATTGGGATCTGGTCGATGGTTGATTTGTGGTGGAATGGATAGTAATCAAGTGGTGACGAATCGTACTTTTTTATTGACGAGCCCAAGTTTGAATTTAAAGGAGGAGAAATTAAAAGAAACTTTTTTTATCAGCTACACGGAGATTGGCGTAAATGTGCACAGCAAAGAATTGATGAATTATCAGTTAGTTTCAATGGATGGTAAAACGTTGAAAACAATTTCTTTAACAGAAAACTGGGAGATTCCATTTGGAGATTTCCCTGGCGGAGTATACTTTATTCAGACTGACAATTATAGTCAAAAAATCATTTTAAACTAAGTTTTGGGAAAAGACAAATTAAGACGTTTCGCAGCAGTTAAAGATTATCCAAATTTCTTTGAGCCAACCATCGGCGAAGTTTCAGAAATGAAAGGTAAATGGAAAGAACATTTTGGAAATGACCATCCAATTACCTTGGAATTGGGTTGTGGAAAAGGAGAATACTCCGTCGGATTAGCAAAAAATTTTCCTGACAGGAACTTCATTGGGGTGGACATCAAAGGTAGTCGAATGTTTATAGGCGCTACTGAAGCCTTGGGAAACGAAATGGACAATGTGGCGTTTTGCCGTACGAAAATCGATTTTATTCAAGACAGTTTCGCCGAAAATGAAATTGACGAAATTTGGTTGACTTTTTCTGATCCTCAGCCTAAAAAACCGAACAAACGATTGACTTCTTGGCGATTCATTGACAAATACCGAAAGTTGTTGAAGCCCGGTGGAATCATTCACTTAAAAACAGACAGTGATTTGTTGTTTGAATTCACTACGGAAGAAATTAAGGAACGTGAATACGAACCGCTTTTGATAACATGGGATTTGTACAACGATCTTTCGGACGACATTGATCAAGTAACGCGCGATATTTTTCATATTAAAACGCATTACGAAAAACTCTTTACCGAAAGAGGAAGCGTGATAAAGTATTGTAAGTTTAAGGTGTCGTAAAAACGAAATTATCTTACGCCACTTTCAGTTTCGCCACTTTCGATTTCGAGAAATGATCACGAGCATATTCTAATGTTACTTTGTATGTTTTAATATCGCTTGAAGGCAATTCAAACATAGCTTCGGTAAGTATTGCTTCACAAATGGAACGAAGACCACGAGCTCCTAATTTGAATTCAATCGCTTTTTCAACAATGAAATCTAATACAGGACCTTCGAAGGTCAATTGAATTCCATCGATATCAAACAATTTCAAATACTGTTTCACCAAAGCATTTTTGGGCTCCGTCAATATTCGTTTTAAACTTTCAGCATCCAATGGTTCCAAGTACGTTAAAACTGGGAAACGACCAATCAATTCGGGAATCAAACCAAAAGTCTTGATGTCCGTTGGATTTACGTATCTCAGCATTCCTTCACCATCCACTCGTTCTTCATCGTTGGATGAGAACCCGATAGTTTGGCGGTTTACACGAGAAGCAATAATTCTTTCAATGCCATCAAATGCACCTCCACAAACGAAAAGGATGTTTCGGGTATCGATTTGAATCATTTTTTGCTCTGGGTGTTTTCTTCCTCCTTGCGGCGGAACATTCACTACCGTTCCTTCCAATAATTTCAATAAGGCTTGTTGCACTCCTTCACCCGAAACATCACGTGTGATAGAAGGGTTGTCGCTTTTACGCGCAATTTTATCAATCTCATCGATGAAAACAATTCCGTTTTGAGCTGCTTCTACGTTGTAATCTGCTGTTTGAAGTAAACGTGATAAAATGCTTTCAACGTCTTCACCCACATAACCCGCTTCCGTTAGCACGGTAGCATCGGCAATACAAAATGGAACGTTCAACATTTTCGCAATGGTCTTTGCCAATAATGTTTTACCCGTACCCGTTCTTCCAACAAGAATTACATTCGATTTTTCAATTTCTATATCGTCTTTCTTAACAGGTTGATTCAAACGTTTGTAATGATTGTAAACAGCAACAGAAAGTACTTTTTTCGCATCCAATTGACCGATAACATACTCATCGAGTTTGTCCATGATTTCCATTGGCTTCAGTATGTTGACAGGGTGAGCAGCACTTTGCTCACGACTGTTCATTTCTTCTTCTTGAATGATATTGTGCGCTTGCGTAATGCAGTTATTGCAAATATGCCCAGTTACACCAGCGATTAACAATTCGACATCTTCACGACTTTTTCCACAGAATGAACAACTTGTATCTTTTTTCACCTTATATTTTTTATGCTTGAACGCTTCCAAGACTAGTATCCCACAAAAGTACGGATAAATAGGGGTGCGCACCAAATGAAAACGGGAAGCTTTTGAAGGCTTCCCGTTATTTTATATTATTTTAGGTTGAATTATTTCGGTCCTCTGTCCAAAACTTCATCTACCATTCCGTATGCTTTCGCTTCGTCTGCAGTCATCCAGTAATCTCTATCTGAATTTTCCCACACCTTATCGTAGGTCTGACCACTATGTAAAGCAATGATATCGTACAATTCTTTTTTCAATTTTTGAATTTCTCGAGCTGTAATTTCGATATCAGACGCTTGTCCTTGCGCTCCACCCAAAGGTTGGTGAATCATAACGCGTGAATGTTTCAAAGCGGAACGTTTTCCTTTTGTACCTGCGCACATCAAAACGGCTCCCATTGAAGCAGCCATTCCTGTACAAATCGTTGCCACATCTGGTTTGATGTATTGGATAGTATCGTAAATACCTAATCCAGCGTAAACTCCACCGCCTGGAGAGTTTAAGTAGATTTGAATGTCTTTTTTCGGGTCAACTGACTCCAAGAACAACAACTGTGCATTGATGATATTGGCCACTTGATCATTGATTCCTGTTCCCAAGAAAATGATTCTGTCCATCATCAAACGCGAGAAAACGTCCATTTGTGTCATGTTCATCGGGCGTTCCTCAATGATATAAGGTGTAACTGATGATTCGATATAGTGTCCCAAATGCATGGAGTTAATTCCCAAGTGTTTGGTTGCGTATTTATTAAATTCGTTTTGGTCCATAATTGATTTGTGTATTTTGAAAGATAAAGTTAAAAATTAATTGGAAAAAAAGCAAGTATG
>DGBF01000102.1:9293-9417 GCA_002384725.1 Flavobacteriales bacterium UBA4011
TAAAGTTAAAAATTAATTGGAATTGCTTTTGTTCGATTGCCCAATTCTATCCACAGATGCTTGTTTTTTGTTTAGTTTTAACCAAGATTAACGAATGGAAGGCTATCTAAATATAAAGAATGAA
>DGBF01000086.1 GCA_002384725.1 Flavobacteriales bacterium UBA4011
GGAATCATTTCGAAAATATAAATTCCACAAATGAAAATGATACCGATTAGACTTGAAATTTTCAACCAACCCACCAAGGTGAAAAAGAACACAAACCAGATGAAATGTTTCCACTTTTTAAATCGATAATAGCGAACGAGAAAGTATCCGGAGATTAGTGCAAAACAAAACGCTGGTGCATCGGTCAAGAAACTAACGCCATAAGCAACAAATAAGGGTGAACAGAAGAGAAGTAGAGGCAAAGACATCGACCAAAACCAATCGCCCCAGAGGAGTCTCAAAGCTTTATAAAATGCAAATATTCCTGAGAACATGATGACCAACCAAATCAAACGATAGGTCAAATACGACTCTCCAGTTAAACTCCAAGCTTTCCCAACAATATAATACAAGATTGGAAATTCACCAGCTGATTTACCCGTTGTCAGCCCATCTGCTAGTTGATTGTGCATTTCCGGACTGAAAAAAGAAGTACCTTCTTTATAGAAATGAGCCAAGGAAAGACAGTCGGTTTGCCGCCAAGCGTGATTGTTGAACGGACCCTTGGTTAAAAACGAATCGTAGAAAAGAACGGCAATTATTGCGAATAGCAATAGAAAAATCAGGTCTGCTTTATTGGTGGACCAGAAAGATTTCTTGATAGTATTTGTCATGGTTAATTTCATGGTGCAAGATAGTGCAAAACACTAAAATAGAATTATCTAAGAAAATACATTTCCCCAAACTCCTTCATGATTCCAAATAACAAAAGGGGTAGGCGTATAGGTACTAAAATTGGTGTCGGTCTCTGCGGCAAAACGCTTGTTGTTCGTCAAATTATTCCACGTGAAGAAATAGTAAATAGTATCATTGTATAGCGAATACTTCTGATTGGCAATTTTGTCCGGATCGGGATATAAGGTTGAGTCCAGCCAGCCATCATTTCTTTCGGTATAAAACAAGATGTAGTCGCCAGAATCTACGGAGTTATCACCACTATCAACAATATGTAAGGGTAACTCTTTTTCTCGACCAAAGAGCTGAATGTTATCTGACGAAAAGGTCGTCGTGGGAACAGAAGCGGTCTGTAAATCAGAATAATTCAGTTTGTATATTCCAGTTTGAAGTACTTGAAATTTGTAATAGGTTTGGGAATAATCTATCTATTCGTTACCAAAAGTTTGGGTAACGGTAGAATTGCAAAAAAAAAGCAGGAAAAAAAAGAGTTGGAATAACGGTTTTAGCATAAGCTATTCTTCCTTTGGTTTTGCGTTGTCTGGTTTGTTAAGTTTTAATCTCAATGATATTACGTGAGAATAGAGAGCAACGGATGCATCTCCAATGTCTGTGAAGGCATAATCCAAACTAAATCCTTTGATATTTACACCAAGTCCGATTGTCGGTTGGAAGTTCAATTTCTCTGAGTCGTCGAAGTTTTTAACGTATTGAAAATTATTTACACCTCCGCGAACTGAAATATAAGTCTTGTAATTCAAACTGAATCCAAAACTAGGATCAATGGAGGCGAAGTTTGATTTAATAATTGCGTTTCGTTTACCATCTGTTGTTATGGACGTGTTCAACTCGGTTCCCAAAGTCAGTCCTTTTTCTCCTAAGTCAAATTCACGAAACGCTCCCAACAAGAGTCTAGGTAAAGTTAACTCGAGTCCATTTTCAGGAATTTCATTACCCGTTTGAAGGAAAACTTCTTTTGTTGTTTCGTCTAAGGTGAATATCCAAGCATTGAAAGTTGAGGTCGCATCGCGCAGGACGGCTCCAAATTTCCATTTATCTTTCAAAGTATATTGTGCACCAGCGTCTAAGCCAAATCCCCAAGATTTTGCAAAATCCCCTACTTTCCGGTGAACTAATTTAAAGTTTCCACCAACGCTTAAATTCGGAATATTTAATTTTCGAGCATAAGAAAAAAGGAAACCATAATCGGCCGCTGTGAAAACAGAAATTCGATCATAGTCGATATTTCCGTTGTTGTCAATGAGTTGGGTTGTATTTGGAATGTCGTCTACGGCAAATCGGATAGCAGAAAATCCAATAGTACTTTTATCGTCAATGGAATGCGCCAGTCCGAGATAATCGTACTTAGCAATACCAGCAAAATATTCGCTATGCATTAACGATGCCTCAAGCCAGGTGTCTACCTTTGTTAATCCGGCAGGATTCCAAAAACTTGAATTCACGGACCCGGTATTCGCCACAACGGCGTTCCCCATGCCTAATGCTTCTGCGCCTACCCCGATATTTAAAAATTCATTCGAGTATTTAGGAGCTAGATCGCCTTGTCCAAAAGTTACGTAAGAAGCCACGATTAGGCTAAAAAAAAGTATTGAAGTATTGGCCTTTTGCATAGATTTAAAAACTTGTCTAATCAACGCATTATCGGTTGTAAAATTGTATGTTGAAAAAAGTCTCAACGTATTTATAAGGTAAATTTAGTTCTTTTTGACTTATTTCGCAGTATGAAACCCGATGTAAAACTCTTCAATCTTCCTAATTTATTAACAGCAGGCAATATGCTCAGCGGTATTCTCAGTATACTGTGCGTTTTTATGGGCCGTTTTGAATGGGCGCCCTGGTTTATTTTTTTAGGGGCAATTTTCGATTTTTTAGATGGATTTGCCGCTCGGCTAACCAAACAATATTCAGAATTGGGTAAGCAAATGGATTCTTTGGCAGATATGATCACCTTTGGTGTTGCGCCTGGAATTATAATGATGGTGATTATTGCTATTTCCATTGAAATGGGTTCATACCCAGAAGGAGCGAATGTTTCAGAATATGCTGATTATGTATTGGAAAAATGGAAATTAGGCTTGTTCCATGATTCTTCCATACAATTCGAAGGAATCTACAAATATTTGCCTTTTCTTGGCTTGATGATCCCTGTTTTTTCCTTGTTCAGATTGGCAAAATTTAATATTGACACCAGACAAAGTGAATCGTTCATCGGGATGCCGACTCCTGCTGTTACCTTATTTTTCACGTCGTTTCCACTGGCTTTGTGGTGGTATTTTTCAACAGAAGGATTTCCACCTTATTTTCCTGAAAAAATATTTCAGCCCATTTTTGTTTGCTCCCTAGTTGTTCTGATGTCCTTAAGTTTGGTATCAGAAATCCCTTTATTTTCATTAAAATTTAAAAATTTCAAATGGAAAGAAAACGAGGTGCGATATATATTTCTAACAGTTTCGTTAATATTAATTCTAACGACAAAGGTTTGGGCAATCGCATTAATTGTATTTTTGTATCCAGTTTTCTCAATTATTAGTAGGAAACCGAAAAATAAAACCAAAAAAAGGAATGAAGTTTAAAGCAGAAATAGACGTAATGCCATTGGATGCACTGCTCGATCCGCAAGGAAAAGCAGTTAGTAACAGCATGAAAACAGTAGGGATGCCAGAAATTTCTGAAGTCAGAATCGGTCGTCATATTCGTTTACATGTAGAAGCGGAAAATGAAAGTGCAGCTAGCGAAAAAGTAACCGAAGCTTGTAAAAAATTGCTTGCAAATGCGATAATGGAAAGTTTTACTTTTTCAATTGAAGCTGTTTAAGTTTCATTCAACATTTCGCACTGTTTTTTTAACTTCCATGTTAAAAACATCAATAAATTTGCCGAGAGATTAATAATCTTTTGTAATTTAGATATGCCACTTTGATAGAAACAACCGTTTACCCATTACAACAATGAAACTATTAGGTCATGACAGAAATAAACTCTACACACGAAATCAAAAAAAATAATGGTGGTTTTATCGCCGCAATATTACTCTTGCTCATTGCTGTGGGCTTTTTTGCATGGCTTTGGTCTTCGAAAAATTCTCAGTTGAATGATTGCCAAAATCAAACCAAAGAATTGTTGGCCGATCAAGATGGGATGAACCAAATGATGGCTGGATATGTAGATAACATGTCAAGTGACCTAAGAAAGGATTTCCAAAATATGCTTGAAACTTATGACGCCTTAATAGACAAGGACGCATCGAAAGCAGATAGTTTGAATGTTCAGAAAGAAAAAATTCAAGAGTTGATATCTCAAATGAGTTCACTGCAAAAATCAAACAAATTGACGGCTTCACAATTGTTTGCCATGAGACGAGAGAACGAAACTTTGCGTGGTATCATGAAAGGATACGTCATGCAAATTGACTCTTTAAATACCTTGAATTTAAATTTGAATACACGCCTTGATACAACAACAACGAGGTTGAACCAAACAGCTTCAGAAAGAGATCAGTTTAAACAAGATGCTGCTTTGAGCGCTGAACAAGTGAAGAAAGGTTCTAAGTTGCAAGCATTTAGTTTCACTTCAACAGGATTGAGAATGAAGTTGAATAACACAACGGAAGAAACGAATAAGGCAAGAAATACAATGCAAATTGTATCGACATTCACCATTTCAAAAAACCCAATCACGCCAGCTGGAAGAAAGTCAGTGTATATGCAAATTATCGACCCATCAGGAAAAACGCTTCAATCTCGCAGTTCAGATTTTGTGAAAACGGACATTGGTACTATCGCTTATTCTGATAAAAAAGATATCGACTACAATAACGAGAGCGTTGATTTGTCCATTTTCTATGATTTGAAAGGGGCTGATGCATCAAAAGGAAATTATAAGGTGAATATTTATGTTGATGGTCAATTGGCTGGAAAAGATAGCTTTACATTAAAATAGTCTGCTAATAATTAATACTCCGCCAAATTATTCTCTCGGTGATTCTAGTGATCGATGAGCCGCGATTTGGTATTTCCTTTAAATAGCAAGGATAGGTCACGCCTTGTGCACTTAGATAGTTATGACAAATATTTTTATCGCAAATCTCGATTGGGAAATTACCTCTGAAGATTTGAAAGCTACTTTTTCTGCTTTTGGAACAGTTTCATATGCGCATGTCGTTTATGATCGGGAAACTAAAAAATCAAAAGGCTACGGTTATGCTGAAATGGATGATGCTGATGAAGCAATCTCCGCAATTCAAGCCCTTAAAGGATTGGAAGTGAATGGTCGATCTTTGGATGTGAAAATTGCTTCACCCAAAGGAAATCGTCCGGCTCCAAAGCCTGCTGCTCCTGAGAAAAAATCTTTCCAACGTGAAGGTGGATATCAAAAAAGAGAAACTCCTGGCTTTTCAAAAAGACCGAGAACAAGAATTACAGGAAGCGGGGACGCTCAAAAGGTGGAAAGAAAGCCGTTTACGATAAGAGTAGATTAAGAAACAAATCAAATTAATTATATGTCAGATGCAATTCATCAAGGTTATGTTACGTCCCAAATTTCTGATACAGCAATAGCTACTATTGAATTCGGTCACCCATTAAGTAATTCACTTCCAGGGAAAATTTTGAACTTGTTAGCAGATACCATTACAAAAATGGGTGCTGATGATTCCGTGAAAGTAATTGTCCTTAAATCGGCTGGAGCAAAGGCCTTTTGTGCTGGAGCAAGTTTTGATGAGTTAATATCTATTGAAGATTTTGAAACAGGGAAAGTGTTTTTCTCTGGCTTTGCCAATGTGATTAACGCTTGTAGAAAATGTCCTAAATTAATAATTGGACGTGTTCAAGGAAAGGCAGTTGGTGGAGGAGTTGGAGTGGCCTCTGCTGTAGACTATTGTTTTGCAACCCAATATTCTGATATTAAACTTTCCGAATTAGCAGTGGGAATTGGGCCATTTGTCGTAGGTCCTGCAGTTGAACGAAAAATTGGAACTTCAGCAATGAGTCAATTGGCAATAAATGCAACAGATTGGTGTTCGGCAAATTGGGCTATGAAAAAAGGACTGTATGCTGATGTTTTTGAAACCGTGGAAGAAATGGATGCAGAAATTGATGCATTGTCTCAGACCTTAGCGAAAAGTAATCCCGAAGCGATGCGCTTATTGAAGGAAGTGTTTTGGCAAGGAACAGAAAATTGGGATGAACTTTTAAAGGAAAGAGCTGCTTTGAGCGGTAAGTTAGTTTTAAGTGATTTCACGCGTAATGCGATTAATAAATTCAAATCCAAATAGAAACTTTATGAAGCTACTTCTTGTATTTACGTTGTTTTTCATTCATTTCCTTCGGGCAAACTGGTACTTGTTCTGACAAATTTAAAACGGGGAAGTTTAAGTATGTAGGGTTAGATTCGGATGCCATTGTTATTCGCACAAAAAAGAAGCAGTATGAGACACAGGATGGTGGACGATCAAAAATTATTATGAAGATTAAGTGGATCGGTCCTGAAGCATATACTTTGAAAGTAGTCAAGGTAATTAATGTTGAAGGAGGTCTAAATAAAGGTGATATGATCACTACAACGATCGCCGATTGCACGGACAAACAATATACTTTCAAGTATTCAGCTTTAGGTGTGCAAGGCGAGTCAAAAATGCGAAAAGTAAACTAGTCGAAATTACCACTTTTGAGACGGGATTTCACCTCTTTTTCATTCTTGCTATTATTTATTCAATTAAAACCAAAAATCTCTTGTTAATAAAAACAAGAAACCATATCTTTGCACCCCCAATTTAGGGGAATTGTCTTATTTAAATAAAAAAAGATTGTGGATACATTAAGTTACAAAACCCGATCTACGAATAAAGAAACTGCTGATAAGCAGTGGTTTATCGTAGACGCAGAAGGCCAAACGCTTGGTCGTCTAGCAAGCAAGGTGGCGAAAGTTATCCGTGGAAAACACAAGGTTAACTTTACCCCACATGCAGACTGTGGTGACAACGTAATTATCATCAATGCAGAAAAAGTAGCTTTTTCGGGAGCGAAATTGGTTGATAAAGAATACGTTCGTTACACAGGCTACCCCGGTGGTCAGAAAACGACTACTGCGGAACAGATGTTGAGAAAACAACCCGGACGCTTGATTGAAAAAGCGGTAAAAGGGATGTTGCCTAAAAATACTTTAGGTAGAGAACTATTTAGAAACCTTAAGGTGTATGTTGGTGCTGAGCACAATCAAGAAGCTCAAAAACCGACTGTACTTGACCTTAACACATTCAAATAATCAGTATGGAAATCATCAACACATTAGGAAGAAGAAAAACATCCGTTGCTCGTGTTTACATGAAAAAAGGTAAAGGGAACGTGATCGTAAATAAAAAGGATTATAAGGAGCATTTTCCAGTTGCAGTATTGCAAGGAAAAGTGGTTCAGCCTTTCGAGAAAACAGATACAGTTGGTCAATATGACATCAACGTAACTGTTGTAGGAGGAGGAATCAATGGTCAAGCAGAAGCTATCCGTTTGGGTATCTCTCGTGCTTTGGTTAAAGTTTCGGAAGATTATAAGCCGCTTTTAAAAGCTGACGGTTTAATGACACGTGACCCAAGAATGGTGGAACGTAAAAAACCAGGTCAACCAAAAGCGAGAAAGAAATTCCAATTCTCGAAACGTTAAGATTAATAGTAAACTATT
>DGBF01000118.1 GCA_002384725.1 Flavobacteriales bacterium UBA4011
GCTTTCGGCGAAAACTATCGTAGGCTTAAAGTGCTGTTCGATTAATCGTGACGCAACAATTCCGACTACTCCTTTGCTCCAACCTTCTTGATAAACAACTGTAGATTTTCGGTTTGCATAAGCTTTGTCCGATGAAATAATCTCTAACGCTTCTCTTGTAATCGTTTCATCCAAAGCTCGCCGTTCGGTATTGTATTCGTTGATGCTATTTGCAAACAAGGCAATTTCGTCGTCATCATCGGAAATCATGAGTCGTACAGCATCACTTCCCACGTTAATTCTTCCCGCGGCATTTATCCTTGGAGCAATAGTGAACACCACATCGGTTAAAGAAAGGGGCTTTGCTTTACATGCGATTTCCAATAATTTGTCAAAGTTTTTTCTCGTATTATCATTAAATCGCTTCATTCCTTCAGCAGCAAGAATTCGGTTTTCATCTACCACCGTGACCAAATCGGCCCCAATTGCAATAGCAACGAAATCCAGCAGGTCGAATACTTCTTTTTCGTCCCATTTATTTTTCTGCTGAAGAGCTTGTATAAATTTGAATCCAACTCCACACCCACATAAATCTTTGAACGGATACTCGCACCCTTTTTGCTTCGGGTTTAAAATAATCGCATTGGGCAGTTCGGCGCCAGGTTCATGATGATCGCAAACGATTACGTCAATGCCATTTTCCACCACAAAGTCCAATTCCGTTTTGTTCTTGATTCCACAATCTAACGTTATTATTAAATCAATTTTGTCGAGAACTGCTTTTTCCATGCCTTTTTGAGACACCCCGTAACCTTCGTCGTACCTGTCGGGTATGTAAAAAGCGAGGTTTTCAACTTTCTTATGCAAATAACTACGGAACAATGCAACCGAAGTTGTGCCATCCACGTCATAATCACCATACAGAAGTATTGATTGTTTTTTTTCAATGGCACCTGTCAACCGTTTTACAGCTAAATCCATCCCCTTCATCAGTTTTGGATCGTGCAATTTTTTGATATCTGGTCGAAAGAATTGTTCTGCTTGCGAAAAATCGTTGATGTCCCTTTGTAACAAAATTTCAGCGACTACCGCAGACACCTTAAGCGCGTTGCTCAAGCTTTCAATTTCTTTCTTAGAAATGGGAGGTGTGATTAACCAGCGTTTTTGCATAAGTACGAATTTACCTTTAAGTTATGAAAAAAACTGCCCTGCTTGGCCTGCTAATTTTACCTTTTTTAGGAATATCTCAGATTTACTTTGAATTTGCTAAACCCCTTCCTCCGGAAAGTCTGGCTTTGACTGCTCCATACGCACATCACTATGGAAATTACAAATCGGATAAAAGTGATATTTACCTTGAATTGTCACCTATCGGAATCTATACCATTACAAACTAATTAATTGTTGACGCAAAATAAGAAAGGCCCTCTCACTTTTTAAGTAGGGGGCGTTTTTTTATGAGTTGAAATAATCAACTGATGTTTTTTGCTCTATCTATACCTTAGTTAAAACCAACTTGGTGTCACCTTCAGATTCAATATCTGTAACGAGCGCATTTTCATTAACAGCATTGAATATGATGCTATTCGCCAATACTTCGTTGCAAATAAAATCTCTATTCACTACTACTGCTCCTTGAATAATATCGGTACTTTCCATAACAATAGCAATACGATCTGTCACTTCAAATCCAGCTTCTTTTCGGAAGTTCTGAACGCGATTGATAACTTCTCTCGCCAAGCCTTCTTTGCGTAATTCATCAGTTATGGTTACATCCATGGCAACCGTATACGAACCTTCGCTCGCTACCAAAAGTCCCGGAATTTCTTGTGCTGAAATTTCGAAATCTTCTAATGTTAAATCGATGGCTTCACCATTCACATTGCCATTCCACCCACCATTCTTTTCAATCGCTTGAATTTCGGGTTGACCGAATTTGCTCACCAATCCAGCAATTGCTTTCATGTGTTTTCCATATTTCGGGCCGATGGTTTTGAAATTGGGTTTTATGCCTTTTACCAAAACATTGCTTCCTTCTTCCAATACCTCCAATTCTTTCACATTTGTTTCAGAAAGAATCAAATCTTGAACGTGCAAAACGTTTTTTACAAACTCCTGATCCAAAGCGGGAACCATTATTTTTTGAAGGGGTTGACGAACACGAATTCTTTCTTTTTTACGCAATCCTAGCACCAAAGAAGACACTTTTTGAGCAATCTCCATTTGTTTTTCCAAGTCGGTATCAATCAAGCTTTCGTCCACTTTCGGGAAGTCGGCCAAATGCACAGATTCTTTGGTTCCTCCTTTTACAGATTGTAAATCCAAATACAACTGATCCATGAAGAAAGGTGAAATCGGCGAACTTAAAATCGATATCGCTTCCAAACATGTAAACAAGGTTTGATAGGCCGAAAGTTTATCATTTTGATCATCAGCCCCTTGTTTCCAGAATCGGCGGCGTGACAAACGTACAAACCAATTCGATAAATGATCGACTGTGAAATCTTGAATAGCACGTCCAGCTCTTGTTGGCTCGTAGGCTTCGAAAGCAGATTCTACTTCTTTTATCAAGGTATTCAATTGCGACAATATCCAACGGTCGATTTCTGGTCTTTCCTTGATGGGTAAATCTGGCTGAGAATAATCGAACTCGTCGATATTTGCATACAGCGCGAAAAAGGAATACGTATTATATAGAGTCCCGAAGAATTTTCGTTGTACTTCGGTAATTCCATCTTTGTCAAATTTCAGATTGTCCCACGGTTGCGCATTCGTAATCATGTACCAACGTGTAGCATCGGGACCGTATTTCGGCAAAATTTCAAATGGATCCTCAGCATTGCCCAAACGTTTCGACATTTTTTGTCCGTTTTTATCCAAAACCAATCCGTTTGAAACTACATTTTTGTAAGCAACAGAATCGAACACCATGGTCGCAATGGCATGCAACGTATAGAACCAACCTCGTGTTTGATCCACTCCTTCCGCAATAAAATCGGCTGGATATGCCTTACTGTTGTCTATCGCTTCTTTGTTTTCGAATGGGTAATGCACTTGCGCATAAGGCATGGAACCCGAATCGAACCATACATCGATCAAATCTGACTCGCGGTGCATTGCTTCACCTTTTGGCGAAACCAAAACGATTTCATCGACATAGTTTTTATGTAAATCGACTTGCGCATAATTCTCTTTTGACATGTTGCCCACTTCGAAATCGGCAAAAGGATTTGTCATCATCATTCCAGCTGAAACAGAAGCGTCACAAGCTGTTTTTAATTCTTCGATAGAGGAAATACAAACGCGTTCAGCGCCATCTTCGGTCGACCAAATTGGGATAGGAATTCCCCAATAACGCGAACGAGAAAGATTCCAATCGTTCAAATTCTCCAACCATTTTCCGAAACGCCCTGTACCTGTCGACTCTGGTTTCCAATTAATGGTGGTATTCAATTCCATCATTCTGCCTTTAGCTTCCGTCGCTTTAACAAACCATGAATCCAAAGGGTAATACAATATCGGTTTGTCCGTTCTCCAGCAATGTGGGTAACTGTGGACATATTTTTCTACTTTGAAGGCGCGATTTCTTGTTTTCAAATCGATGGAAATCAAAACATCTACAGATTTATCGGGCGCTTGACCGTCGTCGTAATATTCATTTTTAACGTACAATCCGGCCAATTCTCCCATTTCTGGTCTAAATTTTCCTTGTAAATCAACTAGAGGAACTAAATTTCCGTTTCCGTCATCGACCAACATACCAGGAACGCCAGCGTCTGCAGCGACTTTTGCATCGTCTGCTCCGAAAGTGGGTGCAGTGTGGACAATTCCTGTTCCGTCGTCAATTGTCACGAAATCTCCTCCGATAACCACAAATGCTTTTTCCGGATTTTCGGCTGGCTGCGCGTAAGGAAGCAATTGCTCGTAACGTACCCCGATCAAATCTTTACCTAGACACTCGTCAGCAATAAAGAAAGGAATCTGCTTGTCTCCTTCGGTGTAATTCGAAAGTTCGTCTTCGTTTTCTAAGGACTGAAATCCTTTTCCAAATTGGTAGCCCACCAAATTTTTCGCCAGGATGACGTTTTGTTTTTGGAAAGTATATGGATTGAATGTTTTAACGAGAACGTATTCAATTTTTGGTCCAACCGTTAATGCAGTGTTTGAAGGTAATGTCCATGGAGTTGTTGTCCAAGCTAGGAGGAAGGTATCATCATTTGAATCTGTCTTCCCTGGCAATCTCCCTTCAAAGGGAGAAGTAGTTCCATCGATCAATTTAAACTGTGCGACACACGAAGTATCCGTCACATCACGATATGCCCCCGGTTGGTTAATTTCGTGAGACGACAATCCTGTTCCCGCTTTAGGAGAATACGGCTGAATCGTGTATCCTTTATAAATTAAATTCTTTTTGTACAATTGACCGAGCAACCACCAAACCGACTCCATATACTTGGGTTCATAGGTGATGTAGGGATGGCTCATGTCGACCCAATAGCCCATTTTTTCCGTCAGATTGTTCCAAACATCAGTGTATTGCATCACGGTTTTGCGACACGCTTTGTTGTATTCTTCCACCGAAATTTTTATTCCAATATCTTCTTTTGTAATTCCGAGTGCTTTTTCAACGCTTAATTCTACAGGTAAACCATGGGTATCCCAACCCGCTTTTCGCTGTACTTGAAATCCTTTGAGCGTTTTGTATCGACAAAAAATATCTTTGATCGCTCTTCCCATAACATGGTGAATCCCAGGCATACCGTTGGCAGAGGGTGGCCCTTCGTAAAAAACAAACGACGGATCTCCTTCGTGTTCCGAAATCGATTTTTCAAAAATTTGGTTTTGTTTCCAATTCTCTTGAATCTTGTCGGCAACTTTTGGTAAATCTAAACCTTCGTAAACGGGATATTTTTTGGACATTTTTGTGCGGTTTTCGAGGGGCAAAGATAGGGAAAGTTAGCTTAAAGCCGAATGCTTTTGGCTTTAAGCTTTTTGCTTGAACAAAATCGCCTTTAAACAGACTTTAAAACGTCAGTCTCATGTTTGCCAAAAAAGAGATAAAGTTAAGTAACCGTTTATTATCTTGAAAGACGTCTTTCAAGACTTTATTAAATCTTAAAAAAATAAAGAACGGGAAAAGAAGGAAGGCCTAGCAAAAGAACTGCTGAGTTCAAGGGTAAAATAACCCGAGTGAATCAAATGTGACGAAAATGAACTTGACTTAATTCAGATTGAAGAAGAACACCGAATTGGTCAACCGTCAATGTTCTTCAGCCCTTTCAACCTAGACTCCAAAGCAATAAAAATTGCCGCTATTCCCCAGATAGGAACACTAGCTTTATCCGTATCCAGATAATTGTTCAAAAAACCGTGAATGAAATACGACGACAAGGCCAAAATCATGAAGAAAAGTAGTTGTTTAATCTCCTTGTCCTCAGCTGGCCAATCCAAGTGAAGTCGGATGCCTTTGTAGAAAACGAAGCCAATTAAAACCAAGAAAAAGATCAATCCCGGCAAGCCTGTCTCGGAAAGTGGACCCAAATATTCGCTGTGCGAATTTCCGGCATCGCCAAAATTGGTGGAAATAATCGTAAGGTTTTCTGGGGCTTGAAAACGGGCATATTCAAAAGCGTAGGTTCCAGGTCCGAACCCCATAACTGGGCGTTCTTTGAACATTTCCCAGGCGCACGACCAGCGATTGAGTCGTTCCAAATTA
Organism: Flavobacteriales bacterium UBA4011; assembly: GCA_002384725.1. Taxonomy (GTDB): domain Bacteria; phylum Bacteroidota; class Bacteroidia; order Flavobacteriales_D; family Crocinitomicaceae; genus UBA2040. The sequence continues at coordinate 5,696 of DGBF01000118.1, forward strand.
GAGGCGTCTGTTGTGACATTCGTAGCACTCTGTATTCGTTCACCAAAATCTTCGGTAGTGTGGTCTTGCTTGTTTCTCGCCAATTCCATCTGAAGATTGTCCCATGAAAAGAACAAGGTTATTCCCAGAAAAGTAGTGACACCAAACAAGTACAAAAATTTGATTCTAAGTTTTATTACCAAGCCAATTCCAAAGGCACCCACCACACTCAACCATGCAGCTCGCGTATAAGAAAAGTAAAGCCCGATCGCTAAAACGGCTATCATCGAAATCAAAACGACTTGGGTGAGTAAGGTGTATTTTTTGCTCTGATACAATCCGATTGCCAACAACAAAGTCAGCGCGACAATGGCACCATAAATCGTATGGTCCTTGAAAAATGGCCACATCACCCAGTGACTTTCTTTTTCGCCAAAACTATAGGTCGCGTGGAAAGTAACGGTGTACAATACCGCAATAACCATTCCGATGACGAACAACCAAAGGAAGGTTTGAATGTTTTTCTTCTTACCGAAAACAATGGGCCCCAAGAGCAAAAGTGGGACGAAAAACCACAGTTTCGCGATGACAAACTTTATAGAAGCAAGCGGCTCTGATGAGCTAATTGTACTCAATAAAAGCCAGGTCACATATCCTGCAGCAGCAATGAAAATAGGACTTCGCCATACATGTTTGGGAATAAATCCTTTTCTCGCTTCTTGCATGATGAGTAAAAGCATCATTCCAAATAGCAAAGGTTCCGTTGGGATGAAAAGTCCGAAACTATTGGTGTATTCTTCAATATTGATGCTGAGCGGAGTCAGAAATGCCAAGGCTAGAAAGCTGTACTCGGAATAATAGACGGCAAAATAAATGAATAATAATCCGATGGAAAGGAGAGCGAAATACGCTTGATCGAACCAAATGAAGTACGCCGAAAACAGGATGTAAAGCAGCCCCGCGAGACCCAATCCAATATTCGAGCGAAGAAAGTGCATTAGGCGATTCTCTTCAATTCTTTGAAACGTTCACGCAAAAGAAGCGCGAAAACCATAAAAAAGAAAGCCCCAAAAGTCGCCATTAGAATAATAATGGCCTTTTTCGGTCGGTCTTTTTTATCTGCAATTACTGCTGATTCCACAATAAACTTGTGGTTGAAAAGCGTGTTGGCATCGGATTCAGCTTGCTCGTATGAATCTTCGAACTTCGCCAATTTCACAATCATTTCATCACGAAGCATTTGAAGTCCGTCGAATTTAGCTCCAAATTGCAAATTGACATCGATTTGATTCTGGAAAAACGCCTTATCTTTTGCCGCACTTGCATCGTTGTATGCTTGGTACAAATTCGCTCTACTTTCCGTAGGAACAACTCCATTCACGGACAGTGAATCCATTTCAGCTTGCAGTTTTTTCATTTGTGATTCAAGCATTCCCCGTTTTCGTTGATTAATTTCAAAAGCCGGTATCGTTCGTTCCTGAACCATTTCGTTCTTCACGGTGTCAATCAAATCGACAATTTTGTTGGCAATGGTAGCGGCCAATTCAGGGTTTTTGTCCAATACATCTATTTCGATGGAACCATAGCGTGTTCTATTGAATTGGATGTGATTGTTATACGCTTTGTTCAGTTTGAAGTTTTTGTTTACGTCGGACAAATCGATATCGTAATTCTTGAACAAATCGAAACGCTCGATTAAGATATTTCGAATTTTAGACGATTTAAGAATTTGCACCAATTGTTCCGCTTGTTCTTCTTCACCAAAATCCATCGACGAAGCTTTCGCGTTTCTTTGTTCGGAAAAGGAAACCGTACTCGTCGCGGCAGGGAAAACAACTGCTTGGGACCTGTAAAGCGGCGTTAAAAAGAAAGAAACAACCAATGAAATAATGGCTGCTATTGCTGTGACCATCAAAATTATTCGACGGTTTTTCCAGATAAAGACCAATAAATTCTGTCTTTCTTCTTCTAAATGTGTTTCGTTTTGTTCCATTGTACTTAATTCGTTCTAACCCAAGTTGTAAACAGGCGCGAAGATAGCGTTATAATTTTAAAGCTTTTCAACCTCATCCTTATTATTTTCGGGCGACAAGCCCTTCTGCGACGCGAGTAAAATCATTTCTTTGACGTTCCAAAAACGCAAGACCACCAATATTATTATTCCAAGAGCAATTTCCGTTAGAATTGGATACGCCAAATACGGATGCAGGTAACTCAAACCGAACCAAAAAATAAAGAGAATTAGAATCAGTTGAAATCCGTAATTCTGAAACGTTTTTGCGCCGAAAGCACGTACAACGTAGAATCCTTGTACTCCGGCAATAAAGGTTTGCGTGATGACCGTTGCCCATGCCGCCCCTTCTGCCCCGTAGGTTGCGATCCAATAAAAATTCAAACTTATATTGATGACGATGCCGGCGGCAGCGGTTTTATTGAGGAATTTCAGTTCATCGGCCGCAGTCAAATACGTTCCGAAAATTAAGGAAACGCCCATGGCAACGAAGCTCAACATCAGCCATTGGAAAGACGGTATCGACGCCTGAATGTCGTTTTTATAAATCCACGATAGGATGGTTTCGGCATTGAAATAGCAGAGAAAGGAGAGAAGAATGGCACCTCCAATCAATAATTTAGAAGACAGGAACAAGAGTTTTAAATTCTCCGCTTTGTCTTTCATTTGAAAGGTGAAAAGAGGCAATAATAATCCCGTGAAAAGCATTCCAAACATAAAGAAAGCATCCAAAAGGCGGAAGCCTTGGGCATACACTCCGGCTTCATATGCGCCATCTGCATGCAAGCGTTCGACCATGATGGAATCCAAACGCGTGTACAACATCATGAAGAGAATGAATATGGCGTAGGGCAAACTTTTGCGCACAACGGTTAAGGCAAAGGGAACGTCCAATTTGATTTTCGGGATGCCGATTTTTCGCGATAGCATCCAAAATGCTGCGACAAGTACGATTGAATAACAAACCGTTTGGATCCAGATAAACCATTCTATTTTGAAAGCATCGGTGTACCAAAAGAGTGCCCCGCAAATCAAGATGAGCAACAAACGATCGAGCACGGAGAACATAGCGTCCAATTTGAA
>DGBF01000204.1 GCA_002384725.1 Flavobacteriales bacterium UBA4011
TTGTTGAAGGTAGCTTGAATATGCGCTTCACCCATTGCGTCTACTTTGACATTCTTCTTCTTTTTTTGATTCGCTTTTGCCATTGTTATTAATTATTTAGTTACACTTTTTTCTTATTTGCAACTGTTTTTCTTCTTCCTTTTCTCGTACGAGAGTTGTTTTTTGTTCTTTGTCCTCTTAAAGGCAATCCAGCTCTGTGACGGATTCCACGGTTACAACCGATATCCATCAAACGCTTGATGTTTAATTGAACTTCTGAACGCAAAGCACCTTCTACTTTGATTTCGTTTAACGAAGTACGGATCAAATTCATTTGATCATCATCCCAATCTTCAACCTTGATATTGATATCAATTTTGTTTTCTTCCAAGATTTGCTTCGCTCGGCTGCGACCGATTCCGTAGATATACGTCAATCCGATTACACCTCTTTTATTCTTTGGTAAGTCTATTCCTGCTATACGTGCCATAATTTTCTAAATTACCCTTGTCTTTGTTTTAACTTCGGGTTCTTTTTGTTTATCACATAAACCCGCCCTTTTCTTTTTACGATCTTACAATCAACTGATCGCTTTTTCACTGAAGCTCTAACTTTCATTATTTTTATTTTTTAGGCCTGAACCTATTTGTATCTAAATGATATTCTTCCTTTCGTCAAATCGTAAGGAGACATTTCAACTTTTACTTTATCACCTGGTAAAATCTTAATGTAGAACATTCTCATTTTACCAGAAATATGTGCCGTAATTACGTGGCCATTTTCCAATTCAACGCGGAACATTGCGTTGGAAAGTGCTTCGATGATTACGCCATCTTGTTCTATTGATGCTTGTTTTGCCATAGCTTAAAATCCTGATAATTCTCCTTGTGTTCTTCTTCCTCTGATTTTAGTTCCTTCCATCAAACCATCCATATGACGATTCAATAGGTAAGACTCAATCTGTTGTAAAGTATCCAATACAACACCCACCATAATTAATAGTGACGTTCCACCGAAGAACATAGCAAATGCGTCATTCACTCCAGCCAATTTTGCAATAGCTGGAAGAATAGCGATAATCGCTAAGAACAACGATCCTGGGAAAGTAATTCTGGAAACCAATGTGTCAATATAATCTGCTGTTTCTTCACCTGGACGAACACCTGCAATAAATCCCCCTGACTTTTTCAAGTCGTCAGCAATTTTACGCGGGTTAATCATAATCGCAGTATAAAAATACGTGAAGACGATAATTAGGATAGCCAAAAGCAAATTGTAAGAGAAACCATAAACGTCTCCCAAAGTTCTTTGAATCCAACTTCCTCCTCCATCATTGCTTGCAAACATCATAACCGGTATGGTCATAATCGCTTGTGCAAAGATGATAGGCATTACCCCACTCGCATTTACCTTAATCGGCAAGTAGTTTCTTGCACCTGCTTCATCAACAGCGCGAGATCCTACAACCTTTTTGGCTGTATTGAGTGGCACTTTCCGCACACCTTGCACAATCAGTACAGTTGCCAATACGACTACGAAGAATGCTACGATTTCTAAAAGGATTTTAATCAAGTTACCATCTGCCCAAGCAATTCCAACTTCTCCCGTAAATGCACCTGGCAAACGAGATAAGATACCAACAGTAATCAATAGAGAGATACCATTACCAACTCCGTTGTCCGTAATTCTTTCTCCTAACCATACTGCGAACATTGCTCCAGCAACCAAAACGATAATCGTTTGAGCCCACCAGAATGTTCCAGCATCAAGGGGCAAAGCGCCTTTACTTGACACATACAAAGACAAATAACCCGGTGCCTGAGCAGCACAGATAATGATTGTCAAAATACGCGTGTAGTTGTTGATTTGCTTTCTTCCTGATTCACCTTCATTTTGCATTTTCTGAACCGCAGGAACCGCCATGCCTAATAACTGCATGATAATCGATGCAGAAATATAAGGCATAATACCAAGTGCCATAATAGATGCATTCGTGAATCCACCACCAGAGAACAATGAAAGCAAAGTTTCAAGGGCATTTTGCCCACCTGCTTTTTGTGCTGCTTCTAGGGCGTTGTAATTTACACCTGGCAAGATAATAAATGAACCAATTCGGTAAACAAGTATTAAAGCTAACGTATAGATTATTCTCTTACGAAGCTCTTCAACTTTCCAAATGTTCTGTATATTCTGTATAAAACGTTTCATTCGCTAAAAAAATGTTTGCAAAGGTAATTAGATTTCTGAACAATTCCCACCAGCTGACTCAATTGACGATTTCGCCGTTTGAGAAAACTTGTGAGCTGTTACGCTAATCTTTACTTTTAGTTCACCTCTACCTAAGACTTTCACTAGATCGTTGTTACCGATAAGTCCATTTTCTTTCAATATCTCTGGTGTAATTTCTAAAACGTTTTTACGGTCAATCAATGATTGGATGATATCCAAATTGATTGCTTTGTATTCAACGCGGTTGATATTTTTGAAACCAAATTTAGGTACACGTCGTTGCAAAGGCATTTGTCCACCTTCGAAACCAACTTTTCTACTGTAACCTGATCTTGATTTTTGTCCCTTATGCCCTCGCGTTGAAGTTCCACCATGTCCAGATCCCTGTCCACGTGCAATTCTCTTCGTACTTTTTGTCGAGCCTTTTGCGGGAGTTAAATTATGTAAATTCATGATTTATCTAATTTCTTATTTCTACTTAACAACTTCTAAAAGATGTTGTACTTTCTTGATCATTCCAAGGATTTGTGGATTAGACTCTTTTTCAACAGTCTGATTTAACTTACTAAATCCTAACGCTTTAATCGTAGCCTTTTGGTCAGCTGGGCGATTGATAGCGCTTCTTACTTGCTTAATTTTAATTGTAGCCATTTTGCGTCTATCTTTTTAACCGTTAAATACTTTCTCCAATGAAACACCTCTTTGTTTCGCTACTGCTACTGCGTCTCTCATATTTGCCAAAGCTTCCATAGTCGCCTTCACCACGTTGTGTGGATTTGAAGAACCTTGTGACTTTGCCAATACATTGTGAACACCAACGCTCTCCAATACAGCACGCATCGCACCACCGGCTATAACGCCTGTACCTTCAGAAGCTGGCTTAAGTAGAATTTCAGCACCTCCATACTTTGCTTTCTGCATGTGTGGAACCGTACCTCTTAAAATTGGAACACGAATCAAATTCTTTTTCGCATCATCAATTCCTTTGGTGATTGCTTCAGTAACTTCTTTCGCTTTACCTAATCCGTGACCAACGATTCCATTCTCATCACCCACTACAACGATTGCAGAGAATGAAAAAGTACGTCCACCTTTGGTTACTTTCGTAACACGATTGATAGCTACTAATTTGTCTTTAAGCTCGATCTCAGAAGCTTTTACTCGATTTACTATTTTCTGTGATGCCATGTCTTAAAATTTTAAACCACCTTCTCTTGCCGAGTTAGCCAATGTTTTTACTCTACCGTGGTAAAGGTATCCGTTGCGATCAAACACAACACCTTCAATTCCAGCTTTCAATGCTTTTTCGGCTAATTCTTTACCAACTACAGTTGCTTGCTCGATTTTGTTTCCTTTTTCGGCTGCTTTATTCTTGTAGCTTGATGCTGATGCCAGGGTAATCCCTTTTGAATCGTCTATAATCTGTGCGTAGATTTGTTTGTTACTACGGTACACAGACAAACGAGGCAACTTAGAAGTTCCAGTAATTTTCTTACGGATTCTTCTTTTAATTTTTGCTCTTCTTGTTAATTTGCTAAATGCCATAACTAATGAAATTTAATATTATTTACCCGCAGCCTTACCTGCTTTTCTTCTTACCTCTTCACCTAGATATCTTACACCTTTACCTTTGTATGGCTCTGGTTTACGAAGGGAACGAATCTTAGCGGCTACTTGACCCAAAAGTTGTTTATCGTGAGATTCCAACGTTACGATTGGAGCCTTACCTTTTTGAGTATCTGCAGATACCTTAATTTCACTAGGGATTTGAATAACTATTGGGTGAGAGAATCCGAGAGCCAAATCTAAAATTTGACCTTGCGTTGTAGCGCGGAATCCTACTCCAATAACTTCCAATTCCTTCTTGTACCCTTCCGATACACCGATGATCATATTGTTGATTAAAGAACGATATAAACCGTGCTTAGATCTATGACCAGGAGCGTCTGATTCGCGGTTGAAAGATATAGTTCCGTCAGCGATTTCAATTGTCACACAAGAATCAATTTCTTGGGTCAATTCGCCTTTAGGTCCTTTAACGGTAACTGTCGTTCCGTCTACCTTTACTTCTACACCACTCGGGATGCTTACTGGGGATTTACCTATCCTTGACATTTTACTTCTAGTTAATAAAGATTAATATACATAGCAAAGGACTTCTCCTCCTATGTTTTCTTTTTTTGCTTCTTTGTTGGTGATTACACCTTTTGAAGTAGAAACGATAGCGATACCCAATCCGTTCAATACACGAGGCATTTCAGTTGAGCTACTATACTTTCTCAATCCTGGACGAGATGCTCTTTGCAATTTTGTGATTGCTGGAACTTTCGTTGATGGATTGTACTTCAAAGCGATTTTAATCATACCTTGTTTGTTATCGTCCTCGAACTTATAGTTCAAGATATATCCTTGGTCAAACAAAATCTGTGTCATTGCACGTTTTGTATTAGAACCAGGAATTTCTACAACTTTCAAACCGGCCAAACTTGCGTTACGGACACGGGTAAGAAAATCTGCGATAGGATCTGTTGTCATAATATTTCCTAATTAAAAACTTAAATTACCAACTCGCTTTTTTGACACCTGGGATTTTCCCGTCTAGTGCCATTTCACGAAATGTTACTCTTGAAATTCCGAATTGACGCATGTATCCACGCGGACGACCAGTCAAACCACAACGATTGTGCACACGCACTTTCGATCCGTTTGCCGGCATCTTTTGAATAGCCATCATTGCTTCCCATTTAGCTTGAACAGCTTCATCAGAAGTATCGCTAGATTTCAAAATTTTGGTTAACGCGGCGCGCTTTACAGCATCACGAGCTACCATTCTTTCTCTTTTGCGCTCACGCGCTTTCATTGATTCTTTTGCCATTTCTTCTTATTTTTTAATGAAAGGGAATCCAAATGCGTCCAACAAAGCGTTACCTTCTTCATCTGTTTCGGCAGTCGTCACAAATGTGATGTCCATACCTAAAATGCGATTCGTTTTGTCGATATCAATTTCTGGGAAGATAATGTGTTCCTTAACCCCAAGGTTAAAGTTACCACGCCCATCAAAACCTTTTGCGTTAATACCTCTAAAGTCACGAGTACGTGGAAGTGCGACAGCGATCAAACGATCTAAGAAGTCATACATTTTATCACCACGAAGTGTAACTTTCGTTCCAATCGGCATTCCTTTTCTCAACTTGAAGTTCGAGATGTCTTTCTTAGAAAGTGTAATAATCGCTTTTTGACCAGCGATTCTTGACAATTCCTCAGCAGCGTTATCGATCAACTTTTTGTCAGCAACTGCCTCACCCATACCTTGGCTAAGAACTATTTTTGACATCTTAGGCACACGCATTACCGTTTTGTACCCAAACTTTTTTGTCAATGCTGGAATAATCTCAGCACTGTACATTTCCTTTAATCTTGGTTTTGTACTCATTACTTGATCTCCTCTCCTGATTTTTTAGAAAAACGAACCAATTTGCCGTCTTTATTTAATTTACGTCCAATGCGAGATGCTTCTCCTTTAGATACGATCATCAAATTCGAAACATGAATTCCTGCTTCTCTTTCAACGATGCCACCTTGTGGATCTTCAGCACTTGGTTTACTGTGTTTTTTGATCATTTGCAGACCTTCAACAGTAGCACGCATTTTTTTTCTGTCTACTGAAAGAACCTTTCCTTCTTTCCCTAGTTCCTGACCTGCAATAACTTTCACAGCGTCACCTACTTTAATGTGTAATTTCTTTTGCATGATTTACGATTTTAAAGTACTTCGGGAGCCAATGAAACAATTTTCATAAAATTGTTCTCACGTAACTCACGAGCAACTGGTCCAAAAATACGGGTACCTCTCATTTCCCCTGTTGGGTTTAGGATAACGCAAGCGTTATCATCAAATCTTATGTAAGATCCATCAGCACGTCGTACTTCTTTTTTGGTTCTTACAATAACCGCCGTGGCAACTTGTCCTTTTTTGACAGCTCCAGAGGGCATTGCGCTCTTAACAGCAACTACGATTTTATCTCCGATCGACGCATAACGACGTTTTGTGCCACCCAATACGCGGATGCACAAAACAGTTTTTGCTCCAGAGTTATCTGCTACTGCAAGTCTTGATTCTTGTTGTATCATTACTAAAAATTATTTAGCTTTTTCGACAATTTCTACTAATCGCCAGTTCTTCAATTTACTCAAAGGTCTGGTTTCCATAATGCGCACGGTGTCTCCGGTATTGCACTCATTCTTTTCATCATGTGCCACGAATTTTGAAGTCTTCTTTACGAATTTTCCATATTTCGGGTGTTTTACACGTCTTTCAACTGCAACAACGATGGACTTGTCCATTTTGTCACTAGTAACTACACCGACACGATCTTTTCTTAAATTACGCTTATCTTCCATATCAAGCTAATTATTTATGCTTCAGCCGTAGCTGATGCTTCACGTTTTGTTAATTCGGTTTTCAAACGAGCAACCGTTCTTCTAATTGAACGAATTTGAATTGGGTTTTCCATTGGAGAAACACCGTGTGCTAATTTCATGTTATTCAGTTTACCTGAAAAATCAGAAATTTTGCTTTCGATATCCTTAACGGAAAGTTTGTTGATTTCTTGCTGTTTCATTTCCTTTAATTATTTACCTTCTGGTTTAACATAATCGTTACGAGTAACGAATTTACACTTCACCGGCATTTTTTGAGCTGCCAAGCGAAGAGCTTCTTGCGCTACTTCATAAGCTACACCATCCGCTTCAAACAAGATGCGACCTGGTTTAACTACTGCTACCCAGTGACTAGGAGCTCCCTTTCCTTTACCCATACGTACTTCCGCTGGTTTTGAGGTAACTGGTTTGTCAGGAAAAATACGAATCCACACTTTACCTTCACGTTTCATAAACCGGGTTACGGCGATACGAGACGCTTCGATTTGGCGTGATGTGATCCATCCTGGCTCCAAAGTTTTTAGACCAAACGATCCGAAAGTGACAGTGCTTCCTCTATGAGCAAGACCTGTATTTCTTCCTTTTTGGGCTTTTCTAAATTTGGTTCTTTTTGGTTGTAACATCTTACTACAATTTTTACCTTGTTCTTACTTCTTATTACCTTTACTTCTTGGTCCACCTGGACGACGATTTCCGCCACCACCTTGGTTGCTTCCACCTTTTCCAGATGCCATTCCTACATTAGGAGACAAGTCACGCTTACCATATACTTCACCTTTACAGATCCACACTTTGATCCCTAAACGTCCGTATGTAGTATGCGCTTCAGCAAGGGCATAGTCGATGTCAGCTCTGAACGTATGTAACGGAGTACGTCCATCCTTGTACATCTCTGTTCGCGCCATCTCTGCACCATTCAAACGTCCGGAAATCTTAACTTTGATTCCTTCAGCTCCCATGCGCATTGTACTCGCGATAGACATTTTGATAGCACGTCTAAATGAAATCCGTGCTTCCAACTGACGAGCGATACCATCAGCCACCAATCGAGCATCCAATTCTGGACGTTTCACCTCGAAGATGTTGATTTGAATCTCTTTTTTCGTCAATTTCTTTAATTCTTCTTTTAGTTTGTCAACCTCTTGACCTCCTTTACCGATAATCACACCCGGACGAGCCGTGTTGATTGTTACAGTAACCAACTTCAAAGTTCTTTCGATAATTACCTTCGCAATGCTCGCTCTATTCAAACGCGCTTGAAGGTATTTACGAATTTTATCATCTTCGATGATTTTGTCTTTGTAATTGTCACCGCCGTACCAGTTAGAATCCCATCCGTGGATGAACCCTAATCTATTTCCAATTGGATTTGTTTTTTGTCCCAT
>DGBF01000113.1:0-22966 GCA_002384725.1 Flavobacteriales bacterium UBA4011
CCCAACCATAAGTTCTTTCGAAAGACGTATTGTGTTTACTATTAAAATAGTCCAATTCTTTTTCAATGTTTTCTTTCGTCAACCTCAGAGCTAATTTTTGTCGAATTTTAGTTTGGTCCATTTCAGGAAATTCTTTCATCAGACGAACAAGCATCCAATGTCCATGAACGGAACTGTGCCAATCAAAACAACCATAAAATGCCGGATGAAGTTCTTGGGGACTTTTCAAATCTTCCATAGTACCTAAAACTTGTCCCATCTTATTTGGAAACTCTTGATCCATACATTTCAAGGGCAAAGAGGCCAAACGTTGAGCTTGAGGAACGTCTAAAATAAGACTCACTTTGCGTTTTCCAATTTGAATGTCATCGATTGGAGCTTCATACACACAGGAAGCAAAAATCAGAAGTAATAAAAGCAAGCAGGCAATTTTCATTTTAGTCAATTTTAGATAGTGCTAAACATCTCGCCTCAGTATCCACTTGAATGTAGTCGTCCAAGTTTGGTTTTAGTATATTTTTCGTTTCGTTCATAACGAATTCATTGATGTTCGCCAGATCCAAAAATTTTATTTTATCCTTTAAAAAGGCATCGACAACAATCTCGTTACTTGCATTCAAGGCACAAGCAGCAGTTCCTTCCATTTCCATGGCTGTGTAGGCCAAATTGAGGTTTTTAAACGTCTCTTTATCGACTTGTTCGAAGGTTAATTGCGGGTAATCCATAAAATTGAATCGCGGGAAATTAGAAGGTAAACGATCCGGATAAGTCAGAGCAAATTGAATCGGCAATTTCATATCAGGCAATCCCATCTGAGCTTTCATGCTGCCATCTTCAAACTGAACCAATGAATGAATAATTGATTGCGGATGAACGATAACGTCAATTTGATCGGGTTTTAGATTGAATAACCATTTGGCTTCAATCACTTCCAAACCTTTGTTCATCAAAGAGGCAGAATCGATGGTTATTTTAGCGCCCATTTCCCAGTTTGGATGTTTTAACGCCTGTTCTTTGGTTACTGAGGCCAATCTTTCGGCATTCCACCCGCGGAAAGGCCCTCCCGAAGCGGTTAAATAAATCTTCTCAATTTTGTTGTGGAATTCACCAACCAAACATTGAAAAATAGCCGAATGCTCAGAATCGACAGGGTAAATGTTTACACTTTTTTGCTTTGCCGCGGCCGTAACTAATTCACCTGCGCAAACTAAAGTTTCTTTATTGGCCAAAGCAATTGACTTTCCAGAATCAATTGCGGCAAGTGTTGGTTGGAGTCCTGCGTATCCGACCAGTGCTGTTAAAACAACATCAATATCAGAATATGTAACGACATCACAGAGCGATTTTTCGCCCGTGTAAACTAAAATATCATCGTCCCAAAGGGCTTGTTTTACTTTTTCATATTGATTTTCATCAACAATTACTACAGATTGCGGCTTGAATTTTTTAGCTTGTTTAATCAGTAAATCACCGTTGAAATTTGCCGTAAGAACTAACAAATCAAATTTATCAGGATGCGCTTCAATTACCTCCAAAGCTTGTGTTCCGATAGACCCTGTTGACCCTAAAATAGCAATTCCTCTTTTCGTTGACATGGTTACAAAAGTAAAAGATATAGTACTTAAAAAATCGGTTTTGGAATTATTTATTGCAGTAGTTTTAAACGAAAATTCGGACGGTTGAATGTTTGGATTTGGTTTTAATGGAGTGAGATTTAATTTCTAGACAAATATCGAACCCAACGAAATGAAGAAATAAAAATTTAAATTTTTAGATGAAGTGCTTTTGTTAACTGTTTTAACTTGCTGATTAAAAAAGACTTACTAGTTCAGATCAAAACCAATCTAATTATCTTTTTTTAAAAGCTCTCATTTTTAAATTTACTTTAATTCGTGGCAAGAAAACAGGTACAAGTCCGTAACTTCACCCCATGAAATACAGAATGCTCACCAAGGAAGAACAAATAATTTTCGATGAAGATTTCAAAGCCTTTTTGATCACCAACGGTGTTCATGCCGAAGAATGGGCCGAAATGAATAAATCGGATGTTCCAAAAGCCACAGAGCTGGTCGAACTTTTTTCTGATATCGTTTTGGAAAAAGTATATCAGAAAATTGAATTCTTGGAGTATCGTTCTTTAGATTCATGTCTCGTTTTTCAATGTACACCTGATGATATAAAACTCATTTCAATAACCCCAAAACAAAAAGATGGAACGGATCTTTCTACACCGGAAAGCATACACGAAGCATTGACTAAAAACGCGCAGAATTTGACTGTTTTAAAAACATCCAAACAGTATTCACCTTTGCGTGAAATGGAGATTCATAAAATGATAGAGCAAGGTTGTGTTGCTTCATCGAAAGAGTTCTGGAATGCCCTAGAACGCTCAATATCAGTAGAATGAGAGCGCAATTAGAAGAAAGATTTGGGAAAGAATTCATCACGGTATTTAAACAAGTGGACGAGAGTTTAGAGCTTCTGCTGATCGATATTCCTTTGAAATCACCTGTGAAAGTTTTGATGACGAGTGGTTTGTCGAACTACGATATGCCTGTGCATGAGCGCTACAAAGGACGAGAAAATGTGGAGTTGTTTTTCTGTTTGCCGAGGTATTGGGACATTAACGAAAAAGATAATCCAAACCGACAATGGCCTGCAGATTGGTTGGAGAAATTGGTCAAACATTTACAGGAGAAGAACGGATGGTTCGGACCCGGACATACGATTCAATGCGACAAAGAATTTAAAGCTTTATCGGAAACAATGAAAGAAAATCATTTTATAATGGTGGATCCTATTCTTTTAAAAGAGAAACTTCAGCCCCTTCAAGTCGGTGAAAAACAGATACATTTTTTGGGAATCATTCCAATGTTTGGAGATGAAATGGACTACAAACAGGGCAAAGGGACACACAAACTCCTTAAGAAATTTCTAGCAAAAGGCATTGATGAAAAACTGGATGATTTTCGCGAAACAGTTTTAAAAAGCCGGTTTAAATTCTGGTAGTTCAAGAATAACTTGGAAATCTTGACTTATACTATTTCTTAAAAGAAAATTATAAGTCCCTAAATCACGAGTTTGACTTACATTTTTTCCCTTGATATCTACTAACCAAGAGGCCCCTGTATTGCCTTCGTAACCTTCAATCAGCATGAGATCAGGGTGGGTAATGGAAGTGTAAAATTTCAGAAAAGGGCCTTCTCCCGTAGAAAAAGCGTAATCAAATGATTCCTTGGTTAATAGATTGGTGATTTTAAGTTCATGATCAATTTCCCAGTCCTTAAAGCAAGTTTCGCATTCGTCCGAGGTAATTTCAATACTGTATTTGTCGTCAATTTGAAAATCTAATCGATGTGTTCCTTCAAGATATTCCCAAATATAAAAGGAGAAGACAAAAATAACCAAGCCAATGAAAACACCTAGATATATTTTTAGGAATAAACGTTTCAAAGGGTCTACTTCAGAAGTTGTTTTGCAATTAAAAGTTGCCCAATCTGAACTGCATTTGTAGCAGCTCCTTTTCTTAAATTATCAGAAACAATCCACAAATTCAAAGTTTTGTCTTGTGATTCATCACGACGAATTCGACCCACAAAAACATCATTTTTCCCTTCCGCAGTTCGAGGCATCGGGTATTCGTTGTTCGCTAAATTATCTTGAACCGTTATTCCAGAAGTCGCTGAAAGTAAATTTCGCGCTTCAGCCAAATCATAGTCGTTTTCAAATTCGACATTTACAGCTTCTGAATGTCCTCCAACGACAGGAACACGCACGGCCGTTGCACTCAAGCGTATTTTCGGGTCTAGAATTTTCTTCGTTTCGTTCCACAATTTCATTTCTTCTTTTGTGTAACCATTGTCTAGAAAAGAATCGCAATGTGGAATACAGTTTTTATCTATCGGATGCGGATAGGCCATTTCTCCCGAAATACCATTTCGTTCATTTTCCAATTGTTGCACTGCTTTCACACCAGTTCCCGTTGTTGACTGATACGTTGACACGATTACTCGTTTAATGGTGTATTTTTTGTGTAAAGGAGCAAGTGTCATCAAAAGTTGAATGGTAGAACAATTCGGATTGGCAATGATTTTATCCGTTTTCGTCAAAACATCTCCATTGATTTCAGGAATCACTAATTTTTTATCAGGATCCATTCTCCAAGCGGAACTGTTGTCAATAACTGTTGTTCCAGCCGCAGCAAACTTAGGCGCCCATTCCAATGAAGTATCTCCGCCGGCCGAGAAAATAGCGATGTCGCACTTAGCATCAATAGCAGCTTGCATGCCCATGCACGGGTATGATTTACCTTCGTAGTCAATCATTTTACCAATGGATCGATCAGATGCAACAGGAATTAATTCTGTAATTGGGAATTTTTCTTCCGCTAAAACTTTCAACATTACTTGGCCAACCATTCCCGTTGCCCCAACGACTGCTACTTTCATAACGCGAATTTAATACATTTGTGGAGTCAAAATTACTATATTTACTTACGTTTTATACAATGTAATGCAAACAAAAATTTGGTTTTTCCTTATATTTCTGTCTTTCGGAGTTAATGCTCAAGTGACAGAGACTTTTTCTGATGGCGACTTTTCCGCTAATCCTTCATGGATAGGCACCACAGCTGATTATATCGTTAATTCAAGTTTTGAGTTGCAAACCAATTTGGCAGTTGCCGCAACCTCTTACTTAAGTGTGTATCATGGACTTACAACTTTGAACGACAAGGAATGGAGATTAAGGGTGAAAATGAGTTTTTCTCCTTCCACTCAAAATTTTGGTCGAATTTATCTTTGTGCTGCAAGCCAGGATCCGACGACAAATCCTGATGGCTTTTATATTCAATTGGGCGAAACAGGGGCAACCGATGCGGTGAAATTATTCAGTCAAGTGGGGGGAGCCTCTACCTTAATTTGTTCTGGTGCGGCTGGTGCAATTGCCAACTCTTTTGATTTTGGGATACAAGTAATTCGAAACAATTCAGGATTATGGTCACTCAGCACCGATGCTGCAGGAGGAACGAATTATGTTTTTCAATCCAACGGCACGGATGCTACAAATTTACTTGGAACGTATTTCATTTGGCAATGTACTTATACGGTTTCCAATGCGAACAAGTTTTATTTAGATGATATTTATGTTGGCAGCGTAATCCTTGATCTCGCGGCTCCGGCATTAATCTCCGCTGTTGCAGTTGATGCGACGCATGTAGATGTTTTCTTCAATGAACCTTTGGAAATCATCGCTGCTCAGAATGTAGGAAATTATGACATTCAACCCTTCAATAGCGCTTCAAACGCTGTTTTAGATGTTAGTGACCCAAAATCGGTTCATTTAACAACTGCGACGCCGCTTTCCAATGGCAATCAATATACCTTGTTTGCTTATAACATAGAAGATTTAGCTGGAAATGACACGACGTTACAATCGACGACGTTTACATTTTTTATTCCCGAAACACCACTTCCAGGCGATGTGATTATCAATGAAGTTTTTGCTGATCCCTCTCCCGTTATTGGTTTGCCAGAATTAGAATTCGTTGAAATTTACAACCGTAGTAATAAATACTTTGACCTTGCAGGGTGGAAAATCGGTGATATAAGTGCAGACGGAACGATTGCTACAAGTATTTTGGCGCCAAATGAATATCGCGTATTGTGCAGTGTTTCTTCTGTGCCATCGTTTACGAATTCTGCTGGGGTTTCCAGTTTTCCGAGTCTGAATAATGCTGGTGATGATTTAGTCTTGAAAGATCCGAATGGCATTGTTTTGGACAAAATAAGTTACACCGAAGATTGGTACCAAGATTTAATAAAACAAGCCGGGGGTTATACCTTGGAAAGAATCAACCCGACATTAGTTTGCTCTTCATCGCATAATTGGATCGCTAGTAACGCCGCCCTTGGAGGGACTCCTGGCACACAAAACTCTGTTTATGATGCTTCTATGGATACGCAAGCACCAAGTGTTTCATTAGCGCTTGCATTGGCACCCAATGTGTTGACATTGCAATTTAGCGAACCAATGGATGCAGTTATTTTACAAGCAGCGAGTTTGACAGTTCAGCCCGCTTTAACGGAAACCAATCGCATTTTAAATGGCACACAACCAACGGAAATGAGCGTTTTATTCACGCCAAATATTGCTCCATCTACCACTTATACTTATGAGCTAAGTAATGTAGAAGATTGTGCTGGAAATGTGACCACTATTAAAGGGTTTTTTATTCTTGCGGATGATCCTGTGAAAGGCGATATTGTGATTAATGAGATATTATTTGATCCAATTACTGGCGCAAATGATTATGTTGAATTATACAATACATCTGATAAAGTTTTCGATTTGTTTCATTTGAATTTCGCGAGTATTAGCAATGATACCGTAGCCAATGTTAAGCAAATTCCAGAGCATTTTATTTTGTTTCCTGGTGAATATGCCGTTGTCACGAAGGATACAAACAGCGTCAAAACGATTTATCCAACACATGGTGTTGGGCGTTTTATGAAAAGCGAACTGCCGACCTATGCCAACGATGCGGGAACAGTAATCTTAAAAACGGACTTTTTGATTCTCGATAGCGTCTCATACACAGACGATTGGCACTTCAAACTTCTAGATGCAAAAGACGGTAAAGCTTTGGAAAGAATCAATGCTTTAGACGGAAGCAACGATGCAAACAATTGGCATACGGCTGCAGAAGCGATTGGGTTTGGAACACCTGGTTTAGAAAATTCACAATTTGTTCCGTATAGTGAAAGTGGGGATTTAAGCTTGCCAAATAAGGTTTTTTCACCGGACAATGATGGCTTTGAGGATGTGTTGCAACTGCGATATTCTATGGCAGAAAATGGAATGTTGGCCAATATTTCTATTTATGACGACCATGGTCGATTGGTTAGAAAGTTGAGCGAAAATGAATTTTTGGCTACCGAAGGCGTTATAGTTTGGGATGGTGTAAAAGATGACGAAACGAAAGCGAGCATAGGTCAATACATTGTTCTTTTTGAAGCTTTTCAAGCCACTTCGGGGACTAAGTTTGCCGCTCGCAGGTCCTGTGTTTTGGCAGGAAAATTATAATAGTATTTATTTTCAATTCTCTAGAAAAATGCTAGCACCTGGTTCCAAAGGTTGGATAAACAAATACTTCGATTTAGAACGAAGGAACGAGTTCTCGCTTGAATTCTCGGTACCAAAGGGCCTGACCAGAAAGGAGTATGTCCATTTGAGGTTTTTACGTTCGGGAATCGTTTTCGGGTTTCCGGTAAAAAGAATTTTTGCCAATGAATTAAAAGATTCAAAATGGACGCAGAACGAGAAACTTAAAGTCCTGCTGTTCGAGTCTTTGTTGTTGATTTATTTAATGGAGAATAGTGAGGAACCTCTCGACCCAGAAAAATTTAAAGCGTCTTTGCTGTCTTTTTATGCCGAACACAATGCAAGCGGATTGTCTAAGGTTTTTGGCTTGTTTATGAAAGAAACGCCTGATGAAAGATTAGAGAATATACTTACCCAGCGCTTGTCTGTTAAATCAAAGCTTATTGAGGGTCAATACTGGTTAGGATATTTATCTAATACCTTTGTTTATTTGGATATCGTGCTGTATCGAAATTTTTTAAAGAACAGAAAAGAGACGCTTTCGAACTACAATGAATTGGCCAATAATGCACTTGTTGCTATTACGATGGCGGCCTATTCGGATGACATTATCACCGATCAGGAAAAAGCCATGTTCAAGGTTTTTCTCTCCTCTGCCAATTTGAAGGATTCCGAGGAAAGAGTGGCAAAACTCCGGTTCAAACACGGTGCCAGTCTTGCCGATTTTTCGGAGATAGCGAAGTCAAATGTGCTGTTCAGGCGTTTCCTAATCGACATTACGGCTTTAACGATTTTCGTGAATCAGGAACGTTTACCGGAGGAAATACAGTTCTTTAATGAAATGTGTGATTTTTTGGATGTTCCTAAAAAAGAAGTGCATAATGCCATGACTATGATAGAGAATTTTGTTTTGCAAAATTCAAGTCAAATGTCTCTTCTAAGTTCGAGATCATCGTATGAAAAACTATATGGAAGTGTTTCCAAGCGATGGATAAAGGTGTTAAGCAGAAATTCGGACAAGCTAGCCTTAGAGCTCAAAGAGAGCAAGGAGTTGGTTCAATTAATTCGAAAATCAACCTCAGACGAGCTTTCAAAAGAAGAGAAAGAATTGGTGAAATCGCAGTTTATGGATATTGTGAAATCGATGCCAGCACTCGCCATTTTTATGTTGCCAGGGGGAGCTCTTTTGTTGCCTCTGATCTTAAAAATCATTCCAGATTTAGTTCCTTCTGCTTTTCGTGACAATGAATTGGACGATGAACCCCAATAATTAACCCACATTTTTTCCTTAAATTTAAGAAAAGCCAAAAACATATGTCTAGCGTATTCGAAACTCGTTTAATTGGTAATATTGGAAAAAACGCCATCGTTCGCAATCTTGATAAAGGTTCAGTGGCGATTAATTTTCCAGTCGCCCACAACAAAAACTGGCGAGACAAAAAAACGGGAGAATCAAAAACGAACACCACTTGGATTAATTGCACAATTTGGAAGCGAGAAGGAGACAACATGGGAATTGTAGATTATCTAAAAAAAGGAGCGTTAGTGGAATTGTCCGGTACTACAGTGGCGAGATCATTCATCGCAGAAGATGGCTCGACTCACGCTGAAATTCGCTTAAACGTAAATCACACCAACATTCTTCGTTCGGCCCAAACAGATCAATCACCAAACGAAAACGGCGATTCATTTCTAGATGATTTTGAGTCCGATTTGTTTGATGAAACAGAAGAAAAATAATTTTTTTGATTTTTTCCTTGAACGTAATTTTTCTTTGATTATATTTGCAATCGCTTTTAGAGGCCTACGGCTGATAAACGTGATTTAGATTCTTCCTTAGCTCAGTTGGTTAGAGCATCTGACTGTTAATCAGAGGGTCCTTGGTTCGAGCCCAAGAGGAAGAGCTACTTTTAATAATAAAACGGTTATACTTTTATAGTGTAACCGTTTTTTAGTTAAATCGGTATATTTACCATTATTAATTATTATAAATAGCTAAAAATCAGATACCTAAAAAACTAAAAGAGGGCTCTCTGAGCCAAGAGGAAGAAATCACTAAACAACTTTACATAGACTATTCACTTTTTAAGCGTGAATTGTTTCAAGATTTAACAAAACAAATCCCACAATTTATCGAGGCTTTTTTGTGATTTATGTTGTTACTTGTTCCAAACAAACTTATGTTCGAAAACTAGATTTAAAAGTAAATCCTGATGAATAAAGATGAATAAAAAAGACTATAAAATCCATATAATTGGAGCCGGGGTAAGTGGACTTATTGCTGCCAAAGTTTTAGAAGAAAATGGTTTTTATCCTACTGTTATCGAAGCTACAGAAAGAGTAGGAGGTAGAGTAAAAACGGATATTGTAAATGGCTATCAATTAGACCATGGCTTTCAAGTCTTATTGACTGCTTACCCAGCTGCTCAGAAATATCTAAATTTTGAGGCTTTGGATTTACAAAAGATCTTATCTGGGTCGACCATATTCAAAGCGCAGAAGCAAAAAATAATTGGTGACCCGTTAAGAGATTTGTTTTTCCTCTGGCCTACCGTTTTTTCTAGGATAGGAAATATTTTGGATAAGCTCAAAATTGTGAAACTCAATAACGCTTTGAAGAAAAAAAAGATAGAAGAAATCTTTTTAGAGAAAGAGCAATCGACACTTTCATATTTGACCGATTATGGTTTCTCTGATAAAATAATACGAGACTTTTTCAAGCCCTTTTTCAGCGGCATTTTTCTTGAAACGAAACTTGAAACTTCTAGTAGAATGTTTGAGTTTGTATTTAAAATGTTTGGAGAAGGACATGCAGCAATACCAAAATCTGGGATGGAGGCTATTCCCAAGCAACTATTTCAAAACTTAAAAAATACTTCTTTCAAATTCAACAAAAAAGTGGAATCAGTTATGGATGGGCAGATAACGCTTATTGACAAAACAAAATTGGAAAGTACTTTTACTATAATAGCAACTGACGCAAGTAATTTGATTTCCAATTTAAATGATCAAGAAACAGAATGGAAGTCTTGTTATACCTTATATTTCGAGACTGAAAGCAAGCAAATTACTAAAAAATTGATAGGCCTTGTTCCCAACGAAGGGGGATTGATCAACAATATATTTTACCACACCAGTCTCAAAACCGAATTAAATCCAAATAAAGAATTGCTTTCAGTAACCGTAATTGATAATCGAAACCTGTCAAATGATTTACTTGTTGAGCAAGTGAAAAAGGAATTAAAAAAGAACTGCAGGATTGATAATTGCACCTTCATTAAGCAGTTCACCATTCCGAAGGCATTACCCGGATTAAAGAATATTCAATACGATATTTTTCCTTCTGAAACACGTATAACAGCTACTATATTTTTGGCGGGGGACACTCAATTAAACGGTTCTTTAAATGCAGCTATCCTTTCAGGAGAAAAAGCGGCCATGGGTGTTGTGGAAGAAGTTTCAATAATTTTTTCTCAAGAAATCAACAGTCTCAACTAAATTATACGTTTATATAAGTTTGACTTGAAATTACCGCACAGTCTTCTTCACGAACTTCTTAAAGTCTTCACAGCTTTTTTTGTCTGCTGTTTACTTTTTACGCAACGCATAGTAGGCGGGAAACAATGCCCCTTCAGCAGTATAGGCAATAGAGTCTATTGTTTGACTCATTCCTGAAAAAGGGAAAAAAAAGAAAGCTAGTGTAAGAAATTTCATGTTTCTAAGTTTTATTTATACTCTAAGGAACGAAAGAGTAAAATGTACGTAGTTATTAAAATTATCCAAAAACCTCCTCTACATTCGCCTTTATCAGCTCACAAAGTTGATCGGTTGGTAAATCGTTGTCATCGGTGCCAAATGGATCTTCAATTTCTTCTGCCAAAACTTCCATACTCACCAATACGTAAAACACAAAAGTGGCAATGAGTGCAGAGTAATAGCCGAAAATAGTCACGAAGGCCAAAGGCAAAGTGGTGACATAAACGAAGATGAATTTTTTGATGAAAATGGAATAGGAATAAGGAATTGGAGTATTTTTTATCCTTTCACATGCTCCTAAACTGTCCATTAATGCATTTAGGTTTTTATCCAGTAAAAATAAATCTTCTTGAGAAAGTACTCCTTTGTTTCGCAGGTGAATCAACCGAGCATAAATCGAATTTGAAATGCTAAGCGGTATGTGCCGCTTTGAAATGAAGTGTTTTATTTCCACTTCATTAAAATCCAGTTGCGAAATATCTACACCTATTCGCAAATGCTCCTTTGCTGCATAAACAAAGTTGGGAATCATACGCTTGAAAAAATCTCTATCTTCTTCTGCTTCAACTAGAACGGATAGTTTTGAAGACAAATTTCGTGTATCGTTTACCATTTCTCCCCATTTTTTACGTCCTTCCCACCAGCGATCATATGCTGTGTTGGTGCGAAAAACAAGTAAAAGTGAAATAACAAAACCTACCAAGGAATAAACGGCAACCAAGTTCCCCAGAACCGTCACATGGCCGAAATAAGTCATGACAATAAAGTCAATAAAAACAGTGAAAATACCGATGTACAGTAGCTCTTTCCATAAAATACGCAGTGTATCGCTCTTATGCATGGCAAATATCAGTTGAAACCAACTTTTCGGATTATAATTGATCATGTGGACTTTATTTGCCTCAAATTTAAGATTCTTACAGAAATCAGTCGATATTATTCCCTCAAGAGAAAGTTCTTTGTGATTTTTTTATTTACTTTGTACTCAAAAATAAAGAATAATGAGCTCTACAACGATATTTTACGGAATTGGCACCTTGTTTGCTGATTACCTTTTTATCCCTTTTGAAATGGTAGGCAACATTTTCAATTATAGTTTTATTGTTCTTGGATTTGTAGGTTTGTTTTATTGGTTGAACATGCAGAAAAAATTCAACCAACAAGCAGCAGACAACAAAGATCAACTGAAGTAAAAAAATTCAAAATAGTTGAAGGTCATTAATCCTGATTGCTATCGGGACTAATGGCCTTTTTTTGTTTACAGACATGGCAGACTTAAGCATTCTAATTACAGCAGGAGGTATAGGGAAAAGAATGGGAGCCGATGTTCCCAAACAATTTCTATTGCTCTGTGGTCGACCTATTTTAATACACACCTTAGAGCGCCTGCATGGTTTTGCTCCTAAAGCTCAATTTATCATTACGCTGCCTGAAGAATGGAAACAAGAATGGCAACAGCTCTGCACAAAACACGATTGCGATATTAAGCATGAAGTGATTTCTGGAGGAAAAGAGAGATTCAATTCGGTAAAAAAGGCACTTGAACATTGTTCAGGAAATAACGTTTTGATTCACGATGGTGTGCGTCCTTTGGTGTCAAAAGATTGTTTCGAAAGAGCCCTTGATTCAGTGAAGTCAAATGTTGCGTCGATTCCATTTGTAGCGATAAATGAATCCATGCGAAGGTTGGAAGGCGAACAAAATCATGCCGTAAACCGAGACGAATACCTGATTATTCAAACACCGCAATGTTTTCATTTGAAAGAATTGAAAGAAGCATATGAACAAAACTATTCACCTCAATTTACAGACGATGCTTCTGTTATGGAAGCTTCCGGTCATACCATTCACCTCTTTGAAGGAAACCCTGAAAACGTTAAAATTACTCAAGCAAAAGACATCCAACTAGCTGAATTCTACCTTCGAAGACTCTAAGGTTTGAAAATCGGTTATATTTGTTAGTCCAATTCAAAAAATGAAAGTCACACAACATATTAAAGAGGCAAAAGACACTCTTTTTTCATTCGAAATTTTGCCTCCTTTGAAAGGGAAAAGCATTCAATCTATCTATGATGGAATTGATCCTATGATGGAGTTTAAACCAAAATTTGTCAACGTGACGTATCACCGTGAAGAGTTCATTTACAAAGAACGAGACAATGGTCTATTGGAAAAAATTGCTACTCGAAAACGACCAGGAACGGTTGGAATTTGTGCTGCCTTAATTAACAAATATGATGTTGATACGGTTCCTCATTTGATCTGTGGTGGTTTTAGCAAAGAAGAAACGGAAAACGCGTTGATTGATCTTCAGTTTTTAGGTATCGATAACGTGCTTGCACTCAGAGGCGACCCCATCAAAACGGAACCTACTTTTCGTCCGCATAAAGACGGCCATAAATTCGCTGTAGACTTGATAAATCAAGTAACAGATATGAATGATGGCAAGTACATGCTGGATGATGTAGACTTGGAACCAACTGCCTTTTGCATAGGAGCCGCGGGATATCCAGAAAAACACTTCGAGGCAATGAACAAGCAAACGGATCTTAAATACCTGAAAGACAAGGTGGATGCTGGCGCTGAGTACATCGTTACGCAAATGTTTTTTGACAATCAGAAGTATTTCGATTTTGTCGAAAGTTGTAGAAAAGCAGGTATTGATGTTCCTATTATTCCAGGATTGAAACCTGTGAAGACATTGAATCACATCTCATTTTTGCCAAAGTTTTTCCATATTGATTTCCCAGAAGCGCTTTCAAAAGAATTATTGAAATGTAGAACGAATGAAGACGTTGAGAAAGTGGGAATTGAATGGGGAATTCACCAATCGAAAGAATTAAAAGCGGCGAAAGTACCGTGCATTCATTATTACACGATGTCCAACTCATCTCAAGTAAAATCCATTGCCAAAGAAATATTCTAACTATGAAAAACCTAATTGTATTAACATTTCTGTTCGTTTCATTCACTTCAGTAGCACAGAAGAATAAGGAAAGATTCACCCTAACCAATGCACTAGTTGTTGGTCAAATGAACAAAGAAGATGAACGTTATTTTCTAGAAATTTCTTTGACAGAATTTTTTACCGATCGAGGTGTAAATGCGAGGCCTTCCTTGAATATTTTAAAGCAAGGAGCTGATTTGTCTGACTTGGCAAGTGATTCGTTAAAAAACAAAGTTCAGGCAAAAGGAATAGACACCTATTTATTGGTTTCCGTTCGCGGATTTGACTCCCGTTTCAAATTAAGTTCTAGAAACGATGATTTTAAAACAGCCTTGGATTACGGAACACTTTTTAATCTATACCGTGAAGAAATTACGAATGTCTCTTTCGAGTTTTTCTTCTATCGAAACGATGCATTGGTGAAAAAGCAACTGATTCGCATTGGCAATATCAATTCGAAAGAATCAGTCTTGAAACGCCTTAAAAAGAAACTAGCGCGCAAGATGAAGAAATGGTAGATAAGGGAGTGTAAAGGTTTTAAGTGTAAAGTGGTGAAGCTCTGTTACTTTGCACTTTACACTAAAAAAATTCTACACTTTAAGATTTACCCATCAGCTTCGCCACGTACTTCCCAATTATATCAAATTCTAGATTTATTCTTGAACCCACTTTTAAGGTGTGAAAATTCGTGTATTCATAGGTATACGGTATAATGCAAACTGAAAATTCATTGTCCTTAGAATCGACCACCGTTAAACTAGTTCCATTTACCGTTACTGAGCCTTTTTCAACCGTCGGGCTACCTCCATCATAGCGAAAAGTATATTTCCAACTTCCGTTTTGATCTTCAATAGCAATGCACTCAGCAGTCGTATCCACATGACCCTGAACGATGTGACCATCCAATCTGCCGTTCATAATCATGCAACGCTCCAAATTTACCTTCGTCCCCACTTCCCATTTTCCGAGATTGGTTTTTTCCATGGTTTCTTGAATAGCAGTTACGACGTAACTCTTGTCCGTGATTTCAACCACTGTCAAACAGCATCCATTGTGGGCAACACTTTGGTCAATTTTTAATTCATTCGTAATCTCAGAACTTATCGTGAAATGCACGTTTTCTTTGTCGGGAACGATTTTTTCGACCGTTCCTAAAGTTTCTATTATTCCTGTAAACATATTGTTATTTATCGTGTATCAAATGTATAAATCCGTGCAAATCATATGACTCTTCGCCTTCCAAACGAATCACAAAGACTTTGCACGCATAAAAATAAACACCTTCTGTCAATAATTCGCCCTTGGTCTGGTCAAATCCCTTCCAATTGATGTTAGGATCTTGCGTATAAAAGACTTCATTTCCCCACCGATTTATAGCATGAAACTCAACTCGACTGATGAATTTGTAAGGCAATAATGCAGTATACAATTCATTTGCACCATCCAAATTTGGCGTAAAGACATTTGGCAAGGCATAAATAGGATCACAATTGTCGACACAAACGGTATCCGATGGAATACTTTGGTTGTTATAGATCACTGAATCCGACGCGCGAATAAAGAAGCAACCGGCAATTGAGTTGCTATCCTGAAAAGCAAATGTGGTGTCGGTATCGAAATTGAAAGTTTGAATCTCGACAAATTCACCGTCCTTTTTCGGAGCGTAAAATAATTGATATGCGACCACATCATCAGCGCAACTATTATTTGGATTATTCCAGGAAATTTCATTGGTCAAGGTTTCGCAATTGGGTGTAATGGTAACATTTCCTGGCGGACAGGGCGGCTCATTGTCATATGCCGTTGCACAAATAAACTGCGACCAATTGCACAAGGTATCCGCAAGATTTGTCAATGAATACCGACCTATGCTTTTTACTCGATAACAATGTTCTTGCCCATTGATGAGGTTTTGGTCATAAAAATAGTTCGTGTCGACTGTGGCATGAAGTGTCATCGGCAAACCATTTCCGTTGTTGCGATAGATTTCATATTGAAAATTGGACCAAGGTGTAATGTCTTCCCAATTCAGTTGTACACCATTATCCACAGGAGTTGGGACAATGAAAATACTGTGAGCAACAGCACTTCGGCCAACTGGAATGTTGTTGTTAAGCAATTCGACCTGATAGGAATACGGAAATGCCGTAGTTGATAAATTTGAATCGACGTAGAAAGTATCAAGATTGAGTAAACTGGTCTCAATCGTCGAAGAATAAATAAGTTGCGCAGGTAAACCAAAGTCTTCACCACGGTATAATTTATATTGATAAGGACCGGTGTATAACAACGTATCCAATTCTTGCGGATGCGTCCACCGAATGCTATCTATACCAAAATCGAAACTTGAACTGTCCACCGTGACGTGCGTAATAATCGGCAAATCAAAAGGAAGAGCGACGCAAACAGGAGGGGTCATGCAGCTTTCAGCACCATTTTGGTAGATGGCCGTTACAGTATAGCAATATTTATTTCCGGCAACTAATGGACCCATATCTTTGTAAGTGGTGTTCGTTTTGGAAGTCAATTGTCCAACGAGTTGATACCCCAAATTTATCGCTTCATTTTTTCCACAACAGCTGTAGGTTGAATACGCACTATCCAAATTCCGATAGATTTTGTAGCCAATTACTTGCGGACAATCCGCTTGATCCCAAATGAGATTCGCCTCGTTTAAACCTGCGGATATTTGTAAATTTTCAACCTGCGGACCGTTTACTCTTATTCGTGCGGAGGATAAATCTTTCAAGGATACTCCAGGACCATTATCCGATGCTTCAATGGTTATCAAATATGGACTTTCTCGAACAGCGGAGCACGATGGGGTCCATGAAAAAAGGCCATCGATAGGGTTTCCGGGCGAATTAAGATCCGTAAAAATCGCAGGCGAATTGGTCAAATTAAACGCTGCACCGAAATAATCCCAAGACAAACTGGGCACATCTCCTAACGAAGCGGCACTGTCAGTGGCTTGAAAGTTTTTGACAATAGAACTATCTACAAAAACACAGGTATCGGCAAAAGCGTTCAGCACGGGAGCTGCATTTCCACAACTTCCTTTTACGGTAATTTGCATGTCTCGAATCACGTATCCAATGAGAATATTCGATCGGTATTCATTGATGCGAATTGCAAAATTGTATTCTCCTTGAATATTTGGAATCGCCCAAGTGATTGTTCCAAAAACAGGATCTATGTTTATATTTCCTCCACCAATTGCTTGCGGGAATTGAAAAACCGATGGATTCGGCATGTCCAAACAATTTTCCCCTTTGCAAGGAATAATGGCGTAACTTAAACTATCTCCATCCGGATCGTAAGCGCCAAGGTTGTATATCCAAGGTTGACCAGCGCAGGCATTTTCAGGACAAGGACAGTCATCAAATTGAAGTGAATTGTTGTAAATTCCAAGAAAAGGGGAAATAACCAATTGGGTTTGAATACAGAAAATAGTCGTAACTGAATTGACGATATTTAAAACGTTCGCATTCCTATTAGGATCTTCCACCGAAATCAAAAAGGTTCCAGGACCGGTGAACGTATGATTTCCTCTGTAAATATTTTTCTTAGTGTCGGTTATGGGGTAGTCAATGAATTCTAATAATAGCAGGGTATCGACAAATCCGTCGCCGTAGTTTATTCCAAGACGATCTCGGTTGGCTTCTGATGTAAGTTTAGTGCAAGTTGTAATTGTAAATTCGTACGTGTTACCCGCGATGTGTTTGTAGGTGATTTCACCCGAACGATTATGCGTCGCGAAAGCCGATAAACTCAGTAAGAGGAATAAAAGGATTGGGGGCCAACGAAACATTTAGTAAAGGTAGAGAATTTTTCAGCTCTGAGAAAATGAATTACTGTTGTTTGTAAACTTCCGATTGATGCTTTAAAACTAAGAACCTCTCAATCTTTTTTAGAAGATTGAGAGGTTTGTCTTTTGTAAACGATATCGTGTTTAGTTTAATATTGATCTACCAATTACTTTAGTAAGTCTGTTGAAGTTGCAATGCCTACTGTTTCATTGTTGTCCATTACTGGAAGCGCTTGAAAATGATTCATTGAAGGTGTTTTGGCCACATCATAAATGGTATCATCTTTTGGGCCGTTTCCGCGTTTTTCGACATGATTTGTTCAATGTTCACGACGTCCCACATGTAGATTGATGACGTTTGTTCAGAAGGAAACAACAATCGAAGTATTCGAACGTTGAATAAGAACAACTTAAACAAAACTAATATGCACCGCTTTATAATAATCTCACTATTCTCTTTAAGTATATTACTTCTTTGTGCTCAATGCGGCTCAAGCAAAAAATGCGACGGTAAAAAAGCAACGGAAACACCGATGGGAAATATGTAAATCGAAATAATTAACAGTAATAAAAAAGGGGTGTATTTCGATACACCCCTTTTGTTTTTATATAAATGAAATTCTTATTTCACTATTGTAATGCGCTTCGTGATAACTTGTCCGTCAACACTTAAGTTTACAAAGTACATTCCGTCAGCTAAATTAGCTCCGTTGAATACTGCGTTGTGCTCACCAGCTACCATCAAAGTAGATGCTTCTGTGTGAACGATGTTACCCAATGCATCTGTTACTTGAACAGAAACGTTTGCGTTGTTCAACAAGTTGAAAGTAAGGTTTACTGATCCAGTTGATGGATTAGGATACACTTTGTAATTCGCTACGTTATTCAATTCATTCAATGATTGAGTTGAAGTACCTAAAGCAGCACTTTTTCCAGCATTCATGATTTCGCCAGTTGATGCGTTTACAATCATAACAACAGCATGAGCTTTACTCAAATCGTTGTAAGTTGTTTTTGGAATCGCAGCGAATGTATAAGAATGAACTCCAACTGGAACTGAACTAGCAGGTAAACTTCCTGGTGTTCCTAAAATGTCATTTGATGACAAAGTCATTGCAACGTGATCGTAACCACCGAAATCAACAGGGCTAACAGGATCACCTGCAGTAGACCATTCGAAACCTGTTACAGGATCTGTCATCAAACCATTTGCACCACCATCGTAATAATTTACTTGTGTCCAGTTTCCTGTAGTTCCATCGTAAAAATCATCTTCCAATGTAACCAATGACAATCTGTAATCACCGGAAATAGTTCCCATAAATTCTACATCTGCAGAAACAGTGATGTTTGTTGCAGTTGAAGTGTATGTTACAGAGTTGACTTTACATGGTGTCAAATCATTTACTCGTGCTGAATACATTCCAGAAAAGTTAGCTGGGTTTCCTGTAGTAACACGGTCAACACCACCAGTTGGGAATGAACTTGGAATCCAAGTAGCAATTCCACCATCGTAGTTGGAAATTGTCATAGGGTCACTGTTGTGAACTGCAATTCCAATGAAATCAGAAGTTGCTTCCATTCCTGCAAGACCTACAGCGCCACGTGGACACCATCCACACCATGTTCCTGTTCTTTCTTCTCCAACTACTGTGCGAGCTGGAATAGACGTCAAGGCAACGGTATTTGATGTAAGTGAATTGTTCGCCATATTAACGTCACCGGCAATCGCAACAGTCATATTAATTGTATACGCTGAACCTGCTACTGCAGTTAAAGGAGTTGAATGAGTAAATTGGTATGTTCCGTTTGAAGGAATGTTTACACCAGTAATTGTTCCCGGTACTGCACCAGCTCCTGCATCGTAAGTAACGCCGAACTGTGTGATAGGGTTACTTCCCAAGTTACGAACTGTACCTACCATGTTCACGCTTCCTGCAGAAACGTACGGTAATACATCTACAGATTGTAATTTGATTTCGTTTGGTGATTGAACACCTTGAATAAATTCATAGTGATAATCATCTGCTGGATCGAAGTTCGTTCCTGCTTGAGCTCCTACTGCAGGAGATCCTGTTACGTTAACGGCAGTTGATCCATCAATTTGGATTCCAATTGTCAATGCACCAGTTCCTGTTGTATTTCTTTGGTCAACAACAAAAATTTGATCTGTACCTTCTACCAATACGATAGAGTAGTATGACCATCCGATTGATCCGTTTGTACAAGAACTGTAATGAATCCACAATTGACGATTTGGAGCTGTCCCAAATACTTTAATTGATCCATTATCATTTGTTCCAATAGCGTTCAAACCCCAAGCACAAATTGATTTGTCTGGAATTGACGCACTTGGCAAAGCAGCTGGAGTAGCGCTTGGTACTGTCGTTGCAGCAGTCGTGAATGTTACTACACCTGTCGATGAGATTTTGTAATCCGTAACGGGAGCACCGTTAAAGTTAAACGCGAATGGCAAAGTTTGATTCGCAGACCATACTGGTGTAGAAGCTGAAGGGCCAACAAGAGATGTCCAACCAGCAACCTGACCACCTCCTGTAGGATAAGCAGGGTCTTGATTTAATGATCCGGAAAATTCTCCAGATCCTGAGAAGTAGTAGTATTGAGCGTTTGCTGTAAATCCAGCCAACAATACCACTAATAAAGTAAAAATTCTTTTCATAGTTAATTGATTTTTTAGTTTTTATTGGCACGAAGATAAGACTTGTTTGTAGTACCTCCAAATCAAATTTGTTAAGAATCGAACAGGCGGGTTTTAGCTTTCCAAGGATTTTTAGTTTGAATTGCCCTTTTTTATGCGTTTAACAATTCTAGTTTATTGAAGATTACCCGTTTATAAAAAAAAAGAATCGTTCAAAGCGAAAGATTTATTTTATTTTTTATTTTGTTTATATAATTGATAATCAACTATAAATTCAATTGTAATCGTTTACAAACGACTGTTATTCGACAGTAAATGTTTAAAAACCAGGTAAAGTTTTGAAGTGTCCCAATCTTTGTGGTGTCGAAAGTCAATCAGGGGTATTGACGGCAACAATAAACAATTATTTCAAACTTTTAAAAAACACAATTATTATGAACACATTACGAAACAAAGTTAGTTTGATCGGACGCTTAGGACAAGAGCCAACATTACAAACAGTAGGGAAAGGATTCCAGTTGGTTAAAGTATCGCTTGCAACAAGCGAAAACTTCAAAGACACGACAGGTAAATGGGTAGAAAAAACACAATGGCACAATTTGGTCGTGTGGGGAAAAACTGCTGAGAATTTTTCAAAATTAGCCACTAAAGGCCAAGAGATCATGACGGAAGGTAGAATTGTAAACCGCTCGTACGAAAAAGATAGTGAGAAACGCTATGTAACGGAGATCGAAGTAAATGATTTTTTACTGCTTTCATCTCGAAACACAAAAGCTAACAGCGAAACCGAAACCGAAGAAAAAGCAAAAAAATAGAGTATGAACTACGTAAACTTAATTGGGAAAATGAGCTCAGAGCCCAAATTCTTGCAACTCGAAGACGGACAGAAAGTGGTGAATTTTACGCTTTCTACCCAGGAACCATACCTGGATAAGACAGGCCAGCCGAAAATTAAAAAATACTGGCATAAAATGACCGCTTGGGGCAACTTGGCGCAAATTATCGAACATCAAGCAGCTAAAGGCACGAACCTGGCAATCGAAGGTAGATTAACGACTCGTTTTTATCAGGACCCGAAAGGCGTTAAGAAATCAATTTCGGAAGTTGAAATCAACGATTTGAGCATCATTTAAACTGTTAGAAGAATAGATCGGCGGGTCTTTTGGGCAAAGGAAATGCATAGTTGTTTCCTCGTCGCTCTATCTTTTCTTCAAATAAAAATTAATAATATAAAAATTTAGTCAAATGGCATTAAGAAATAGCGTTACTCTATACGGGAACATGGGAAAAGAATTGAAAATCACAGAAATTAAAAACGGAGCAAAAGTCGCTCGTTTCGATGTGGCCACGCATTCGGTTTACACCGATACGAATGGACAGAAAATACAGAAAACCGAATGGCACAAAGTCTTCGCTTGGGGAAATGCGGCCAATTTCATTGAAAATTACGGTCACTCTGGCGCATCACTTTGTATCCATGGAAAACTGGTCAATCGCACCTATTCAACAAAAGCGGGGCTTTCAAGAACGATTACGGAAGTAGAAGCCAAAGAGGTGTTGAACATGTCGGCATAAACTTAAATACCTACCGAATCAATTCTTTAGGAGCGCGATATGCAGAGAAGAATTGATGTTGTAAACCAAAAAGCGACTTTTGAAGGAGAGTCGCTTTTTTTATTTTCTCTCCATTTTTCCAAGGTCATTTATTTAAGAGAAATATTATCTCATTTAGTTTTTAACGAATTGTTTTGTAATTGTTCCAGCGATCGTTTCCAATTGAAGAATATCTGTTCCATTTTCAAAACTTTCAACAGAGAATTCAATTTCTTTCGTTCCAGCATCAAATGATTTGGAAAGAACATTTCTGCCTTTTAAATCATATACAGAGTAAGCCGAAATGTTTCCTCCGCTCCAAACTGCATGAACTGTTGTAGTCGCTGGATTTGGAATCACATCCGCAAACGTTCCCGCAGATGTCAAAACTTGAGATCCAAATACGTTTGAACCACCTGAGCAAATAGAGGCACTAATATTACTATGGAATATTATTTGGGTGGAAATTCAAGGGCCAATTTTGACTTGTTTATACTTATTTCTCTTGCTCAATTTGGCCAAAGAAATCGAAGATGAAGTAATTAACATGCGGTTTTTGTAAACTATGGAAAGCCAATACTTTCCAAACAAATTAAACTTATCTTTGCAGCAATGAAATTTACAGAATTAGACTTGTCTACTGAGTTACTTGAGGCATTAGACCATATGGGTTTTACCGATGCAACACCCATTCAAGCTCAGGCCATCCCTTTGATATTACAGAATCGCGATTTAATTGCTTGTGCTCAAACGGGAACGGGTAAAACAGCAGCATTTATTTTGCCCGTCCTAAATAAAATGGTCGGCAAAGAAACAAGCCATATTGATACCTTAATCATTGTGCCTACGCGTGAATTGGCACTCCAGATTGAACAAGAAATCCAAGGTTTATCTTACTTCGTATCCGTTGGGTCGATGGCAATTTATGGAGGGGGCGACGGTTCGAAATTTGCCGATCAGAAAGATGCTTTGGTGAATGGACGCGATATTATTGTTGCAACTCCAGGTAAATTGATCTCTCACTTGAATTTGGGATATGTCAATTTCAAACATGTAAAACATTTGATTCTCGATGACCTGGAGCTTGAATACCCTATTATAT
>DGBF01000113.1:23121-23383 GCA_002384725.1 Flavobacteriales bacterium UBA4011
GTTTTGAGTTTATCGAAACCAGCCGCTGGAATTACCCAAGGCGTTTATTTGGTTTTTGATAATCAAAAAGAAGCTTTGTTGAAATATATTTTGGAGGATAGAAAAGATTACACAAGTATTATCGTTTTTACTTCTGCCAAAGACAAAGTTTCCCAGATTGCTCGTTATTTATCCCGAAATGGTATTCCAGCTAAAGGAATTTCGTCCAATTTAGACCAAGAAGGTCGTGAAGATGTTGTGTTAAAATTCCGTTCTCGAAGAA
>DGBF01000055.1:0-4684 GCA_002384725.1 Flavobacteriales bacterium UBA4011
GACAATCTCGATTTTTGGATAGAGAATTTCGATGATAGTTTTAATTTTAAATTTGATTCTGATCCAAATTATCCTGCAACGATGATTTACGGAAACGACCCCCAATATTTACAATGGGGAAGTGGGTATGGACGGATCACACTTAACGCCCAAGATTCCGCTTTTCTTGGTTATACTGAAAATACGCAAGACGGTGTTTTTACGGATTGGGCTATAGGACAAGATATTTATTTAGAAATTGACTATCGTAATACAAACGCAGTTGTTACGGGTTTAATTGAAACCAATTCTGCCGGTATTACGAATCACCCGATGATTCAATTAAACGGTCAAGAGACAGGTAAAGATGTTTGGAAAAAGATTTACATCGACTTAAGAGAAGTCGTTTCTGGCACACCAAATTCATTCAATTATCGTTTGTATTTACTGTCTGCATTTGAAGGAGGAAACCCACGTAATATTCTAATAGACAACGTTAAAGTGGTGCATTATTAATGAAGAAAAATCTACTTACATTTTTATTTATCTGTTTAGATTATCTAGTTTCTGCTACTTCTTGGGGTGTTTTTTACTATTTCAGGAAAGTTTATATTGAAAAGGAAGATTTTCAGACCAACCCGACGTTTTTTGCTGGTATCCTAATTGTTCCGATTATTTGGTTTACGATTTATTTTATGCAAGGTACCTATCACGATGTTCGACGAATGTACCGTTCAAGAGCTTTGGTTCTTTCCTTTTTTGGCAGTGTTTTAGGTACATTCCTGTTGTTTTTCGTTTTCTTACTCGATGATGAAATCCAAGGATACCAAAGTTATTATCGCTCATTGCTCATCCTCTTTGGAGTACATTTTTTCCTTTTAACAATGGTAAGGTTTTTCTTATCTAATTGGATCGTTCGAAAAATACACGATGGTAAAAACGGATTTAGAACCTTGTTAATTGGAGGAAGCGAGAAGGCTGTTTCTATTTACAATGAGATTTTGCAATTGCCTAAAGGAAACGGAAATCAATTTGTTGGTTTTGTCAATCTAAATGGTATTGACAAGCTTTTGGAGAATGAGATTCCTTATTTAGGGCATGCCGATGAGCTTGAAAAAATAATAGCTGAGAATGAATTAGATGAAGTTATTATAGCCTTAGAAAGCACTGAGCATGAGCGACTTCAAAGCATCATTTCTCGAATAGACTCCGGTAATATCCGCATTAAGATTTTGTCGGATATGTATGATCTGATCGCCGGTTCTGTGAAAATGACCAATATATATGGTGTATTGTTAATGGAAGTCAACACAGACACTATGCCCGTTTGGCAAAGGCTTACAAAGCGATTTTTGGATGTTCTATTATCGACCATAGCAATTCTAATTTTACTTCCTGTCTACATCGTTTTGGCGATAATGGTGAAGGTGGGTTCAAAAGGACCAATCTTTTATCGGCAAGAACGGATTGGGCTAAATGGTAAATCGTTTAAAATAATCAAGTTTAGAACGATGTTTGTAGGCGCTGAAAACGGAACACCTCAGCTTTCTTCTGAGAATGATCTAAGAATCACTCCAAGTGGCAAAATCATGCGAAAAATGCGTTTGGATGAGTTTCCACAGTTTTTCAATGTCTTACTTGGTGAAATGTCATTGGTGGGGCCGAGACCCGAGCGTCAGTTCTTTATCGATCAAATTAAAAAGGTGGAACCGCAGTTCCTACAATTGACGAAAGTAAGACCAGGAATCACTTCTTGGGGACAAGTGAAATTTGGCTATGCCGAAAATGTAGACCAGATGTTGCAACGCATGAAATTCGACTTGTTGTACTTGAAAAACAGAAGTTTAGCCCTTGATTTTAAAATCATGCTGTATACCGTCATGATTATTTTCAAGGGTTCTGGGAAGTAATCTATTTGATATTTAAAGCAAACATTTCTTTTTCTTCCAAACGTCCAACAAGCGTGTCGCCAATCTGAACAGGTCCAACTCCAGAAGGAGTTCCTGTAAAGATCAAATCACCCACCTTGAGCGTATTGTATTGCGACAAATGAGCGATTAATCGATCTATTTTGAAAATCATATCCGAACTGTTCCCTTTTTGAACCGTTTGTCCATTCAAATCCAATTGAAAAGAAATGTTTGCTAGATCCAACTCAGATTTATTTATCCAAGTATGACTAACAGGAGCGGAGTTCTCCCAAGATTTAGCCAATTCCCAAGGCCATCCGTTCTTTTTACATTCCGATTGTAAATCACGTGCCGTGAAATCAATTCCCAATCCGATTTCCGTATAATACTTGTGAGCAAATTCTTCTTGAATGTTCTTCCCCGCGCGCGAAATACGGACGACGAGTTCACATTCATAATGCAAGTCTTTGGTAAAATTCGGAAAATAGAAATCGTTTCCTTTTAGAACCGAAGTATCTGGCTTCATGAAAAACAATGGGTTCTGTGGAACTTCTGCGTTCATTTCCTTAGCATGTTCGCTGTAATTTCGTCCTATGCAAAAGATTTTCATTTCTTAAATTTATTTTGAAGTTGGTCTAGTTTATTCTCTAGTTTTTCGGATTCGTTCTTTTTCGCTTGTTCGCGTAGAATACTAGCTTCTTTTTTTAAGCGATCTACCTCGCCCTTTAAAATTTGCTTCGTGTGCAACGGAAAGTCGGCATTTAACATCCATCCGTGATATCCAGGTTCATTCTTCATGATCTCTCGTACCGTTTTCCCCCTGTTTTTACCAAAGTTGTAAAGTACTTCGCCTTTTTTGTTTGTGGCTAATCTTCCTGCAAAATCTGCTCTGTCAAAATCATGCGCAATAGTGAAATCAGAAAGGAAATCCATGTCGGTTTTCAATTCAGTATATTTTTCCAATTGTGCATTTAGAATTTCCCAGGTTGCAGTTGTATCCGCTAGTGCAGAATGTGCGTTTACCAATTCTTTCCCACAATAGAACTGATAAGCAGCACTCAATGTTCTTTGTTCCATTTTGTGGAAAATGTTTTGAACGTCAACAAATTTCGAAGCTGAGATATCAAAATCAGGATCTACTCGGAGCATTTCTTCAACCAAAACGGGAACGTCGAATCGGTTAGAATTGTATCCGCCAAAATCACAACCAGCAACAAATTCCTTAACTTCCAAAGCTATTTCTCCAAAAGAAGGTTCATTCACCAAGTCTTCATTTCGGATACCGTGAATGGCCATATTTTCTTCAGTCATTTTCACTCCAGGATTGACACGTTTTTCATACGTTTCTTGTTTGCCATCAGGATGAACCTTCAAGATGGCAATTTCGATTATCCTGTCTTGGGTGATGTTGATACCTGTTGTCTCTAGATCGAACACGGCTAATGGTCGTTGTAATTGTATTTTCATGAATTGAATATTGAACACTAAAGTTAGAAATATTTTGGGATGGAAAGGGCAAGAAAAAGGTCCAAACTTGAAAGAATGGACCTTTTTAAAGGAATGTAATTTGTTTTATTCTGCAATTACTTCAACGTTTTGTTACGCTCGGTATTTCTTTCTATTACCAGCATCTTTTTGGTACGCTGGTCCTGAAGTGGCTGATCCTGTAATTGTTAAAACAATTTTCTCGTTGAAACTCATATTGGATTGGAAATACGTCCATAATATCGTATTTGATATTCTCAGCGCGCAGTGCGCTCAATTTTTCGTTCGTTTCACATGTTTTCGTTGGAACTGTTGAAACGGAAGAGTATATGTTGATCATTAACAGTTTAGCTGCAATTTTTCTACATAATAGCTGAATCCTTATTGTGTC
Source organism: Flavobacteriales bacterium UBA4011 (assembly GCA_002384725.1). Classification (GTDB taxonomy): domain Bacteria; phylum Bacteroidota; class Bacteroidia; order Flavobacteriales_D; family Crocinitomicaceae; genus UBA2040. The sequence goes on from DGBF01000055.1 coordinate 3,766, forward strand.
AAAACAGAACACTGAACAACTAATTTTTTGCTCAGATTCTTTCTCAACCATGTTCAGAATGTCCTTCTCGGTCAGTTCCTGCGAAAATGCTTGTCCAAAAATAAGAGTCGCCATCATTAGAAATAAATAATGCTATACCATTTTTGTTCGTATAAATGAAGCATAACTGACCAATATGGACAAATCCTCTTCGTTATAAAACCCTGTTCACATCGAACTGCTCCAAATAGTCGGCAACACGCTTTACGAACATTCCACCCAAGGCACCATCCACAACTCTATGATCATAAGAGTGTGATAAGAACATTTTGTGACGAATACCGATAAAATCTCCATCTGGAGTTTCAATTACAGCCGGTACTTTTCGAATTGCGCCTAATGCTAGTATGGCTACTTGAGGCTGATTGATGATCGGCGTTCCCATAACATTCCCAAATGTTCCAACATTCGTTACTGTATAGGTGCCACCTTGTATATCTTCTGGCTTCAATTTGTTGTCACGTGCATTGCGCGCCATTGTATTGACTGCTTTTGCAATTCCAACTAAGTTGAGCTGGTCTGCGCTTTTGATTACTGGTACAATTAAGTTCCCAGAAGGCAAAGCGGTCGCCATTCCCAAATTAATGTCTCTTCTTTTTATGATAGTCGTGCCGCTAACCGCAACATTAACACCAGGAAAGTCTTTTATTGCTTTCACAACAGCCTCCATGAATATTGGCGTAAAGGTCAATTTCTCTCCTTCTCGCTTTTCAAAACTATCTTTCGTTTTGTTTCTCCAATTTACAATGTTGGTCACATCTGCCTCAACATACGAAGTAACGTGAGGCGAAACATGTACGGACATCACCATATGTTCAGCGATAATTTTCCGCATGCGGTCCATTTCCTCTATCTCATCACCAGGCATAGAAGGCACCAT
>DGBF01000055.1:4819-7949 GCA_002384725.1 Flavobacteriales bacterium UBA4011
CTTCTTTTGCCGGAGCAGCAGATACAGAAATACTAGACGGTCTATTGTCTAAATAATAGAGGATGTCCTTTTTTGTAACTCGGCTACCTTGACCTGAACCAGGAATCGCTTCCAATTCAGACATTGTAAGGCCTTGTTTTTTAGCTATGCTTCTCACAAGAGGAGAATAGAATTTACCTGAATCACCATGTTTCTCAGTTGAAACTGGAGCCGATCCATTTACATTCTCAGCAATTGCTTCGATTTCGCTGACGATTTTTTCGGCAGCTTTTTCAGTGGTTGTAGGCGCTTCTGTTGCTGGAGCACTCTCACCATTCGTTGCAATAATCGCGATAACATCACCCACTTGTGCTACTTGGTCCTTCTCAAACAATTGTTTTACAAGTACTCCTGCAGTTTCAGAAGGCAACTCATTATCGACCTTATCGGTCGCAACTTCGACTAAAGGCTCATCAATTTCTACTGAATCACCAACGCTCTTCAACCAATTTGTAATGGTTGCTTCCGTGACGCTTTCTCCCATCTTCGGGAGTCTAATTTCGATCTGTGCCATAATAGTTTAGCCCTGTCCTTTAGTTATTAATAAAAATATATGTTTACTTCTTTGATAATTTGAGGGGCTTATCAAGTTTTCCCCAACAACTTTTTAATATCTTCAAATCCTGTTTCCAGCTGTAATCTCTGGCATACAACAAATTTCTCTTCTCAGTCAACTTTTCGTCGTGCTCTTTATAAATATCGTTCGGGGTTAGAATTCCGTATTTTATTTTTGGCAAAGGTTGACGGTTTTCTTTTAATTCTTCGTGATAACCAACCATCGATTTTCCGCCGAACAAAACTCTAAAAATGTTATTAAACCATTGAAGGCGATTATGATAACTCCAAATGATAATTGGTGAGGCCAGTACAAACAATAAGGAACTGATAAAATCAAAAAGTCGTTTAATCCTTTTGTTTTTGGGGTCCTCAATTTTATTTACAGGCATTAAATACAAGTCACCTGCCGTATCGATGGAATTGGAACCAATAAGAAAATACGTTTCCGGTTGAGCAATTTTGAAGTCGAGTTTGTCGCCTTTCAAGGTTTTCATCCAATGAATAATTTTGTTGGCCGTACAATCTTTGGCACAGAAAATAACTTCATCTATTTTATTAATGAATACAATTTGATCCAATTGATCAATCGTCCCAATATGTCCAGTTGCTTTTTCATTCGCTGCAGTTACTTTAAATATATCGTCGATGTTCTGGAGTGTTTGTTTTAATAGTTTCTCAACACGTATGATTTCTTCCTCTTCGCCAACGATAGCAAAACTCTTATTCTTCGATTTCGATAAGCTAAACTTCTTTCCAAAGAATAAATGCATAAATATTCTTGATATAAAAATATAGGCAATAACCCATGAAGCTCCAAGAAGCACGAATAGTCTGGAAAATTGGAAATCTTTTGGAAGCAGGGCATACATGACTAAAAGCGCCAATGTTCCAAAGATAGCACCTTTAAAAGTGTTGAAGAATTTTAAGGGTTTATCGTATAAGCCTTGATGAAACATGCTCAAAAGCCAAATCAAAGTATAAGCGGGTAGGGCTATCTCAAAGGTGTAATTTGGAAAACTAATGTTCGATATTTTCCAATAGTTGGTCAAGGCAAACAATCCGCCATATATAAATGTAGCGTCGATTATCGGAGGAAAAGCTTTTTTAATCATACGTACCGCAATGACCGCGGCAGCGCGTAAATAAATAGCTGTATATATAAGAATGCTTAATAACTTTGCGTTCTTTTGGGTAAAATGCTTTTTAGCAAAAATGACCATTGCCTTGTAGAAAACCAACACATAATTGACACTACTTTTCTTCGTGCTTTCTCCTTTGTAATGGATTATCGAAGTCTCCGGGAAATAATAGTTTTTGTAACCTCCTTTTGCAATTCGGTAAGACAAGTCAATGTCTTCACCATACATGAAAAAGGCTTCGTCGAGTAAACCAACCTTGTCGAGTGCGTCTTTTCGCATCAACATAAAGGCTCCACTCAAAATATCTACTTCGTGCGTCTCATTTTCGTCCAAAAAACCTAAATGATATTGCCCGAAGGTTTTAGATTTTGGGAAAATTCGAGAAAAGCCAAAGATTTTATAAAAGGCCACATTGGGCGCTGGAAGTCCTCGTTTCGATTCTGGTAAAAAACGACCTTTACCATCCACCATTTTCACACCCAATCCACCGGCATCAGGATGTTCGCCCATGAATTCAATGATCTTTAAAAAAGTGTCCTCTTCAACGACTGTGTCTGGATTTAGCAAAAGAACATATTCGCCTTTGGCCAAACGCATGGCTTGGTTATTTGCTTTTGAGAATCCTAAATTTTCTTGATTGGCAATTAAAGTAAATTCTGGAAACTTTTGCCTAACCATTTCGACGGAACCATCGATAGAGAAATTATCTACTACGAAAACTTCACCAGAAACTTTTTCCAGCGATTTGCGCACAGAGTTTAAGCATTGCTCCAAAAAGAATTCTACATTGTAATTAACAACGACAACACTCAATTTATATGAAAAGGGTTCTGACAAGTCGTTCTTCAAATTTTATTTTAAAGCTATACAGCTGATTTCAACGGGTACATCCATGGGTAATTTAGAAACTTGAACAGTCTCTCGAGCCGGCGGGAATTCAGGGAAATAACTTGCGTACTCTGCATTTACTTCTGCAAAATCATCCATTGATTTCAAGAAGATGCTACATTTCACGATATCCGTCATTTCAAATTCTGCAGAATGCACCAAAGAAACGATGTTTTCCATAACTTGTTTTGTTGCCGCAGAAATTGAGTCCAAAACGAGTTCTCCCGATTGTGGATTCAAAGGTATTTGTCCACTTACAAAAAGGCTGTCATTCTTTACAATTGCTTGAGAATAAGGACCGATTGGTGCCGGAGATCCTGGAATCGAAATTACTTTTTTCATGGGGTGCTGAAACTTTGTGCAAGTTTACTAATTTTAAGGCAAAAAGCAGTGAAAATCCTCCTAATAGACAACTTTGATTCTTTTACATTTAACTTATCCCATTATTTGGAAGGAATGGGTGCAGAGGTGTCTATAATTCGGGAGAATGAAAGCAAAAAAAACGA
>DGBF01000055.1:8033-25163 GCA_002384725.1 Flavobacteriales bacterium UBA4011
GGAATGAAAGCAAAAAAAACGAAGCAGATGCTTTTGATAAAGTTATAATATCTCCAGGGTCAGGTTTGCCTAATCAAAGATTAGGAATGATGACTGTTTTACAGGAAAACATGGATAAAAAGCCAATTTTAGGTGTTTGCCTAGGTATGCAAGCATTAGTTGAAGTTACAGGAGGCAAAATATTCATTCAAGAAATAGTGAAGCATGGTCTGCAAGAAACGATTGATCGGGAGGGTGAATCCAAGTTATTAAATGGTGTTTCAGCCCATTTTGAAGTTGGCTTGTATCACTCTTGGGCCGTTGATATTGAGGATTCTAGAGAATGGAACGTTACATCTAGATCGGAGAGTGGAATTATTATGTCTATTGAATCGAACGAAAGACCACTTTTTGGTGTTCAATTTCATCCAGAAAGCATAATGACCTCAGAGGGTAAAAAAATACTAGAGAACTTTTTGGCGCAGTAATTGTATTTCGGTGGTGAAAAGTCTATTTTTATGCAACTATAAACAAAAATTAAAATAGTTTAAAATGAAAAAATTAATTGTATTAACGCTTGCTGTTATGTTTAACGTAATGACATTTGCTCAATCTAGTATTGGGAAATGGGTAACCATTGATGATAAAACTAACAAGAAAAAATCCATTGTCGAGTTGTACAAAGAAGGCGATAAAATGTATGGTAAAATCATCTATCTCTATCCTAGAGAAGGCAGAGAGCCTAATGCAAAGTGCGACAAATGTACTGACGATAGAAAAGGAGAACCATTGGTTGGTCTTCAAATAGTTCGTGAGTTGACATGGAATGGTGGAGCTTGGGAAGGCGGTACAATAGTTGATCCTGAAACAGGTAAAATATATACGCTCAAAATGTGGGTAGATTCTAAAAATCCAGATAAATTAAATGTTCGCGGATATATCGGACCATTCTTTCGCACGCAAACTTGGGTGAAAGTGAAGTAATACTTCAACCGAAAATGTTTAAACCGTCAGTTTTTTAATTGGCGGTTTTTTTATGGATTAAAGTTCCGATAATGATTTTTTTCGAAAAACTCATATTCATAACAATATTTTGTTAATCGTTCGGAAAATTTAAATTTTCGAGCAGGATAGAAATTTGAGTCATATCCGTTATTACCTATCACAGCATTTGAGGAGGCATTTTGATTAGCTTCTGCCAAACTGTCTTTTTTCGCATTTTCCAACAAAGCTTCTGGCGAATTATCTATTTCCCAATAATCACAATACGCAGATTCTACTAATCCATCCGAAGGACGAATAACCCAATCATTGTATTTTGGAGGAGTAATATTATTTTGGATAGGCAAATGCCAACTGCAAGAGTATCCTCTCATTTGACCAAAATAATCTTGAGGAATAGGTTGTGTGAAATCTTCACCATCAACAAAATACATGCAGTTGTCACTCAAAGGTAAATCAAGAAAATAGGGATGTTTAAAAATATTTTCATCCGCCATTTCTATAAAATTTATTTCGAAACTCCCCGAGCCCGTTATAGAATGTTCGACTAAATACACTTTGTTTGGGTCATAATCCGTTTTAAATGGCGAATCATAATAATTGGAGATGGGAGCAACATAGTTACTATTCGTTTCGCCTAAATAATTGACACTAAAAATAATGGGATACATTCCTTCTTTCACAGGTTTCCCAAGGAAGTTTTCATTGTAAAAGGCATTCCGTTCGTTTAAAATACTTCCTTGGATATGAGTAATCCTAACTTGATAGGAATAATATATACTCGTATCGCCCTTAGAATACATTCGATTGTGGTAATATGTACTATCTGACTTTTGCAATTGCTCACCTCGCCAACGCTTATTGATAGCGAGAGTGGCGTTTCCTGGAAGGTTTAATTCTTTTGAAGAATAACAAATTCCATTTACATAATGTCGAGAGGATTCCGTTTGACCAGACGTATCTAATTTGATGTCATAAAGCGGCTCGTTTTTTTCATTTTTAATAATAATCCGACTTACTTTTTTCTTTTTGTAAAAAGCGGGTTCTGAATTTTGAAAATGAATACGATCGTTCGTTCTATAATTATCCATGAATCTGTAACGATAATCTTGACTTGTTTCAAAACCAATGATATCGGCTTGCAAGGCAAATTGACCCCGTGGTTGCCCCTGAGCATTTAACGACAAAAAAATAATTAAACACGAAGCTATTTTTAGTAACATGAAATATTTGGTGTGATTATAATAAACGCAAAATCAAATATAAAGTATTAATCATTTGGGAGCAAACAGACGTTTTAGATAAAAGCAAACTCTACCCGGCGATTATTCTGTTTGCCTTCTTTGGTATCGTTTCTATCGACAGGTTTTTTCTCTCCGTTGAATTCGATTTCGATTCGATACGCTGCTACACCTTGTTTTACGAAGTAAGCGATAATCGCCTCGGCACGTCGCTTCGATAAGTCATCATTATATGCGTCAGAGCCATCCGCATCGGTATTTCCAGTAACTCGGACTCGTAAATCACTGTGACCATTTACGACACGAACGATTCGGGTAAGGAAATCATTGTATTCTGGTCGTATAGTTGCTTTATCGTAATCGAAGTATATAGGCTGAAAAGCAAAGTTTTTTCGGTCTTCAGATCTTATTTCGGGAGCTTTCAATCCCATTTCTAGATCTTTTATTAATCCGTCGCGACTGCTGTGCGATGCTATGCTTGATTTGTCGCTAAACACATTCTTTGTTCTAAAAAGTATTACCTTGCCCGCATTCATTCGACAATCTGAACTCGTATAGTTGCCTTCAAGGTAACCAGTTTCAGAATTGTAGACCAAAGTACCTTTTAATTTACACCATGAAATTCTAGAGTTACCTTCTTTTTTGGTATAAGAAACATGTTTAAAATCAACTGTTTTGTCTTTCACAGTGCCGTATTGCTTTCCTATTGCATAAAATTCTGTCTTGTAGATTTCCTCACGTGTTCGACCAGAAGATTTGCCTAATTTGGTTTCTATTTCCATGAAAAACGGGTTCGATTGCGACATCACTTTGCCGTTTTGCACGAGAATTCCTTGCCATAATCCGTCCAGATCCGACTGACTAAAAGAAAGTGTCGGCAGCAGAAAAATTGATATGAATATGAGTATCCGCATACTTGTTATTCGTATAAACGCAAAAAATGTTCCAGATTGCATGAGAATATGATTCCTAAGATAAGTTAAAGCTAAATGCACCCTCAAATCTCCTTTAAAGTTTTGTTATTTTAGACCCATGAATAAAATCTTCCCTCTTTTAGTTTTCTTTATCTCAACAATAACGTTTGCTCAAAAACCAGAGCAATGGAGTTCATCCGAAATTTTCAAGAATCTTGAGAAACTGAATGTTCAAGCAAGAGTTTTATATCTCGCAGCGCATCCGGATGATGAAAACACGCGTTTCATAGCTTATTGCGCCAATAATAAATTAGCGGCAACGGCTTATATGTCACTGACAAGAGGTGATGGCGGACAAAACTTAATTGGACCTGAACTACGGGAAGAGTTAGGTTTGATTCGTACGCAAGAGTTGCTCATGGCGCGTTCTGTGGACGGAGGAAGACAATTTTTCTCTAGAGCAAACGACTTTGGGTATTCGAAAAATCCAGAAGAAACTTTCCGAATTTGGGACAAAGAAAAAGTCTTGGGTGATTTAATCTATGTTATTCGCGCTTTTCAACCAGACGTTATCGTATGTCGTTTTCCAGCGGATGGAGGCGGAGGACATGGTCATCATACCGCGTCAGCCATATTAGGAGACGAAGCATTTGATTTGGCAGCAGATCCTAATTCGTATCGGGAGCAATTGAAATCAGTAAAAGTATGGCAGGCTCGAAGACTCGTTACAAATACAGGTAGATGGTGGAACGATTCGATATCCGGAGATGATCCAAATGTCGTAACGGAGGATATTGGTCAATATGAAAGTTTATTGGGCACATCTTGTAATGAAATTGCGGCAAAAAGTCGTACGATGCACAAAAGTCAAGGCTTTGGTTCGACTGGGGTGAGAGGAGAGCAAATCGAATATTTTGAACATGTAAAAGGAGAAAAGGCGAGAAAGTCCTTGTTTGACGACATAGATTTCACATGGAAACGAGTAGATGGTTCAAAGTCGGTTCAGAAATTGATAGATAAAATCATCAAGAAATACGATTTACAGTATCCTGAAGCAAGTATAACGGCGCTTTTCAAGTTGAGAAACGCGATGAAAAAGCTGGCAGATGAACCGCGTGTACAAGAAAAATTAAATGAAGTTGAGGAACTGATTTTACAATGTGGTGGCATTTATATCGAGGCGAAAGTTGACCAAAGAGCAGCCACAGGTGATGATTCAGTTCAATTAGATTTGGAGTTTATCGCCCGTCAAACAGATGGATTTCAAATAGAATATTACCGCTTACCTGAATTATCTTGGAATTATAACGGGACCATTCCTTTAGAAAAAAATAAAGTGGCAAATCGTACAGATAAGTTGAAGATTCCACGAACGTGGGAAAAATCTAATCCGTATTGGTTGAAAAACAAAGGAACGCTCGGTGCTTATGCCTTGGACAGTCAATCAATGGTCCTTCAGCCGGATAATGGTCCATCGGCATTTGTACATGTAGATCTACTATTCAATGGCGAGAAAATCACGATGAAGGTTCCGATTATTTACAAAGAAAACGATCCGGTAAAAGGGGAGGTCTACAAACCATTTTATTCCATTCCCGAAATTTCGGTGCGTTTGGAACAAGAGAATCTATTGGTCAAAAAAAGAGTGAAACAAGAAATAGATGTATATGTAAAAAGCAATGTTGAACGTTTTTCAGGATATTGGGTACTTGAGCTTCCTTTAGGTTGGGAAGTGGAAGAATTTGAAAAACAGGTAAATTACGAAACAAGCATCCGTGAGGAAATCAAATACTCGTTTACTTTAATTGCTGGAGATAACGCACAATCAGGCGTCTTTAGCCCAAAATTGGTAAAAGGTAATGGTACCGTTTATGATAAAGAAATAAAGTTTATCGAATACGATCATATCCCAACTCAAGTCTATTGGAAACCATCAACGGTTCAATTGAATGTGGCAGATATTCAAAAAAGAGGACAAAAAGTAGCCTACTTTGAAGGCGCAGGGGACATGATTCCAGATGCTTTGCGTTTGGTCGGGTATACTGTCGATATATTTACAAGCGCCGATTTGTCGAGGATAAATGAATATGATGCCGTCGTTCTCGGGATTCGAGCTTTGAACACTAATTCGGAAATGGAATTTATACTACCAAAACTATTTGATTACGTCAAACAAGGCGGAAATCTGATTGTTCAATACAATACAAGTCATCGTTTGGTTACTCATGATATCGCTCCCTTCAAATTGAAGTTAAGCAGAGACAGAGTTACAGATGAAACAGCTGAAGTCACTTTTTTGGCGCCAGAACATCCTGTATTGAATACACCAAATAAAATTACACAAGCCGATTTCGACAATTGGGTCCAAGAAAGAGGTTTGTATTTCCCAAATGAATGGAGCGACGATTTCACGCCTATATTGAGTTGTCACGACGAAGGGGAATTGCAGAAAGAAGGTTCTTTGCTGGTTGCCAAATACGGGAAAGGAAACTATATCTACACAGGACTTTCCCTCTTCCGAGAATTGCCAGTTGGTGTGCCGGGTGCATATAGGTTGTTGGTCAATTTAATATCTTTAGGACATGAGTGAGAACGAAAAACCACCTCTTTTTAAATCCTGGAAAGGCTGGTACGTCCTGTTAATCGGGTTTCTTGTCGTACAGATTATTTGGTTTTTGTACTTATCTAATCATTTCTCATGAGTGGAATAGATTGGACAGTATTAATCGGAACCTTGTTGTTCATCGTCATCTACGGTGTTTGGAAAACACGCGGAAGTACGGATCTCAAAGGGTATCTCAAAGGTAATAACGACGCCAAATGGTGGGCAATTGGTATTTCCATAATGGCCACACAAGCCTCAGCAATTACTTTTCTTTCTACGCCAGGACAAGCTTATACCGAGGGGATGGGTTTCATCCAATTTTACTTCGGTTTGCCCATCGCTATGATTATCCTAAGCGTCACTTTTATTCCCATTTATTATAAGCTAAAAGTTTACACGGCTTATGAGTTTCTTGAAACTAGATTTGATTTAAAAACTAGGACGTTAGCGGCAATGTTATTCCTGATTCAAAGAGGATTAGCCGCAGGGATAACCATTTATGCACCAGCGATTATTTTATCTTCTTTACTTCATTGGGACTTAACTTTGACGAATATTTTCATTGGTGTTTTGGTGATTATTTATACCGTTTCAGGCGGAACGAAAGCTGTTACCCAAACCCAGAAACAGCAAATGATGGTTATGATGGGAGGGATGATCGTTGCTGGAATCATCGTGTTGCAAATGCTCCCACCCGAATTAAGCATGTCTGATACCTTGCAAGTTGCTGGTTCGTCGGGTAAATTGAATTTGGTTTCCTTCGATTTTGATTTGGAAAATCGATACAACATTTGGTCAGGAATGACGGCTGCTGTATTCTTGTTTATGTCTTACTTTGGTACGGATCAATCACAGGTACAACGCTACTTGACAGGTAAATCATTGGCGCAAAGCCGTTTGGGATTGATAATGAATGGTTTGTTAAAAATCCCAATGCAGTTCATCATTTTGTTTATTGGTGTTTTGGTGTTCGTTTTCTACCAATTCAATCAAGCTCCATTATTCTTCAATAAAACTGGAACCGAAAAAGTTATTGAGTCGAAATATGCCGCTAAGTATCATGATTTGGAGCAAGACTACCAATTGCTTTTTGATAAGAAAAAGGATGTTGTTTCTAGCCTAGTGGCTGCGAATCAAGCTGGCGAAACAGATTTGATGAAGGTGCACCAACAAACGCTTCAGCAATATCAAAAACAAGAAGTGGTTTTGAGAGAATCGGCCAAAGAGCTGATAAATAAGGCAGATAATAGCATCGAAACGAACGACAAAGATTACATTTTCATGAATTTTGTCATGGATTATATGCCAATCGGAATGATAGGATTGTTGTTTGCTGTCATGTTCAGCGCAGCCATGTCGAGCACGGCCAGTGAATTAAACGCATTAGCCACAACGACTACCATAGATTTATATAAACGATCTGTAAAGCCGAAAGAGAATGAAAAGCATTATTTAAAATCATCCAAAATGTTCACCTTATTGTGGGGAATTCTGGCCATCACATTTGCTACAACCGCTTCCTTGTTCGAGAATTTAATCCAAGCCGTAAACATACTTGGTTCCTTGTTCTACGGGACAATCTTAGGGATTTTCCTAGTCGCATTTTATGTTAAAAAAGTCAAAGGAAATGCTGTCTTTATCGCCGCTATTTTAAGTGAGATTTGTGTTTTAGCCATTCATTTTTTAAACGAATATAATATAGCACCATCCTTCCTAGAAATGGGGTATTTGTGGTACAATTTGGTTGGATGTATACTGGTTATCGTATTTGGATTGGCGCTGTCTTTTGGAAAAAAAGAGGTAAATTGTAAATAAATCTTAGAGGTATGTCTTTAACTATTAAAACCTTTATTAGCTGTTTTCTAATGGTGTTTCTTTCCTTTAATAGTGAAGGACAGACCAATATAAACATCAGCAATACCAACTTGTTTGGTGGTGAGCCGCACTTAGCCGTGAATCCAACGAATAATCAAAATTTGGTAGCGGCTTGGATGGACATCGTTTTCATCAATGGTGGATTTTTTATGACTATTAAAACTCGTGCAAGTTTTGACGGTGGAAATTCTTGGAGCGCTACTTTTAATCAACCGCATATGAGCCCAACATATGGTTCAGCGGATCCTTCGATGGGTTTTAATTCTTCTGGACTTTTATATTTGAGTTACATTGACTACCGCGAAGCTCCTGATAGTGGTGGGATTTATGTCACTCGATCGGCAAATGGAGGTTTATCGTGGGATACGCCTTCAATGGCTTTTGATATGTACGATCATCCCACACAGCGTCCCATTGACCGACCTTGGATGGTAGTGGATAAATCTGGAACTAGTTCGGACGGAACCGTTTACATAACGACTAAACCAGCGCCATGGATAAATCCACCCAGCAGAAATTATTATAAAGTTTCAACAGATAATGGTATAACCTGGAGCGCCATTGCGAATGTGGATGGGGGAATTCATTTGGTGGGGAGTTCAATCTCACAACCTTTGGCAGCGCCAGCTGTAACGGTGGGTGGAGATTTCGTTGCAGTATATCCGAGTTATGTTTCCTCTCAAAATCCCTTGCCTTCGTTTTATCTTGCCACTTCAGATGACCAAGGACAAACCTTCAATTATCAAACCGTATATTACGGTGTACCAGCCAACAGTAATCAAAATTTTAAAAAAGGTTATCAGTTACTGACACACCCATCGGATGCAACAAAAATGACTTTCTTGACCGTTGAAGCGAGCAATGGTGATGCGGATATTATTTGTCGAAATACTATTGACGCTGGAGCAAATTGGAGCACAGTTAGTCGAATAAATGATGACGCAATTGGCAACGGGATGGCGCAAGATATGGTCTGGGGTTCGTACAATGAAACTGGAAATTTGGTTGTTACTTGGCGCGACCGTAGAAATTCTAACGTCAGTGATTTTTGGGGGGCTGGATACGACTTTTATTACGCTGTAAGCACGGATAATGGTCAAACTTTTGCTCAGAACAATAAGATTTCCAGTCAGTTTATCCCGTTTGATAGTTTAATTTCAGAAAATGGAAACGATTTTATGAGTAATGTTTATCGCGGAGATACACTCTGCACTGTTTGGGGCGATACACGAAGCGGAAAAATGCAAATCTATTTTACTAAAACGATTGCGAGCACAAATACCACCATTGGCGTATCCGAATTGAATAAAGATTCGTACAATTGGACCGTTTCTCCAAACCCTACTTCAGATTATTTGAAGTTGGAATTCCAAGACAATTCTTTTCGAATTATAACAATTATCGACGAGATTGGAAGAAAAGTATGGAACGGGACTGCCAATAAAAAAGAAGTCGAAGTATCGCTTACTGGAGTTTCAAAAGGAACTTATTTAGTTATTGTAGGCGAGGAATTTCGGAAGATTATAATTGAAAAGTAAATAAAAGCCTTGTTTATACTTTTAATGTTGATCGACATGGACTTATGAAATTCTTTCTATTCTATTCTATTTCATTCTCATTAAACTCCAAGGAAGCGAGATGCGTACAAATAATTTTCTCATGTGTTTTGATTAATCTTTATAATATTTGACGTCTAACCAAGACCCTGCATTTCCACATTCGATTCCCGATTGAGATAAAACCTGCGTTGCCATACCGCTTCTGCCGCCAGACGCACAGCAGAGGATTAAGGGTTGTGCCAATGATTTCAATTCGTCGATACGATTGTTTATTTCTTGTAAAGGGATGTTTATACTTCCGCTTACGTTTCCGCCTTGAAATTCACCTGGTGATCTCACATCAACGACTGTTCCTTTGTTTTCTTTAATCAATTTTTCAATATTCATGTTCTTTTTACTTTTTTTTACTTTGAAATATGTTCAATAATAAACCGCCCATTAAGGAACCATAAATTACACTATAGAAAGAATCGGAGGTGATACTGCATGTTCCAGAAACACATCCAATCTGTTTATTGTAAAAATAGCCAATGACTCCTCCTAGAACAATCCCAATGAAGGTGAGTAGATTGTTTAGCAAAAAATGACTTAATGGTTTTATTACTCATGGTACAAAGGTCGAACAACAAATTGGATTGAATTGTGACCAGCGTTACAAATAAAAAAAACACCCCGTCCATCTTACGACAAACGGGGCTCTGAAGCTAGGGTGGAAGCCCCTTACTTCATTGCTTTTATTTCTTTANNTAATCAATTTTTCATTGTTTGCAACATATCCAAAATCACCATCTTTAGCTGCTTTCGCCATGGCCAGAGATTTTTCAGCAGAAGCCAATGCCTCTTTTTTGTTGCCCATTTTCATGTGGATTTTAGCTTGTACATGAATGTACCAAAATGCCTCTGGTCTTTTTTCAACCGCTTTGTTAATGTAGTTCAATGCATCAGAGAGGTTTTTCTCTTTTTCCAAATAGTAACGTGCCGACTGGTAATAATCGTTAGCACTTGGACCTGCCATTACTTCTTTGATTTGTTTTTCTACCATCTCGTCTGTTGGTGTTTCGATAGGTAAAGAAACTCTTGTGTTCTCCCAAGTCAAGTTCAAATTTGCTGTAGACGTTGCGAAATCACTAAAATCCATGGTAAGTGTTTCCGTTTTGTCATTCATCACAGCTGGTTTAACAGTAAAACGGCCCAAATCATTTGCTTTGTCGTATCCATCGATTCCCCAGTGTGCAAGGTTTTTATAAATGATGATGGTCCAAGATTCTTTTCCAGGAATCGTGTAAAGGGCATATTTCCCTTCCGGAACATCTAATCCACCAATTTTCACATCACTAGATACTGTGATTTTCGTAGATGCATTCGCACCTGTACGCCACATTTCGTCGAAGACCACTAAATCTCCAAAAACCGATCTTCCTTTCATTCCAGGACGAGAATATTCTACTTCAAAATCGGTTAAACCAACAGTTTGCTGAATAGTTGCTAAAGGACTCGGTTGAGGAGCTTTTAATTGAGCTGAAAGGCTCGTTGATATTGTAATTGCCGAAATGGCTGCTATACTTTTTAAAATCATAATATTTGTTTTTAATTAAAGTTAATAATTTTATTAGAAAGGGAATCAATACTACTTGGGTAAAAGATGAAGCTCATCCTCACCGCCAATTGCACGCATCCACAATTCGTCATCTTTTAATCTCATGATCTTATATACTTGGTCGAAATCATCATTTTCGTAATCGAAATTGATAAGTTCTTTTTTAGATTCAAAAATCCAAGTGCCATCTGTGTTTCCAGAAAATGCTCCAAAAGAAGTTACATAAGTCGCAACTAATTTTGCGTCGCCATCAGCAGTTGTGGTCAGGGTATAACCAGAGTAATCATTGGTTACATCATTCCCGTTTCTTATCGCTTTTCCAACTTTCCACGTATTGGCAATTCTTTCTTTTTTGCTTTTAAAACTAATCAATGGCCCATCATCATATTTTTTACACGATGAAAGTGTGATTGCAACAATTGCTAAGGCAAAAAGTATTGGTTTTAATGTCATATTGGTTTGTTCTTACAATTGGACTGCAAATTTACGTATACTAAGTGAAATTGAAAACATAAAAACGCCCATCCGTAGTTTGGATAGGCGTTATTATCACAAAAAAATTAAAACTATTTAAAAGTGTTGAGTTCAATTTTTCCATTTACTTCGAAAGACTTCACTTTTCCTTCAAGAGTCATTGGACCAATTGCCATTGAAATCGTTCCGTAAGACATTAGTCCGCCTTGCATCGAATAGTTGCCAAAGTCATATTCAGCGCTTCTCACTTCACCATCTTCGGTATTCGTAATAATCGATTTCATTTTAAGGTAAGTTACTTTATCGAAATAGTCCAATTGTGTTTTTTTACCATCAGTGCTAGACAAAACGTACATGTCCTTGTCTTCCACCACTTCGATTCCGACCATTTCATACTTCATGCCAGAGGTAGCGTAATTCATTTCTGGAATAATACCGAATGATTTTTTCTGTGCGGTTACTTCTTCTTCTGTCAAAGCTTTTGAACCAGTTTGCATACTAGTTGTTCCACCCGCATTCCCGTCAAAATATGATTTTTGCAACACCATTCCTTGACCTTCCAGCTTGCTTCCTTCCGTGTTCGGTTTGATCCAAACTTCACTCATTTTTAATGGGAAAGGAATTTGTGCAGCACTTAATTCAGTAGTTCTAGAATACGACTTGATTTTCTTCAGCTTTTTTATCGCTTTTTTCATGCTTGTGGTCTGTGTAGTCGCATAAACGTAATTCTCAATCAATTGATCGGCTGAAATATCAGCTGTTTTTTTCTCCTTAACCGCATTTCCAAATGCATCTAATTTCAAGATTTTACCATCCGAATCAAACGCCTTAAGTTTCGCAGCAACCTCGTCATTACCGACTACCACAATATTTACATTTTCTGCTGACATGTACTTTTTCGCTAAACGCAACACATCGTCTTTGTTAACCGCAGCAAGTGTTTTCAGATAATTTTTGTAATAATCCTTATCCAAACCATATTTTTCAATGTTTCTAGCAAAACGAGCAATCGTTTGAGGACTTTCTAAAGACCGAGCAAAACTTCCAGCCATTGCTGCTTTCGTCGTCTCTAATTCTTCTTCGCCAGCCAATTCGGTTGTTATCTTTTGAATTTCATATAGAATTTCAGTGATTGCGCTATCGGTCACGTCATTTCTGAAATTCCCACTGATAGTCAACAAACTTCCATGTTCATCAATATTTTGTCTCGCGTAACATCCATAGGTAAAGGCTTTATCCTCACGCAGATTTTGCATCAAACGCGTTCCAAATCCGCTACCACCAAATACTTGATTCAAGACCGTCAATCCTATTTGATCTGGATCACCAGGTGCAACATCCATAGGGATATTGACATTGATTACCGATTGAACGGCTCCAGTTTTGCTAACGAAAGCTACTTGCGAACCGCTGGCTGGTTTTGAATACAGAGGTGCTCCTTTATAGGCTTTTCCACCTGTCCAAGAAGTAAAATACTTGTCAACCGCTGCTTTAGCTTCTTCTTTCGTGATATCTCCAACAATCACTAAATAAGACCCTTCAGGAACATAAATTAATTTGTACAATTGTTTTACATCTTCCAGTTTTATGCTTTTTAGAGACTCTTCGGTCATCGTTTCACTAAACGGGTGCATAGCGTCATAATTCACTTTTGCATTCGCATTGTTTGCCATTTGTGATGGTTCAGACTTCGCAGATTTTAATCCTGATTCAAACTGTTTGACAATACGGTCAAACTCAGACTCAGGAAAACTAGCATTTTGAAGCACATCAGACATTAAAGCCAATCCTTTATCTCTGAAACGCGTCATAACGGACAAATACATTCCACCTGAAGAGGCACTCAAATATGCACCTATATAATCTATTTGATTGTCCAATTCGTCTTTGGTCAGTTTGGCAGTGCCAGACATTACAAGGTCACCCATAACATTTGATACTCCTGCTTTTGGACCTTCAAGAATGGGGTCAGCACCCAAAGACAGTTGAAAGCTAACCGAAGGTATTTTGTGGTTTTCACTTAATATAACCGTGATTCCATTGTCCGTTTTGAATATTTCAGAATCTTTGATATTGATTAAAGTCGCTGCTCCAGATGACGGAATTATACTTCGATCAACTTGACCGATAGATAATAACGGAAGAAAAGCGAGTGTTGCTATTATTAATTTTTTCATCTTCTCTTAGTTTTCTTTTGGTAAATAAATTAAAATCAAACGAGCATCTTGTGTAAAATACTTTTTGGCAACACGTTGAATATCTTCTCGTGTAACTTTCATGTATCCTTCCAGCATAGTATTCGTTCGGCCAGCAGAACCGTAGTAAACATGATTATCTGCCAAATTTTCGGCAATTCCCGCTACTCTTGAGTTCATATCAATTAAATCGCTCTCCATTTTGTTGCGAATCTTTTCAAATTCTTCTTGGGTCACCAATTCATTTTGCATTTTCACTATTTCATCATCTATTGCTTTTTGAAGTTCAGTTAAATCGACTCCATTGGCTGAAATAGCTCCTAGTATTCCTATTCCACCAACTTCCATCCCAAAAGGAGCGGAGAACGCTGCAACAGCCATTTCTTTTCGCTCAACGATAGATTTGTTCATGCGAGAAGAACTGCCTCCTGAAAGAATTTCGTTCATCATCTCCAAAGCACAAAAGTCTTTGTCTGTTTGATTGGGAAAGTTGTACGTTATGAAAAGTGCCGGTAATTGTATATTGTCATACACCGTATCACGAATCACTTTGGTCAATTTTCCTGTATAGTTGGGTGGACGAGCAATGCTAGTTGGCATAGCTGCATACTTAGCTAGCAGTTTTCTCGCTTCAGCCGATTTGGGATTATTGTATTCTTGACCATCCAAAACACTTAGTTCTACACCATACGCTGCAACAAATTCGTCATTGGTCATGTTCTCATAATCTCTAACCAAGTTGATTGCTTGTCCAGAAGGAATAGAAGCGAAGTATTTGTCAATCCATTTTTTCGTTTGTTCTATATCTAAGTCTCCCGCGATACTCAAAGTGGCATTGCTGGGTACATAAAACGTTTTATAGAAATTGACATAATCTTCTTCTTGTGCTGCGTCCAAATCTTCCATACTTCCAATCGGCACCCAATTGTAAGGATGGTCTACAAACATTCTTTTGAATGCCTCTGTAATGAAGGAAGCATAAGGTTGATTGTCTACTCTTTGTCTTTTCTCTTCTTTAACAACTGAACGCTGAGTTTCGATACCAATGTTCTCAACTTTTGCGTGAAGTAAGCGCTCACTCTCTAGCCATAAACCCAGCTCCAGCTGGTTGCTTGGGAGGATTTCATAGTAGAAAGTTCGGTCGTTCGAGGTATTCGCATTCAGCGTTCCTCCATTCCCTTCAACAAGCTTGTCGTACTCTCCACGTTCGATGTTTTGCGATCCTTCAAACAGCAAATGCTCGAAGAAATGAGCGAAACCTGTTCGGCCCACTTTTTCATTTTTCGAACCCACATGGTATAAGATGGAAACGGCTACAATTGGTGTTGATTTCTCTTGGTGCAGAATTACGTGTAAACCATTTGGTAAATCGTATTCTACGAAATCAACTTTTTTCTGAGAAAAGGAACTTACGGATAGCAAGGTCAAAGCTCCTAGACAAAAAATCTTCTTCATAGTTTTATTGATATCATTTATAATGCGCCAATTTAATGAAGAAAAATGATTTGTAGGGGAGGAGGTGAAAATCTTCTCAAATATTAACAACGAATAATGTAAAATAGAAACTCAATAATACCGTTGAGAAAATTGGAACAATAATTGTAATTTAGCGCGTATGAAGTATGTATACCTGATCTTTTTTTGCGTTTCTATGCCGGTATTTGGACAAAAGATCATTCCATTTGTTGATTTCAATGAGTTTTTTAGGACTTTTGAAAACGGTGCTTTTCGTCAAATAGAATTTCAACGAATAGAAAATTTTAAAGCGGGTGATGAGGCAATTGGATATTACGATAATCGTGGGAACTTGATTATTTACGATGGGATAGAGAAAAAGCAAGTAGCCAACATCAATGCCGAATATACGGTTACAGATCATCTAATAACGTGGGAAATAGGCGAAACGCTGAACCTTTGGGACGATGGCAAATTACAGACACTTACCTACCAAAGTAGCAATACAGCTACCCGGGATAGTGTGGTGGTTTATCAAGACAACCGTTACAATACTTTGAATGCTTATTGGAGAGATAAGATTTATCCGATTACACAAATGTCTGGCACCTTACTATGGCCTGCAAACATAGGGGAAAACATTTTTGCCTATAGAGACAATGGAGATTTCTACCGTATATTCTGGAATGGAGAAATCTATGATATAGATGTTTGGGTAGGAAGTATCGACTTTTCCTGTGGAACGGACATAATTTCCTT
Organism: Flavobacteriales bacterium UBA4011; assembly: GCA_002384725.1. GTDB lineage: Bacteria > Bacteroidota > Bacteroidia > Flavobacteriales_D > Crocinitomicaceae > UBA2040. Next base: position 23,689 of record DGBF01000055.1, read on the forward strand.
CAATGACCCTACTATGCGGACTTTTGCTGTGTTCGACAAGGGAGAATTAGTTGATGTGGAGCCTCAATTCGTGAATTCACACAAAGCAGGGCGTGGATTTGTCGTATACGAAGACCGAAACGGAAATCTTATTAAATACCAAGATGGAGTGAAAACGACGCTTTCTAATTTCGGCGCAAGTTTCTGGGAGGTGAAAGATGATATCGTTATTTGGTTTGAAAATAATTTCCTGTTCAGTCAAGTGGGTGACAAAAAAATCCAAGTTTGTAATTTCAAACCAGAGGATTATAAATTGAAAAATGATGTTCTTGTATACCGAAACATTATGAAAGGTGTAGATGCCGTAGTCGATGGAAAGGTGGTTAATTTAACCAATCAAATGGACGCAACCTACGAAATATATGGAAGTTCAGTCCTAGTAGGCTTATTCAATAGTTCTTACAAAGTATATTGGAAGGGTCGTGAATACACCCCTTAATAAGTTTTCTAAAAACTCCTTTTATCTGACCTTTTAAGACCTTATATTTGCAGTCAAATTTTTTAATAAAATAATACGCATGAACAATTGGTTTACAGTTAAGGTTAAATACACTAAACAGCTAGAAAACGGAAGTTTCAAAAGAGTAACAGAACCCTATCTATTAGCGGCAATGACTTTCACAGATGCCGAAGCAAGAATCTACGAAGAACTTGGTCAAATTATTCGAGGTGAATTTAATGTGGTCGGTATCATGCGTACCGAAATTCACGACATCTTTTATTACGAAGACGCTGATATTTGGTACAAAATCAAATTGTCTTATGAATCTATGGATGCTGAAAGTGAAAAAGCAAAGAAAGTTTCTCAAAATTTCCTTGTAACGGCGCATTCTGTAAAAGAAGCTTACGATAGAATAAGCGAAAGTCTTTCAACATTAATGGTTGATTTTGAAATTCCAATGATTACTGTGAGCCCAATAGTTGAGGTTTTTCCTTACCAAGAAAACTTGGACAAAGAATTGAGTCGTACGCCTTTGGAAGATGCTCAACCTTTGGAAGATAAAGCGACTAAAGGTAAAGTGTTTTCAGCTCCAGGCTCGGATGTAGATGAAGAAATAGAGGACGAAGACGAGAATGAAATTGTTGATGAACTAGAAGAAAGCGAGGACTAATGAATGAGTTTTTAAAGGCATTACGTGACGATCACAAGGATTTCGACGAAGGTGTACTGGAAGATCATTTCGGGAAAACACCATTTGAGCTATTTTCGGTTTGGTACAAAGAGGCTTTTGAAAAAGAAACCGAGCCAAACGCCATGTCGATTGCTACCGTTGGTAAAGATGGGCAACCTAGTAATCGCATAGTTTACTTAAAAGAATGTATTGACGAGCAATTCATTTTCTATACCAATTACTCGAGCGATAAAGGGCGAGATATTGCCGAAAATCCAAAAGTGAATTTGCTATTCTTTTGGCCCCAAGCGCAACGTCAACTAA
>DGBF01000055.1:25420-25718 GCA_002384725.1 Flavobacteriales bacterium UBA4011
GAAGAAAAGCTGATTGAATTGGACAAAAAATATCCGAATGTTGTACCACGTCCTCCTCACTGGGGTGGATATGTAATTGATCCAAACAGAATAGAATTTTGGCAAGGAAGACCTTCTCGTTTGCACGATCGCATTGTCTATGAAAAGCCAGGGTCGGATTGGAAAACATATCGATTGAATCCTTAAATCATGAAAGAATGGCAACCTGAAATTTTTAAGCTTTCGAATGGTTTGCGTGTTGTTTATTTACACACGCATTCAGTGGTTGGCCATTTAGGCGTAAACATTTTAGCAGGAT
>DGBF01000073.1:0-13489 GCA_002384725.1 Flavobacteriales bacterium UBA4011
AAACGATTTCGATAGTTGCGCTACCTGAATAATTTCCAGTTACTGTAAAATGTGAACTAATAGGATTCGGAAAAATAGAAAAGCCAACATTCGTCTTTTCTTTCATGTCCAAGAATACGCTTTCGTAAGGCGTGTACTCATGGATACTTTCTTTCTTGCCGGAAAATCCAGAACCTGTTCCAACGTAGCCTTTGTTGTTGATGGCAAAGAATATTGCGTTTTTTCGTTCACTTCCGCCGAATGGAGCGCGTACGGACCAACTGTTTGAAAACGGATTGTACTCCCATGTATCGTCTAAGAATCCACCGTTTGTTCCACCGCAAACGAATCCACGAAGTCCAATAGAAAAAGTTGCTGTTCCGCCTCTTTCGGCACCTGGTAAATCAGCACATTGCGACCATTGATTGGTACCAGCAGAATATCGCCACATGTCTTTTCGGTAAATATCTTGATCCGTTCCAAGTCCAATAAAAGCGTCGTAACCAATGACGAACGAACACAATTGATACCTCACTCCCCCGGGAAATGGTGCACGAAGCGTCCAACTATCGTTACTGGGTTTGTATTCCCAGAGTTGACTGGAATAATTATTTGGACCTATTTTTCCTCCACACAGATATCCTTTGCTGTCTATATTGAAGCCTGTTGCGAAGTAAATTCCTTGTCCACCAAAACCTGGAAAATCACTTTTTTGCGTCCAAATATTCGTTGTTGGATTGTACTCATAAAAATCGGCCAAGGTATTGCCGTTTTGAGCTTCAGAACTGTCAATTCCTGTACCTAAATATCCTTTTGTTCCAATGGAGAAGCCGATTGCATCTCGACGAACGGATCCTGGTAAACTCGCCATTTGCGCCCACGTATCCATAACTGGATCGTATTGCCACAAATCATTTAAAACGGTCTCGGAAGTATCGACGCCACCGCAAACATATCCGTGGTTTTCAACGGCAAATGAAGCGGCTCTCGTTCTTTTCAAACCTGGGAAATCATTCTTTTTTGTCCAGAAATTTTGGGTTTGACTTTCTGCAAGGAAAGGAGTAAGCAAAAGAAATAGGTAGAAAATATGCTTCATAATTACTTAAATATCAATTTTCCAGAAAATATCGTTTCGTCATTCTTCACAATCGAATAGAGATAAACTCCCGACTTTTCGCCATTTCGGTTGAATTTCGTCGAAGCTGAACTTGTTTTTCTTTTCTGGATTAACTTTCCATCGATAGATCGAATTTGGATTTCATATTCTTTCATAATTCCATCAGCACCTATTGAAATAGTAAAGTCGTCACTTACAGGGTTTGGAAATACCGAAACATTGGCATTTGTCAACTTGAATTCTTCTGTGCCTAAAGGATCATACGAAAATTGCCAAAAATCATTAAAATTCGTTCCATTTGTGCCTGTTCCCAAAAAACCTTTGTTGCCGATTGTGAAGGAAACATGAAATCTTCGGCTCGTGCCGGGAAAATCATCCATGGCCATCCATGTGTTGCTACCAGGATTAAATTCCCAAATTTCACTTGTCACATTTCCCAATCCGCCAGAATAACCACAAACGATATATCCTTTGCCTTGAACGGAAAATGCAGTTCCACCGCTTGTCATAAGTCCTGGAAAAGTAGCCCGAAGCGCCCATGAATTGTTGGACGGTTTGTACTCATATAAATTGGAATTCGACTTTACAAATCCGCTAGAAGCCGTTTCAAAAGCACAGGACCAATTGTTCACAATAGTGGGACAAGGTGGTTTTATCGTCCACGTATCATTGCTTGGGTTGTATTCCGCCATTCCATTGGAACTGAGTACATATCCTTTTTCATCCACCATAAAACAGTCGCGGTTTGTGCCAGAAATGGGGCATGATGAAGTATTTGACCATGTATTTGTTCCCGGATCGAACTCATAATAAACGCCACCTGGAACAAAACCTGCGCCTACATATCCTTTGGTTGAAGTTCCCCAAGCGATTGATCCATAGGTTGCTGTGGGCACATTTGCTTTTTGAGTCCAAGAATTAGTACTCGGATCAAATTCCCACCAATCATCGTACGAAATATTGATTCCATTGCCGTTATGGTGTCCTGTTCCAATATATCCTTTCTGACCAATAGAAATCCCAACTCCTCTGTGTCGACCTTGCCCTGTGAAGTTGGCCTTTTGAGACCACTCACTTGCCATTATATCAGATGTGGCAAAAAAAGTAAGGAAGAAAATGAATATTATTTTCATAACTAGTGTTTCAATATTAGTTTTCCCTTGCGTAAGCTTTGGCCTTCATAGGTAAAACGATATGTAAAGCTTCCTGAAGCAAATTCAGAAACATCAATTTTTAATACATTTTCTTCAAATTGATATTTCTTGTTCCACTTTCCGTCCATGGAGAACAGACTGAATTCAATTCTATCTCTTTCAATTCCGCTGGGTAAATCCGATAAATCAATCGTTAAATTTTCAACTGCAGGATTTGGATAAAGCTTTAAATCTATGTTTTTCAATAACTCTTCTAAATCAGACAAAGCTGGATTGTACATCCAGAAATCTTTGAAATTCGTTCCATTTGTTCCTGTGCCCAAATAAGCTTTTGGTTCAATGATAAAAGCAACTAAATATCGCCTCGCTGTGCCGATAAATTCATATCTCGGCAGCCAAACATCGGTTGCTGGATCGTAGGCCCACATGTCCTTAAAATTATTTCCGCTGGAAAAATCAGCGCCAGTTCCAATATACCCTAAACCATTCAAGGCAAATCCCACGGCTTCTTGTCGACCAACCAGACCAATATTTGCTTTTTGCGTCCAAACATTAATCGAGGGGTCGTATTGATAAAAATCATTGGTTGAAGGTCCTGAAGTTTCACCCGTTCCTAAGTACCCGTAATTTCCAATCGAAAAACCTACTGCTGAAGTCCTTGGCGTTCCTATAAAATCGGCTTTTTGCGACCATTGATCTAAACTAGAATTGTATTCATAGAAAGTAACGGTGAATCCTGTTGTGACCTGACCCGTCCCAACGTATCCTTTTCCATTTAAGGTAAAGCCAACCGCACCCCTCCTGGGCAAACCTATAAAATCGGCAGTTGGAGTCCAAGAATTTGTCGTAGGATCGTATGCATGAAATTTGACTGAATAGGTACCATCCTCTCGTCGTCCTGTGCCTACGTATGCTTTATTGTTCAGTACAAAAGCGGCTGCGTGATACATCTTTCCTTCTGGATAATCCGCAATTTGTGTCCAAGAATTCGAAGCTGGATCGTAACGCCAAAAGTCTTCGTACTCCACGTCAACTCCTGAATTAATATGACCCAAACCAATATAACCTGCATTTCCGATAGCGAATGCGGTAGATCTGTGTCGAGCAGACCCTCCAAAATCTGACTTCTGAACATACGGACCTGCATTGGAAACAAATGCCCAAGTCAGAAATAGATATGTCAGCCAAAGTTTCATTATTGAACGATTAGTTTTTTCACGTAGTGATTTCCTTCACGCTGCAATTGAATCGTGTATGTGCCGGATTTTAAATCGGATACATCAATTGTTTCATTTGTATTGACTTGTTTTGAAAGAACTTTTTTTCCTAGGAAATCGTATACACCAATGTTCCCAGAAAAATGATCTATTCTAATTTCGTTTTTGGCAGGATTTGGAAAAACAACAAATGGGTCAGCCTTTAATTCGTTCAGTCCAACCAAGCTGGAAGTCACATTTAAAATAAATTGACCGCTTGCATTTCCCCACCCTTCAACCACAATAAAAATGGTATCATTGGCTGTAGGCGTAAATGTTATGGTAGATTGATTACCGCAATTAACGTCATCATCGTTAAAGGCCAAAACAGTTCCATCGGGTTTTATGGCACTTATAAAGGTGTCATAACTTGATCCACAAAGTGTTGCCGTCACAGAGCCTACGTTTGAAATAGGAAGAATTCGGTAAAAAATATCGGGTGAACTGTACACCAAATTTTTATTGGAATAACAAAATGAATTATCGTTTGTATCAATAAAAGGCAGTGATGAAATTTGAACGGCATCGGCCATATCGTCGCCAATATAAGCTGAACAGTCGATCCCACCGGTTAATGTTATTCCAAAATCAATGACATTTCCCCATTGAAAAGCTGCACAAGGATCTAAAGGAATACTTCCTGCCTCTTGTTGTGAAACTCGCATTCGGGTATTTCCATTTGTAAGTCCAGCTGGTACATTAAAATTCATATTTACCACAGCTGCCGGTGGTGTTCCAGACCATGTTCCAATTGATTCTGAAGGATCGAAGTTTCCATCACCGTTAAAATCTATCCAAGCCTCACCAGCACCAGCATAGTTTCCTCCGCAGGTTCCGAAGGTGACATCGAAGGTGTAATTTGATCCAGCGGCTAGAGATGCACTAAGTGAAGTTAAATTTTGAATTCCGGTCTGAGCAGGGCAATTGGATGAAAGCACAATAGAACTTGCATCACCAACTAGCGAAACGGACTCAATATTAGAATCAGCTGTCGATGAGGGGCCTCCTGAAGTGCAATATTGAGCGTTAGATAATGTAGAAAAAAAGCCTAAAACCAAGGCAAGTAATTGTCGCATAGGGAATTTTTAATGTGTACTAATTTAAATAAAAAATCTAGTTAACCGCTTCGTCAATTTAAAACGGAAATTTTGCGGGCATCGTTGCCTTAATTTAACTCTATCCTTTTTGGATTTTAATTTCAAAAGTTCCTGTTTCCGACTTGATTTTAAAATGTACATCCCTTGCGGTAAATTTGAAACTTGGATGAAAATGAATCGATTGAAATTTCAGCCTGATTCTCGTTCTATTCAAAAGTAAAATCGTCCCACATCATTACGAAGATTTCGGAACTACCCTTGAACATTATCTCGACATAACCGATACTCGTATTTTCTTAACGTTTAGGGTGGGAAAAAGCATTGATCTTTAGAAACACCAAAAAGCAGAATTGGAGAGCATATTTCACTAGCCAAAACCACCTATTATTGGGTGCTGAGTTACGACTTTAACCAAAAGTTAAGAACATCAATTTGGGTAAAAATGGGTTACGGAACTAGGGCTGAAAAAGATTGAAAATTTTGAGCCGTAAAATACCCCAGAGCATTGTTGGACCAATTACTAACTGGATTTGCAGGTGCTCCGCTGTTTCCACTTGTGTTTTGTTCAAACGAAAAATAATATACGAAAACGGGAGTGTCGATTCCATACATTTCGTAAATAACGGAGTCACCTGATTCTGGAGACCAATTACCAAAAAATGGTTGTTGATTTAGTTGACCATCTGCAAAATCGTCGTTTGCAAAAATGTATCCTGAATTCTGGTCTAAACTATCCGCATTATAGAAATAAAAAACATACGAATTTTTAACTCCTGCAGGATCTAGAAATTTAGGTACAATTATATTCCCTGTACTGCCGAAAAAACTTGAGGGTATAAAATCAATTCCAAGTAATGGAACCAAAGCTGGAATAGTTGAAGATGAAACGAAAGTCTCCCCTTCCGCAACTACCTTAAAAGTGTAAGTTCTTCCCACTACTGCTAGAAAGTTTACTGTTTTATAATTTCCATCACCTAAGTCGGCTAACGTTTCTGAATTACCTTGGTCGTCGGTTAGCGTTACCGTTGCTCCAATTACGCCAGGGAAAACGTTATCTTGATTAAAAGCAACAGATTTGGTGATGCTTAATGAATGAATCAATTCGCCACTGTTCACTTCACCTTTTAAAACAATCTGAGAATCACTTTCTTTCAATTCCAAGTCTATGACTTTTGTACAAGAAACTGTTCCGATTAGAAACAGGGCAGTTAAGATTAATACTTTATTCATGACTTAAAATTTAAAGTTGTAAGTAACAGTTGGTACAATTCTAAACAATGTTGTTTGCACCACTTGTGTTTTGTTTGCGTCATTCGGATTTTCCTCAAATTCAATCAAATAGGCGTTTCTGCGGGCATAGGCATTATAAATAGAAAGACTCCAGCTACTTTCAAATCGTTTTCGCTTTGCTATGTTGTACGTTAAAGCCAAATCCAATCGGTGATAATCCGGCATTCTATCGCCGTTTCGGCTTGAGTAAACAAACACCACTTCTTCGTCAATTGTGTATTTACCCGTTGGAAAAGTAACTGCATTTCCTGTGGAATAAACGAATGCTGCCGAAGCTGTCCATTTTTTATTGAAATCATAAATACCAACTACGGAAAGGTCATGTAACCTGTCCTGACGCGCCAAATACCATTCATTGTTGTTTATCTGATCAATCTTCTTTTCCGTTCTCGACAGTGTGTAGCCAATCCAACCTGTGAATTTTCCTGTTTTCTTTTTCAATAAAAATTCAATTCCGTATGCTCTACCAACCCCATACAATAATTCACCTTCAAGGAGTTCGTTTGCCTGTGTATTTGCACCATTTCGGTAGTCAATTTGGTTTTGCATCCATTTGTAGTAGATTTCTGAACTGAACTCGTATTTATTCTGTTTGAAGTTTTTAAACCAACCTAAACTCACCTGATCTGAAATTTCGGGTTTAACATTGATAGTCGTTGGCAACCAAACATCCGTTGGAGAAGTACTCACCGTATTGGATATCAAATGAAGATTTTGAACATTTCTAGCATAACCTCCTTTGATAGAGGCTGATTTTGAGTAGATGTAACTCATAAATATTCTTGGCTCAACATTAACGTAGGTCTTAGCAAATTCATTTTGAGAATACACAGTCGTGTCCGTTATTTCTCCTGCTTCATTGAACCTAAAGGAATTTTCTCCATTCCCAAGCACAGAAAATGATGTTCCGCGTAAGCCGTACAAAATATTGAATTTCTCATTTATACTCCATTCATTACTCACATACATTGCGTTTTCCAACCCTAGTTTCGACGGTTGTTTCTCATTGTTTACTCCTGAGTTTTCATTCCCAGTAACTTCTCCAGGCACAACTCCGTGATAAATTGCATTCAAACCAAATGTCCACTTGTTTCTTGAATTCGGGAAGTATTGAAATTCTTGCTTTAGATTATAATCTTGAAGGGTCGAACCAATATTAATTTCAACATCATCTGATGCAATTGATATATCGTATTGATAGTTTGAAACAATAAAAGAGGTATTCGAAAACAACTTACTATTCACAATATGATTCCACCGAGCCGTTCCTGTTGCATTTCCCCATGAAATACCGAAATCAGCCAATCCCAAAACATCTCTTCCGAAATAACCAGATAAAAATACGCGATCTTTTTCACCAAACTTATAATTGAGTTTAGTATTCAAATCATAGAAAAACAACTTAGTATCCCTTAAATTCTGGTCGTTCGATAATTTCAAAAACAAATCGGCGTAGGTTCTTCGTCCAGCAATCAGAAACGACCCTTTGTCTTTTACAATCGGCGCTTCTACGGTAAATCGCGAAGCAATCAAACCAATTCCACCAGACATGCCGAGCCGCTTTGAATTGCCCTCGTTCATTTTAATATCCAAAACGGAAGCTAATCGTCCACCATACTGCGCTGGCTGTGTACCTTTATATAACGTAGCTGTTTTTATTACATCCGAATTGAATGTGGAGAAGAATCCCAACAAGTGAGAAGCATTATAAACAGGAGCTTCATCCAATAATATCAAATTTTGATCAGCTGCACCACCACGAACGAAAAATCCAGAGTTTCCCTCGCCAGCCGATTTCACTCCTGGTAACAATTGAAGCGTTTTCACAATATCTTTTTCACCAAAAATGACCGGAATTTTATTGATTTCATTCATATCAATTTTCTCAACACCCATCTGAGCGTCCGTCACATTCCCATCTTTTTTAATTGCCGAAACTTCCACTTCAAGCAAATCTTGTACAGAGGCCGAGAGATTGATGTTAAGTGTTTTGTTTTCGGTCAAGGTGATTTTTCTTTGAAACTCTTTATAGGTAGGGTAACTTACAGAAAACGTATATGTTCCTGCCGGTAAAGTGAGTGAATAAAACCCATATTCATTGCACACTGCTCCAATTCCACTCAATTCCAAAGGTCGAATTTTCACACCAATTAAGGTCTCTCCTGTTGTGGAATCCTTGATGGTGCCACTTAAGGTATATTTTTCCTGTGCGGAAAGTTTAAATGAAGTAATAAAAATCAGGACAGTTAAGTAAACAATAATCTTCATAGAATGTAATTGGATTGCGAAATTATCACTTTAGGAACAAGCTCCAGAAAAGTTTTATATAAATTTTCATAAATTTATTTTAAATCACTAAAAGTCACTATCTTTAAGAGCGGCGGTGGCTGGATAAGCTGAGGTGGTGACTGAGGTTCAGGTAGTTCTTGGTAAATGACTTAATTTTATAACATGAAAAAAATATACATTTTATTTTTTATTCTTTCAGCTTGCGGTGGGCCCAAAGAAATTACAAGCAATTCAATCGAATCAACCGTTTTGAGTTATGTGGTTCAACCCAACCTTACAGCGGAGATACCTTCCGTTTCCGTTCAATTTGAAACGGCTACCAACGAAAAGGGCGAAATACAATTGGCCTTTACCAACGAAGGCTGGGATGAAAAAGACTTATTCAAAAGTGTGAAAAACCTAAAAATTTCTCCAAAGGCAAATGTTGAGTTTCTAAAAAAGGAAAATGAAATTAAGCTGAAAGGCAATCCGAACAAAAAATATAAGGTTAGCTATGAAATTATCCAAGATTTCAAAGAAAAGGTAACGACTGAAAATACCTTTCGACCAATCATCAACAGCAACTATTTTCATGTTTTCGGGAAAAGTCTCTTCATGATGCCCTATTCGAATTTCACCGATGACGACCCAAGTGTGGAAATCCAAATCCTTTGGAAATCGGAATTCGGCAGTTACGATATAACAAACAGTTTTGGAACTGAAAAAACGCAGAAGTTCAAAGCCAAATTTAGCGAGTTTTCTTCATCGATATTCTTAGGCGGAAAATTGAATTCATATGAAAAACTTTGGAATCAAAACAACGTAGTTTTATCTACTCCTGATACATGGGAAAATGTCGACATAACCAGATTGCAAAATGATTTATACAACATCGTAGGACTTCAAAGAAATTTCTGGAAGGAAAACAATTCTGAAACGACCACGGTAACATTTATCAAAACATTTGAAAATTGTCCCAATGAAACCAATTGTTTGAATTCATGTGGAGGAACGGGCCTCACTAATTCATTTGCGACCTATTGTTCAGATAATTTCATGACCACCAACGAAAGATTAAACTGGCTTTTTGCACATGAACTTTTTCATCATTGGGTCGGTTCAACTATCGTTAACGAGTCTGAAGAAATAGAATACTGGTTCAGCGAAGGTTTCACGAATTACTTCGCCTATAAATTATTACTCAGAAGCGGCATACTTAGTCTTGAAGATTTCATGGCCAAATTAAATGAAGAAGTTATTGAACCGCATTACAATTCAACATTGAAAACTAAACCAAACGGAGAAATCAACGCTGAAAAATTTTGGTCAGATAAGGAATGGGGAAAACTTCCGTATCGAAGAGGGTTACTCTATGCATTTTACCTCGACACAAAAATAAAGCAAAATGTTGATGATAATCGCAGTCTTGACGATGTCATGAGAGATATTCTTTATAAAACGACTACCAACAAGGTCGAGTTCAACCGACATGTGTTTCTAGAAGTACTGTACGGATATAAATTGAACGATTATGAAAACGACTATGAAAACTTCATCGAGCAAGGAAATCCCATTGACTTGACTAAACTAAATATAACTGGTATTTATTTCGAAACGGGAAAAGTACCGCTTATGCATATTCAAGAAATGGAAGCAACGGATAAGATCTCACGCTTTTTGATGCGCTAATAAGGAGAAAACCGCACTAGTTTGCAATAGTCGACTTCTGCCGTTTTAACTAATGATCGGTTGATGCCTATCCAATAGAAAATTTGACTCATCCTTGATTTGGCTTCGTATATTTCACCCAATTGCCACGACAAATAGTAATACTGATATCCGCTTGGTGTACTGAATATTATTGTGCGACCAGTAAACGTTGGCAAGGAAGCTAATATCGCCTGAGGATTTGGCCCTAACCACGTTACATTTCTGTGCGGCATGCGCCATGTTGAATCCAAATCGATCTGATTCGTCGGTCCTTTGTAATACGTTTGTCCATCAATGATAGCAGAAACTTTAGTCCAGTTTTCTTTTTCAATTACAGCGCAAAACTTACAATCAAGGGGGCAAAATTCGGTGCTCTCAAAAGGTGAAGTTATAGTAAAGGAATTTACAATCGAAAGGCTCAAATAATTACTTTGCGTGCCTTCTAGAGACATATCTAATTTCGTGGTATCATAATTTTCTTCAGAAGAATGCCCAAATGGATCAATCGGATTAAAAGCATATTGGGCCAAATCATCGTTCCAAGGCTGATACCACACCAAAACCTGATAATCTCCAGACAGTAATTCAGGCAATCGATGGTGCGCCTCGATATGTGAATTATAATTTTTACTGTCGTTGAAAAAAATAGGGATTCTGAACGTTTCGCCAGCTTCTAAATACCGAAAATCGATTCCTCCTCTACTCGATGTGTCAATTGTGATGTCTAAACTTTCCCGAAATACTTCGGTGTAAAAATCGTCTTTTACGAAAAAGATTGAAAAATAGATGATCTTTTTACCTGACTTTCTATTTCCGGGCAGAAGTATCGGACGAGTGCCTTTGTCTTCGTTTGTAAATTCTAACCAAAATGTTATTTCCTGTCCATTTGCCGCCTCTAATTTATCGCTGGTGAGTTTAATGGAAAGATAATTTGGGCGCAGGTTGGCTTTAGCGTCTATGGCGATTAGTGTAATGCAAACAAAAAGTAGTTTAGAAATCATTTTAACCTAATTAAATTCTCCTCTTTGTATTTAAGTAGAAAGAATAACTCATCTTCTTCAAACTCCACCTCAAACCCCGAACAAAATGTCTCCTCGCCCGTCGGAAACCATTTTCGTTTTGTTTTGTTCATGCAAATAAAAAGACCTTCGTCATCACCAATGGCCTCCAAAACGTCTTTGCTTCCAGAAAAAACGTTCAAATTATATTCGGAAAGCAAATATTCAAAAACCTTTTTATTATTATTGAAAATAATTGCAATTTCAGAAACGGACAATATGGAATCTATTGAAAATGGTATTTCTGAAGTCTTAGTTTTTTAATTTTCATATAAATAAGGTCTTCTACCTTACTTTTCTACATAGCCATTCTCGCCTTGGCACTTATTTCCTGACCAGCCATCAACCCTTTTTCCAACATAAATTTTCCTGCTATGGCAATCATCGCTGCGTTATCGGTGCAGTACTCAAACTTTGGAATAAATATGTCCCAATGCTCTTCATTACCCAATTCCATCATCGCACTGCGAAGTCCTGAATTGGCCGAAACACCTCCGGCAATTGCAATCTGTGCAATCTTTAAATCTTTCGCTGCTAAAGTTATTTTCTTGAGTAATATAGAAACTATCGTTCGCTGAATTGATGCACACAAATCGGCCTTGTTTTCTTCAATAAATTCAGGATTGTTTTTCGTTTCCTTCTTCAAGAAATACATTATCGCTGTCTTCAATCCGCTAAAACTAAAGTTGTACCCTTCCATATTCGGTTCCGAAAACGAAAATGCATCTGGATTCCCTTCTTTGGCCCATTTGTCGATTAACGGTCCGCCCGGATAAGGAAAACCAAGCAATTTAGCCGATTTGTCAAAAGCTTCTCCTGCTGCGTCATCGATCGTTGAACCAATAACTTCCATCTCCAAATAATCTTTGACCAACACGATTTGCGTATGTCCACCAGAAACGGTCAAACATAAAAAAGGAAATTTTGGCTTTTCCTTTCCTTCAACGTCAATAAAATGGGCCAGCACGTGTCCTTGCATGTGGTTTACGTCCATCATGGGAATGTTTTTTGCCAAAGAAAGTGCTTTTGCGAAAGAAGTCCCTACAACCAAACTCCCCATCAACCCTGGTCCGCGGGTGAAAGCTATACCATTTACATCATCCAAAGTAATGCCTGCTTTTTTTATCGCTGAATCAATCACAGGAATTAGATTTTTCTGGTGGGCTCGGCTGGCTAATTCAGGAACAACGCCTCCATATTCTTCATGAATCTTTTGTCCAGCAATCACGTTTGATAAAATGGAACTATTTTTGAGTATAGATGCAGAGGTATCGTCACATGAAGACTCGATTCCCAAAATGTAAATGTCTTTTTGCACGGATGTTTACGTAAATTTGTTTTTGAATGTCAAAATTAATGAAATTTATAGGACGCTTTTTCGCCGTTGTGGTGGATATGGCACTTATATGCATTATTGCTTTAGCATTTCTCGTCCGAACGTATAAGTTTCAAACCTTTTTAGCCCAACAAGCGACCTCTTTTTTATCGAGTGAATTGGGGACAAAAATGAAGGTGGACGAAGTGGCCATTGTCTTTTTCAATCGTGTGGCACTCAAAGGTGTTTATGTTGAAGATGAAAATGGTGAAGTTTTAGCCGACATCAAAACCTTGCATGTTAAACTCAAATCTCTTGATTTAGCGCGCAATAAACTGACGATTTCCTCGGTCGAATTAGACAATGGTGATGTGCATATTCAACGCGCGAAATCTGGAGATTACAACTATTGGTTTATTCAAGATTATTTCGATTCTGGAACTAAAACCAGTACTTCGAAACCAATCGCGGTAGATTTGACTCAACTGAAACTGAGCAATGTGCATTTCCGTTTCGATGACAACCGAAAGACCTACTCCGACTTTGGAATGGATTGGGATCATCTTGATTTTATAAATGTCAACTTATTTGCCGACAACATTAATATTAGAGGAAACGATATTTTTGCCAACATTAAAAACCTCGCCACGGAAGAAAAATGTGGATTCGTTTTGGATAAACTTACTGGAAAAGCAGCAGTGACATCTAAAGGGATTTACTTCAATGAACTCACCATCAAAACACCTCTATCGGATGTTTCATTTGAAAGAATGAATTTGAAAATGAATCAATTGCCAGATGTTTACACGTTCGAAGACAGCGTTGTTTTTGAAGCCACACTTCGTCCTTCATTGGTTTCTTTGAAAGATGTTTCGTATTTCGCTTCTGCACTAGAAGGAATGGACCAGATGGTCGTTCTTTCTGGAGTGGTAAGCCGACGTGTAAAAAACCTTCATGTGGCCGATTTAAATTTACGAACGGGTAAAAAAACACAAATAAAGGGAACGATCAACCTTCCAGATTTCCGAAATTTAGACGAGTCCTTTTTCAACGAAAAATTGGATTACACATACATCGATTTGAATGAATTAAAACAAATCAAACTCCCGAAAGACAATGGTGGAGGTTACATGACTTTCGATAAATATGCAGAACGTCTGGGTTACTTGGAAGGTGAAAATGTTAAGTTGACCGGTTTCATGGATAATTTTGTGGTCGCTGCAAATAAATTAACGAGTCAGTTAG
>DGBF01000073.1:13550-13922 GCA_002384725.1 Flavobacteriales bacterium UBA4011
GCATGGACAATGGCGTGAAATTCTCTAAAAACTACCAAAACAATTCTTACGCCTTCAATCGGTCTATAGCAAGCACCTACGATGTAAAAGTGGAAGAATTTGATTTAGGAACCTTTCTTCAAGATGACCAATTTGGCATAATTGATGGTACATTTTTCTTGAGTGGTGAAGCAAATCCTTCTGAGTCAATAAAATTCACAAACATTGAAGGTGAAGTCTCTCGTTTTGATTTCATGGATTACTCCTATAAAAAAATATCGATCAAGGAAGGAAGTCTAATTGACAAAGTACTCGTTGGAAAAGTCGACGTTAAGGACGACAATCTGAACCTTGTTTACGACGGCAGTATAGATCTCAAAGGGCAACATCAGA
>DGBF01000110.1:0-6507 GCA_002384725.1 Flavobacteriales bacterium UBA4011
CCCATTGCAGGATTACAACTCATTTGAGCAATCGTATTCATGTTCATGGTCACCAACAAAACACTCGCACCCAATCGGCCCGCAGCATCCGCAGCTTCACAACCGGCATGTCCTCCACCCACTACTATAACATCGTATTCTTTTAACATATTCTATGTTTCGCGTGGAACAAAATTACAACGACTTCGTCGGTGCGCAAATTAAAAAAGGTTTCACGTGAAACCTTTTAACTTATTTAAATAAAAATCCTCCTTTTGGCGCATGCCCTTTTCTTCGTCTTCTCCTTTATCGCCATAACCACAAAGGTGCAAAAAACCATGAACTATAACTCGGCTAAGTTCGACATTAAACTCCAAAGAGAGATCGGCTGCATTTTCTTTTACTCTATCAATACTGATAAACAAATCGCCAGAAACAATCTTGTCGTCTGTGTAATCGAACGTAATAATATCGGTGTAAAAATCATGGTCTAAATGCTGCTTATTCATTACTAGCAACTCCTCGTCACTACAAAAAACAACTGCTGCATCCCCCAAAGTTTTGTCTTCTTGGGCAACAACATATTCAATCCACGCATCAATTTGGGTACTATTTATTTCAAATGGAGAGCCTTTCGACCAAGAAAAATCAATCATTCTTTTTAAAGAAAACACTCACTTCGCGACCTTCATTTTTAAACTCAACTAGATCGGCTAGGTGGCGCATTAAATAGATTCCTCTGCCATTTTCTTTTTCAATGTTTTCCGTTGCTGTTGGATCTGCTACATTCTCAAAATCAAAACCTTTTCCTTCATCTTGCAACACAAAGCAAAGCTCTTCGTCTGTATGACCAACCTGTACATTCACCGTTTTCGAAACATCGTTCTTATTACCATGAACAACTGCATTATTAAACGCTTCTGTTACGGCAATTAATACGTTTCCGTAATTGTCTTCACTTACACTTGCTGTGAAACAAGAACGGTCAATTAATCCTTCGATTTTACTTAAGTGTTCGAAACTTGAGGGTACTTGAATCTCCTCAATAACATTGAATCCTTCTTTCATACTTTCCATCACATTGACAAATTAAAGTATTGATTTGCTTTGTCCTTATAGTATTTCCTAAACACAGGGTCAACAGACCTTAGCAGCTCTACTTGCTTTAATTTTTCTTTGTTATACTCCTCAAATCGAATTTGGTTACCCAAAACTTTATCTTTTCCACTTAGAGATTCACGCTTCTCTTCGAAACCTCTTTCCATAAGTGCTTGTTCACTCTCTAACAATCGTGTCAAAATGTTTTTCTGGCGTTGAATCATTTCAGGTGAAAAATTCTTATTCAACAGTTCTTGTTGTTGTTTCTCCAACTCATCAATAAGCGGGTTTAATTTGTTTCCTTCGCCTCGACCTTCCTTGTTCAATTGGTCACGTAACTCTTGTAATTTCTTTCGGATAGCCGATTGTTCAGCCGCCATTTTTGCTACTTGTTTGTTTGACATACCTCCCGGCATCATTCCCTCACCCTGACCTCCTGTTCCCATTCCAGGTTGATCACCTGGCTTCGTTCCGCCAGGACTCTTGCCTTTTTGCATTTGTTCCAGCTGTTTCTTTAAAGCTTGTTTCATATCACTGTTTCCAAGCTTACCTTGACCTGGTTTCGGCTGCCCTTTCCCGCCCGGTTTATCGCACTCACCAGAACCTGGTTTACTATTTTTTTGCGCTTGGGCCTGCATAGATTGTAAGCTTTCATTCAACAACAGAGCTAGATTGTTGTAGCTTGTCATGACAAATTGTTGATGTTGGCCTAGCTCTCTTTTTCTATGCTCGTCGATATCCTCTAACCCTCCATCATGGTTCACTGCAATTGCATTTAATTCTTTGTCGATAAACGAGGCTATTTTTGGTTGTCGTCTTGCCAGTGCTTCTAAAGAATCTCGTACTTGTTTCGTGTCGTCCACAATCGCTCTTTGCATGCGCCCAAACTTCTTGTACATCGGGTCGCTATCATTTACTGAAGTAAACTTTTTCATTAGATCTTCCTGATCAAAACTAAGCGCCATTAAGTTTTTAAGAATGCGCCTGAGCATATCCATGTCCTCACCTTCCTGTTCAGCATTGGCTTCCTCTTGACTTTTATTTAGCTCCTCAGCCATCTTTTCCATGTCCTCAGCCGATTGTTTTTGCTTTTCAGAGGCTTTGTTTTTCTTGTTTTTTTCAAGGTCTCCTGAAGCCTCTTTCATCTCTTCAGAAATTTTTTCTTGCATTTCTTTCTGATCATCAATATCCATCGGACGCTGAAGCTCTTCGTTTAGCTTCTTCATTTCCTCCAAGTCCTTCTTGATGTCGTCGAACTTCTTGTTTAATTCATCCTGTTTTTCCTTAGCCTTTTCTGCGCTGATTTTGTCTTTACTTATATCTTCTTCGAGTTTCTTTTGTTCATCAGCCAATTCTTTCAATTCCTTCTCAATGTCATCAATCTTTTCATTCACTTGAAGTTTCTTCAACATTTCAAGGCTTCGGTCTAACTGTTTGTTTTTATCTTCTGTGCTTTGTTCAAGGTTGTCCAGCTGATTTTGCATCTCGTCCTTGTTTTGCTCCATCATTAACTCTTCTAGTTTCTTAAGGAGCTCCATCATTTCATCATCCATCAACTCGCTCAAAAGCTCGTCAATTTGCGCTTGCTTTTCAAGAAGCTCTTTGTCCATTTCGGACAACTGATTTTTCTCCTCAACGCTCTTCTCCAGATTCTGTTGAAGATTTTGTAAAGACTTCTGGAGTTCCATGTGATCTGATTTTAACCTATCAAGCTGATTTTTTATCTTCCAATCCATTGATTTAGAATTCATTACCTCCTTTTTAAGGCGCTGAACATCTTTCTGGAAGTCTTGTGTTTTATTCAATAATTTCGCTAAATCTTCTTGTGCTTTATCTTGATCTTTTCCGCGATCTTCATTGAGTTCTTCCAGTGTTGGCAGCTGATACGTGAACACTTGGCTTCTAGTCGATTTACTTCCATTGACCCCGTCGTTATCACTCACGACAAAGTAATACTCAATCCGATCTTCAATTTTAAGGGTTTCTCTTCTAAAATCCACAGCAAAATCAAATGGTAAATCCGTTCCTTTTGGAGATAAAACCGACATTCGTTCTTCTCTAGATTTACCTTCTTTAGAAATAATTCTGTAAACAAAACTTAAGGCAGACAATCCATAATCATCAGAAATGTTTCCGGAGAAGAAGCGCAAACCATCGCTAACCGTGTCTTTCGCTTCGCGTACGGCAATGTTCGGATTCGCATCTCGAACAACACTAATGTTCATTCTAGACGAGTCAATCTTATTGCTTTGTTTGTTTTGAAGTCTCACAAGAATCCCCATATCGTTCCTTAGGTTTCTTTTGTACTTGAAACCATCTGTTGTGAATATTTCTGTTTTGTTCCCATCCGAAACCATCACTTTCTTTGTGTTCTTCGTAAGGAAAGACCATTCTATCGTTGTGCCCTCGGGTACATTTAAGTCACCTGCGTTTTGCACTGATTCTGAAGCCCGGCCTAAATAACTTGGATAAACAATGTTCGCTGTCAGTTTTCCGATTGCCGATTTGGGCAATACTTTTATCGCATATTTGTCAGAAGAAAATTCGTTTGCTTCAAAAAAGAAATTTGTTTTTTGCGTAATCTTGGGGAGTAAAAACGTCGCCTCACTTTTCGACTTCCACGTCATTAAAAATTTACCTTGATCGGAATTCAAATATATTTTGTCTGGAATAGAATTCCCGACCAATTGTACTTCAATTTCAGCATCTTGCCCCTCTTCAACGGCCATGTTTCCATTCTTTACAATGAAAGAAAAAGGTGCAATTGGAATGAATTTTTCTTTAAAATTAACTACCCGCTCTGTCCCTTGAGTTAAAATTCCGGGCACTAAAATAGCCACTCCCAAAAGAAGAACAAAGACTGGAATTAACCATTTGGCGTATTTTTTATTCTCTTTATAATCAATGGCTGAAACAAAATTGAAAGCGGCCAACTTATTTGATCGCTGAACAACACTTGCTCTTATCAATTCAAAATTTCCATCGTTTCCTTGTTCATTCAACTGCAAAGTATTCACCAATCGATCCGAAATTTGTGGAAAGAAACGACCAATTATGCCCGCTGCTTGAGAGCGATTAATTCTTTTCCCAAAAGAGTTCAACTTCAGTAACGACGACAGAACGTAGCGAATAAAGATGTATAGATTAACACCAATAAAACTGAAGAACAAAAAGCCTCTAACGTAGGAATTGAAGCGGCCAATGTATTCCAAAACAGTAACCAACAGGAAGGACCCGAGGAGCACCCCAATGAATAAAATGAGTCCTTTAATCATTTCATTTTTATAGTACTTCCGGATGAAAGAATCTATTTGTTCCAGTAAGCGGTCAAATACCGACATATTCTACTCTTTAATTCAACTGCCTAAGATAGGACAATACACCCTAAAAACGCAAATACTTTAAAAATATTAACAAGACATCAATTCTTATCATTGATAATGAATTGCCTATCTTTGCCGAAAAAACTGAACATGTCAGAAAACGTTCGTGTACGATTCGCCCCTTCTCCCACAGGACCTTTACACATTGGTGGTGTGAGAACGGCATTGTACAACTATCTATTTGCTAAAAAACATAAGGGTACGTTTATTATACGTATCGAAGACACCGACCAAAATCGTTTTGTCCCTGGTGCACAGAAATACATTACAGACTCTTTGGAATGGGCAGGAATTATGCCAACCGAAGGTCCGGGATTAGGTGGAGATTATGGTCCATATGTTCAATCGGAACGTATGCATTTGTATAAGCCTTACGCTGTGCAGCTTATCGAAAACGACAAAGCGTATTATGCTTTCGATACATCTGAGGAGTTAGATGAAATGCGAGGCAATGCAAAAAACGCAGGTATGCCGAACTGGCAATACAACGTAATTTCACGTTCAACGATGAAGAACTCATTGACTCTCCCTAGTAAAGAAGTTCAAAGACGTCTTGATGCTGGTGATCCATTTGTTATCCGAATGAAGATGCCGCGTAACGAAGATGTTCGATTTGAAGACATAATTCGTGGGTGGGTAGTTGTGAACACAAACAACCTTGACGATAAAGTTTTGTTTAAAAGCGATGGATTGCCGACCTACCATTTGGCAAACATCGTGGATGACCATTTGATGAAAATATCTCACGTAATTCGTGGAGAAGAATGGTTGCCCTCTGCTCCTTTGCATATATTGTTGTATCGTGCTTTTGGTTGGGACGCTCCACAATTCGCGCATCTTCCATTGCTTTTGAAGCCTGATGGAAATGGTAAATTGTCAAAACGTGATGGTGATCGAATCGGTTTCCCGGTTTTTACTTTGAATTGGACAACGGCGGACGGCGAAGTCTTCGCTGGTTACAAAGAAGAAGGATATTTACAACCTGCTTTCATTAATATGTTGGCGTTTTTAGGTTGGAATCCAGGAACAACTCAGGAGTTATTTACTCTTGATGAATTGGCCGAAGCGTTTACTTTAGACCGTGTTTCAAAGTCAGGAGCTAAGTTTGATCCTGATAAAACAAAATGGTTTCAACAAAGTTATTTGCGCGCGATGGACAACGCTGTTCTTGGTGAAGCATTGAAAGAATATTGTCCAAATGAAACTACAGAGCGACTTGCAAAAGTGGCCGAGCTAATGAAAGAGCGCGCTACATTCATCGCTGATATTCCTGCTGAAGGAGCATATTTAATGGAGCGCCCAACAGAATATGATGAGCAAACCGTAAGTAAAAAATGGAAAGAGGGAACTTCTGTATTGATGTTGGAATGGATGGAAAAGTTGAAATCATCTGAGTTCGACGCTGAAACTTTAGACGCATTGTTCAAGAAATTCATCGAAGAGAAAGAAATTGGTTTTGGTCAAGCTATGCCTCAATACCGTCTTTTGTTAACAGGAAAAGGTGTGGGTCCTGGTTTGTTCGATATTTCCGAATTCTTGGGAAAAGAAGAGTGTATTGCTCGGATGCAAATAAGTCTTGAGAAACTAAAGTAAGATGGTTGTTCATACAATAGAAGTAAACAATATCCGCCTATATGCTTTTCATGGTTGTTTGCCAGAAGAGGGGGAAATAGGTGGTGAATATTCTGTTGATGTGAAGTTGATAACCGATTTTACAAAGGCAACTGAAACAGACGACCTCTCTGATACTGTGGATTATGTCCTTATAAATAGAATCGTTGTGGAAGAAATGGCCGTTCGCTCCAAGTTAATTGAAGAAGTAGGTCAACGTATTGTGAATAGAATAAAAAAAGAAGCGACAGGAATTAAAACTCTTGTCGTCAAAATAATAAAACATACTCCTCCAATTAACGGAGATGTGTCAAACGTGGCAATTATCATAGAGGAAACACTAGTTTAGTCTAGTTTTTTTCTATCTTTACCGACTCAAAAATGGTCCTGTGGCCGAGCGGCTAGGCAGTGGTCTGCAAAACCATCTACAGCGGTT
>DGBF01000110.1:6679-6977 GCA_002384725.1 Flavobacteriales bacterium UBA4011
TACAGCGGTTCGAATCCGCTCGGGACCTCACAAAAAACCCTGATACGAAAGCATCAGGGTTTTTTAGTAGAATAGGTTACTCTTTTTATTTTCTTATGGTTATTATAACGTGTTTCCCAAACGGTTTCTTGTCTGGTCCGTTACCGGCGATCAAGCATAAATATCTTCCTTCTGATACCATTTGACCCATCATATTACGTCCGTCCCATTGTGCCTCTGGATCTTTGGATTCCCAAACCTTATTGTTTTTTTCATCCATTATAACAATGGAATAGTCCGTTAAACCCTCTGACTCAAC
>DGBF01000110.1:7148-7494 GCA_002384725.1 Flavobacteriales bacterium UBA4011
TGGTTCCGTCTCCATTTGGAGTAAACACATTATAGTTCGTTTTAATCGGATACGAAGAGCTTGTGTTTTCTCCTTGGTTATCTGTTTTCGTTGTTGATTCCGAAGCATTCGTTTTGTTCGTTCCGGAACTTGGCGTGACTTCTGTTTTAACGGTAGGATTATTCGGTTTTTCAATTGTTATAACGCCAACAAAACTTGGTGTTTTAACTTCAATTGTTTCGGTTTCCGAAGTTGATGCTTCGCCTTTAGTTAAACCCGCTGGTTGTTTTGTAGATTTCGTCGTTGCTTTAACGGTTGTCTTTTTCTCATTCTGAGGCTCTGAAACTTGTTCT
The DNA here is from genome assembly GCA_002384725.1 of Flavobacteriales bacterium UBA4011. Classification (GTDB taxonomy): domain Bacteria; phylum Bacteroidota; class Bacteroidia; order Flavobacteriales_D; family Crocinitomicaceae; genus UBA2040. The sequence goes on from DGBF01000110.1 coordinate 7,481, forward strand.
TTTTGCGAAACTGG
>DGBF01000037.1 GCA_002384725.1 Flavobacteriales bacterium UBA4011
CCACCATCGCCACCATCAGGACCACCTTGGGTAATATATTTTTCACGTCGGAAGTGTGCAGAGCCACCTCCACCATTTCCTGATTTGCAGTGAATTTTTACGTAATCGACAAAATTATCGGATGCCATCAGGTCTATGTTTTAAGTGTGTTTTTTAAAGGGAATCGATTACTTCAAAAAGAAGTTTCGTAATGTCGTCTATTGAACCCAAACCGTTTATTCCAACCAATTTATTTTGACCTTCATAATACGCTTTTACTGGTTCAGTTTCTGCACGATAAACCTTGATTCGATTCTGAATAATTGCAGGATCAGCATCATCAGGTCGACCGCTCGTTTCAGCCCGCTTCATCAATCGCGTTTTGAGTTCTTCCTCCTCCACTTCCAATGAAAGCATAGCCGAAATAGACGTGCCTAATTCAGATAATAATTCATCCAAAGCTTTTGCTTGAGGATTCGTTCTTGGGAAACCATCGAAAATAAATCCTTTAGCTTCTATATTTTTTTCTACTTCAGAACGCAGCATTTTTATTGTCACTTCGTCCGGAACCAACTGGCCCTTGTCCATGTAACTTTTCGCTAATTCACCTAATTCGGTTTTGTTGCTGATGTTGAAACGAAAAATATCGCCTGTAGACAAATGCGACAAACCATATTTTTCAATTAAACGTTCAGACTGTGTTCCTTTTCCAGCTCCCGGAGGGCCAAAGAGTACAATATTCAACATATTTTTTTCTGAGGAATCCTCCTCTTTTAATTGATAAATCTCTCCTAAATTTCTACCCAACTCATCGTAGTCTAATCCAAAACCAACGACAAATCGATTGGGAATTGAGAATCCTATAAATTTAGGAATTTCTTTTTCTTGGAAGGCATCGGGCTTAAATAAAAGTGTACAGGTCTCAATTGACGCAGGTTCCTCCGTCCACATCAACTTTTTCACCTTTTCAATTGTGATTCCCGTATCGACTATGTCCTCTAAAATAATGACATGCTTGTTCTTAATGCTCGTCGTTAAACCAATAATTTCATCTACTCGACCCGTTGTGTTCATTCCTGAATACGAAGAAACTTTGATAAAGCTAATGGCACTGGGTAAATTAATTTCTTTGAACAAATCAGAAGCGAACATAAATGCCCCATTAAGTATTGCGATGAAAATCACATCCTTACCTTCATACTCCTTATTTAACGTTTCCGCCAACGAAGCAACTTCTGCTTTAATTTCTCCTGCATTTATAAAAGGAACAAATTTTTTATCTCGAATTTGAATCACGATACCTTTGAGTTGGAGTGCAAAATTAAGGAAATCTTAGCAATTCAAGCAGAATTGGGCATTTTATACTTTCGTTTACACAGAAAAGAAGATTCTTATCTTTGCACCATTATGGAAAAGAGCTACGGCAAAAATTTTCGATTGGGAATGCTCGGTGGTGGACAGCTGGGCCGAATGTTTATTCAAGAAGCAATGAACTACGATGTTCATGTGCACTGCCTCGATCCTGATGCAGAAGCACCATGTTCCCGCTTGGCGGCAAGTTTCACCGTCGGTTCGTTGGAAGATTTCGATACCGTTTATACTTTCGGTAAAGACAAATCTCTTGTTACGATTGAAATTGAAAATGTAAATGTGGAAGCGCTGGAAAAATTGGAAAACGAAGGAATTCGGGTTTATCCGCAACCGAGAATTTTACGCATTATTAAAGATAAAGGCTTACAAAAACAATTCTATTCAGATAATAATATTCCAACTGCTCCATTCAAATTAGCGGCCAACGCCACAGAAGTTTGCAAAATGGCTCAGACTCCGTTTGTTCAAAAACTGCGAACAGGAGGTTACGACGGGAAAGGTGTACAAGTCGTAAACAATGAGGATGAACTTAGTCGGTTGTTTGATGCTCCATCGATTATCGAAAATAAAATCCCGTTTGCGAAAGAACTTTCTGTTATTGTAGTTCGAAATCCAAAGGGAGAGACAGCTGTTTATCCGACAACCGAAAGTGAATTTAACCCTGAAGCAAACTTGGTGGAATTCCTTTTTTCACCTGCTGAAATAGATGCTGAAATTGAAAAAAATGCTCAAGAATTAGCTATTGACGTAGCGAACAAGCTAGATTTTGTTGGAATTTTAGCCGTGGAAATGTTTTTGACGAATGACAGAAGTTTATTGGTTAACGAAGTTGCACCTCGACCGCACAACAGCGGACATCAAACCATCGAAGGAAATGAAACCTCACAATTTGAGCAACATATGCGGTCCATTTTGAATTGGCCTTTGGGTTCGACAAAAATCACCCAGCCTTCCGTTATGATCAACCTTTTGGGTGAAAAAGGCTACGAAGGTAGTGCTGTATATGAGGGCCTTCAAGAGGCAATTGCCATGCCAGGCGTCCATATTCATCTATACGGTAAAGAAAAAACGAAATCTTTTCGTAAAATGGGACATGTTACGGTAACCGCCTCTCAGCTCGAAGAAGCCAAAAAACTGGCGAAATCAGTAAAAAAAATTCTAAAAGTAAAATCTTAAAACGCCTTACTTTCGTAGGTCTGTCAAGGGGTTTTAATATAATTTAGCATTTTGTTTAATCTTTTTAATAAAAAATTAAACAAAATGCCCTACATTTGTTTTATCAAACTAAAAACAGAAGATTATGTCGACTTTAGAATTCAACAGAGCCTTAACGGATTTAGAATCTTATTTAAAGTCTTTCGCCTTTCAGTTTACCAGAAATGAGGATGATGCAAAAGACCTTACTCAAGAAACGATGATGAAGGCATTTATTTACAGAACGTATTATACGCCGAAAACAAATTTCAAAGCATGGGTCTTTACTATCATGCGTAACATCTTTATTAATCAATACAGAAGAAAGAAAAAAGCAGGAACTATTTTTGACAATTCAGAAGATAGTTACTTATTGAACCAACACACAAACGGCAATACTCCATCAAATTTGTTAATTGCCAAGGAAATTAATGAAGAAATCAGTAACTTAGCTGAAGACTACAAAAAGCCATTCGAGATGCATTGTTTGGGTTTCAAATACAAAGAAATCGCTGAAGAATTGCACATTCCGATTGGAACGGTAAAAAGTAGAATTTTTATTGCTAGACAAAAATTGCAGGAATCACTTTCTGAATATCAAAACGCAAATTAATAAGAAATATGCCTAAAAAAGTTGTTGTTCTCGGTTCTGGAATTTCATCACTTTCTGCAGGAAGTTTTCTAGCAAAAGAAGGTTATGACGTCACCCTCCTCGAGAAAAATGATTCAATAGGCGGAAGAGCGCGCAAATTTGAAAAAGACGGATTTGTTTTCGATATGGGCCCAAGTTGGTACTGGATGCCAGATGTTTTCGAAAGATTCTATCAACAATTTGGAAAAACTACCGCCGATTTCTATGATTTAAAAAGATTGGATCCTTCCTACCGCATATTTTGGCAAGATGGAGAACATACAGATATTCCTGCCGAAATGAGCAAATTAGAGGACTGGTTCGAAGAATTAGAAGCTGGAAGCTCAAAGCACTTAAAAACGTTTCTCGCAGAAGCGAAATATAAATATGAAGTGGGTATGCAAGATTTGGTGCACAAACCAAGTTTAAAATTGACCGAATTTGCAGATATGCGAATCATGAAGGGTTTGGTGAACATGCATTTACTCAAATCATTCACCAAATACACACAAAAATACTTCAAGCATCCGAAGATTCTGTCGCTTTTAGAATTTCCAGTTTTGTTTCTTGGCGCAATGCCAAAAGACACGCCAGCACTTTACTCGCTAATGAATTACGCCGATCTTAGTCTGGGAACATGGTATCCCATGGGTGGCATGCACAAAATTATCGAAGCGTTTTCGACCATTGCAAAAAAACAAGGGGTGAAAATAGAAACGAATCAAGAAGTGATTGGTTTTTCTCATGCAGGTAAAAAGATTACCGCAGCACATACAAATTCAGAAAAATTTGATGCAGATCTTTTCGTTTCAGGAGCAGATTATCACCATACAGATAGATTGTTGCTGAAGGAAAACGCAAACTATTCCGAAGAGTATTGGGACAAACGATCGATGGCACCTTCTTCTTTAATTTTTTACGTTGGGGTAAATCGACGTTTGAAAAACTTGAAGCACCATAATTTATTTTTCGATACTGAATTTGAAAAACATGCCAAAGAAATTTATACGGACCCAAAATGGCCTAGTTCACCTTTGTTTTATACTTGTGTTCCATCGATTACAGATCCAAGTGTAGCTCCAGAAGGTCACGAAAATTTATTTTTCTTGATTCCCATTGCTCCGAATTTGAAGGACAGTGAAGAAAAACGCGAACAATATTTCGAATTGTTATTGGAACGATTGGAAAAAAGAACAGGCGAAAATATCAAGGAAAACATTGTTTACAAAAGAAGTTATTGTTTGGACGATTTTAAAAATGATTACCATGCATTCAAAGGAAATGCCTACGGATTGGCTAATACTTTGCGACAAACTGCATTTTTGAAACCAAAACTCGTGAACAAAAAACTGTCTAATATGTTTTACACTGGTCAACTTACGGTTCCAGGGCCAGGTGTGCCTCCATCGATAATTTCGGGAGAGGTGGTTGCTAAACACATTGCTAAAGAATTCAACAAATAAGGAATATGAAATCAATCTTCGATACTCTTTCCCACGACATCAGTGAAATGACGACCAAACGTTACAGCACATCATTCTCCTTGGGAATTAGTTTTTTGAGCAAAGATTTACATAATGCTATTTATGGGATATATGGTTTCGTTCGTTTTGCAGATGAAATTGTCGACTCCTTCCACGGTTTTGACAAAGATAAATTATTGACTGATTTCAAGAAACAAACGTTCGAAGCTATCGGAGAAAAAATCTCTTTGAATCCAATTTTAAATAGTTTCCAATGGGCGGTGAATGAATACAAAATTCCAATTGAACTTATTGATACTTTTTTGAAATCCATGGAAATGGATTTGGATCAAATTGATTTCGATCAAAAAGAATACGAAAAATACATCCTGGGTTCGGCTGAAGTAGTAGGACTGATGTGTTTGAAAGTATTCGTTCGAGGTGATGATAAGGAATATTTGCGACTCAAACCTTCTGCAATGAAGTTGGGGTCAGCCTTTCAGAAAATTAATTTCTTGCGTGATTTAAGTGCTGATTACAAAGATTTGGACAGAACTTATTTCCCTGGAGTGGACATGAAAGCATTCAACCAAACGGTTAAGAAACAAATCGAAGCTGATATCGAACTGGATTTCAAAGCAGGATATGAAGGAATCAAACAATTGCCAAAAAATTCTAGATTTGGTGTATACATGGCCTACAAATACTATTATAAACTGTTTCAAAAAATAAAAAGTACTCAACCGCATAGGATTTTAAAAGAACGGGTGCGTATTCGAAACACAAAAAAATATCGTTTATTCCTTACCTCGATAGTTCGTCACAACCTCAATATTCTTTAAGATTTGAAAGAACATTATAACTTTAATGACGTCGTTTTGGTCGATTCTGATGACCGAGAAATCGGGTCAATAGAAAAACTAGAAGCGCATGAAAAAGGATTACTTCATCGTGCATTTTCTGTGTTTTTATTTAACGAAAAAGGCGAAATGTTCGTTCAAAAAAGAGCCCATTCCAAATATCATTCTGCCGGATTATGGTCGAATAGTTGCTGCAGTCATCCAGCCAAAAATGAATCTGTTGAAGACGCAGCGAAAAGACGTTTAATGGAAGAGATTTTCATCGAAGCGGAAGTAAAATCTATTTTCAAATTTAAGTACCGAGTTGAATTAGATCGTAATTTAATAGAACACGAAATGGACCATGTGTTGATTGGATTTTGCAATTCTTTTGATCAGATTAATCCGGAAGAAGTTTCAGAAATGAAATTTGTTGCGGTGGATGACATTCAAAAAGATCTAGCCGCAAACCCAAATAATTACTCCGCTTGGTTCAAAATAATAATGAACGAACATTGGGGTAAATTTGTCCCACATTTGAAACTAAAAACAATATGAAAGTAGGCCGTAGAGAAACATTTAATTCAGCACATCGCCTATTTAATCCGGCTTGGGATGACGAGAAAAACTTCGAAGTTTTTGGTAAGTGTAGCAATCCGAACTACCACGGGCACAACTATGTAATGGAAACTTGGGTAGAAGGAAAAATTGATCCGGTAACTGGTTATTTGATGGATTTGAAGGAATTGAAAAATCTTATTCGTTCAGAAGTAACCGATAAATTCGATCATCGAAACTTGAATTTAGATGTAATAGAATTCAAAGATTTAAATCCCACAGCAGAAAATATTGCTAAGGTAGCTTGGGAATTGATCTCGACAAAACTACCAAAACATCTTTCATTGACTGTACGTCTTTGGGAAACAGAAAATAACATCGTAGAATATTCAGGAGAGTAAGGCATGAAAAAAGCCCTTTTTTGGCATCGACGCGACTTGAGATTTGACGACAATGCTGGACTGTATCGCGCCCAGAAAAAAGCAGATTCCGTTCAAGCTATTTTTGTTTTCGACACCGTTATTCTGGACAAGCTTGAAAAGAATGACCAACGAATTATCTTTATTCATCAAGCAATTCACGCACTAAAAGACGCTTATCAAAACTATGGTGGAGATTTAAAAGTATATTACGGAAATCCTCAAAAACTTGTACCTCAAAATCAAGCGCGTGGGGG
>DGBF01000144.1:0-5314 GCA_002384725.1 Flavobacteriales bacterium UBA4011
TTTGAAATTTAATTTGGGTGTTCCAGATCCGTTAAATACGTCAGATCCTTCTTTGCAACCCAACACTTCTCCGTTAAATATTACAAATATTGGAGACATGCACTGGGGATGGAACCCTGGATACAAATTTGTAACTATCGAAGGATTTGCAGATACGATAGCTGATGGGATAGACAATTTTGACAAAAACTTTTTCTTTCATTTAGGAACTGACTTTTTGTTTCGAACGAAAACAATTTCAGCTGTGGATTGGGTAGACGTTGATGCTAATAAGAGCAAAACAACTTTAAAATTGGATGTGAAGGCAATCTTGGATGGGCAAAATCCAACAGACTTGAGAGTGCACTCGGCATCACATTCTAGCAATAGTCAAATGTTTTACAGCGTTATTATAATAGATGAGTTTGTTGCAGCGATAAAAAAATAAAATGAAATTAGTTTGGTTCTTACTATTTACACTTGTTCTAGTTTCTTGTAAAAAGGGAGAGATACAACCTTATGCAAAACCATATGAATTAGATGAGCCTTCTCATTTTCCGAAAATGGCTATTCCTTTGGATAATTTATTGACAGAACAAGGGGTTGAATTGGGCCGACGATTGTTTTATGACAAAAGATTGAGTGGGGATAATTCTATGTCATGCGCCGCTTGTCATTCACCTCAAAGCTCTTTTTCAGACGGCAATCAGTTTTCAATCGGAATTGACGGACTAGCAGGAACTCGTCAGTCGATGGCACTTGTTAATTTAGGGTACCAAAAATTCTTTTTTTGGGATGGTCGAGCAAAATCATTGGAAGAACAAATTCTTGAACCAGTCCCGAACCCTATTGAAATGCACCAATCTTGGAAAGATGCCATCAATAAACTAAAAACGGATGATTCTTATCGCAAGGAATTTCATGCTGCCTTTGGTGCAGATGACATGGATGAATACCAAGTGGTAAAAGCAATAGCTCAGTTTTTAAGAACAATGATAAGTGGGTCCTCTAAGTATGACGTAATTTATAAAAATTCTAACGGATTGAATTTATCTCCCAAGGAACAAGTACTTTTTTCGACAGTTACCAATGAAGAAAAAGCAGGTTATGATTTGTTTCTTTCATTAAATGGCGGAGATTGTGTTCATTGTCATAGTGGACCGTTAATGCAGTTGAATATATTTGCCAATAATGGTTTGGACGCCACTTTTTCTGACAAAGGAAAAGGCGGCGTAACTGGAAAACCTCAAGATATGGGTATGTTTAAGGTGCCCACATTAAGAAATATTGCTCAATCAGCTCCTTACATGCACGACGGGCGTTTCCAAACTTTAGATGAAGTAATTGAGCATTATTCCTCTGGAATAGTGATGAGTCCTACAATCAGCCCAAGCATTGAATTTGCTTCTCAGGGCGGAGTTCAGCTTGATGCCTTCGAAAAAGGATTAATAAAGAAATTTCTTTTGACATTAACTGATGAAGAGTTCCTTGAAAACCCTAAATTTGCGCCGCCCAATTAAAGTTCGGGAAACTTTCGGTTCGGTTTTTGCGTATAATAGATTGAATAGAATTTCATAATAATCTCATGTTAGAAGAAAGAAGGTTAACAACGGAAGAAAAGGCTCTTAAGGTCAATTTAACTCTAGACATCTACGGATGTTTTGCAGAAATTGGGGCGGGGCAGGAAGTTGCGGCCAATTTTTTCAAAGCAGGTGGCAGTTCTGGAACAATCGCTTTTTCTCAATCTGCTTATGACATGAAGGTGTCAGATTCCCTTTATGGTGAAGCTTCACGTTATGTTTGTGAAGAAAGATTGACGACTATGTTGGAAACGGAATTCGATACAATGAAACTTCGTCTCCCTGAAAAACAAACAGAATCTAGATTCTTTAGTTTTTGTAATACAGTAGAGTCTCTAAACTATCATAAAACAAACCAAGGTCATGGTTGGGTGGGTATTCGCTTCCAAATGGAGGTCAATGGTCCAACAAGTGATGTTGTTTTGCACGTTAAAATGCACGATAATAGTCACAAATCCCAACAAGAAGCCTTAGGGATTTTAGGGGTAAACTTGATTCATGCGAGTTTTTTCCAAAGTGAAGAAATGAACCAGTTCGTTCAGAGTTTATTACACCGTTTGACACGTGACCGTGTTGAAATTGATATGGTTCGTGTTTCTGGTCCTGCTTTTGAAGGTGCCGACAATCGTATTTTAGCACTGAATCTTGTAAAACGAGGTATGACGGATGCTACCATGTTCGATTTGACGGGTAATGTACTTCAACCTGCTTCGGCTCTATACAAGAAAAACATTCTTTTGATGCGTGGTCGTTTTCGTCCAGTAACAAAAGTGCATATCGACATGATCGAGGCCGGAATCAAACAGTTTGTTGCAGAAAAAGGAGTTGAAGAAGAAAATGTCAGCGTTATTTTTGAATTGACATTGAAGGATTTGACCGCAGATGGTAAAATTTCTGATAAAGATTTCTTTGATAGAGCCGAATTACTAGGTTCTTTAGGTTATACTGTAATGATTTCAAATTACTTGAAACATTATAAAATGGTCGATTATTTAAGTTCTATTGCCCGCGGAAAAATGATGGGTGTTATCCTTGGTGTATATAACTTGCATACCATCTTTGACGAGAAATATTACGATAACTTACCTGGGGGATTACTTGAAGCTTTCGGCCGTGGATTTGGTCACAAAGTGAAGTTGTTTGTCTATCCAGCTAATGACGTAGAAACAGGTGATTTATATGCATTGCAAGATTTTCGAATTCCAGCACATTTGCATGGATTGTTGCAATATATGAAAGACAACAACAAAATGGCTGCAATAGAGGGATATGATAAACAACTTCTTCATATCCTTTCGGACGATGTTCTCTCTAAAATCCGCGCAGGGGCTTCTAGTTGGGAAGAAGATGTGCCCTATGAAGTGGTCAAAGCCATTAAATATTTTGAACTATTTGGATATGTTCAAGATAAGGCGAATGTTACTGTTTCCAAATAGAATCTATCATTCAATTCCCGGTTTTTTTTCTGAATTGTATTTCTGTGCGTAATGCTTTACGTTCTCATTAAAATTTTTTAATTTAGCAATCTGAATTTCGATTAATGTCACAGATAAAGAACGCTCAGATACGCTATAGAATAATTGACCGAAGTCTTCGAAACAAGTACAAGCCGAATCCAACCAAACAGGATTTAAGAGAAGCTTGCGAAGAAGCACTATACGGTGCTATTGACGGCAATAACATCTGCGATTCCACTATAGAAAAAGATTTGTATGCGCTCAGAATGGAGCATGACGCACCCATTAAGTATTCTAAAGTGACAAAGGGATACTGTTATGAGGATGAGAACTTTAGCATAGATAATATTCCGCTAACTGACGAAGATTTAAAAGCAATACAATTTGCCGCGAAAACATTGATGCAGTTTCGGGATATCGATATGTTCAAGCAATTTGGCAATGCAATTGATAAAATCGTCGATCGAGTTACTATTTCAGCAAATCCTTTGGATGAAAAAATCCAAGAACATGTTCAGTTTGAGAAAGGTACCAAAACTGCTGGAAATGAGTTCCTTTCGGTAATCCTAGAAGCGATTCAAAGTAGAAAAGTGGTCACTTTTGATTATAGAAGCTACCATTCCACAGAAGGAAAGCAACGCATGGTTTCTCCATTATTACTGAAAGAATATCGAAATAGATGGTATTTGATCTGTCATGATGAAGAAAAACGAAAGATTGTGACATACGCCCTGGAGCGAATGACAGAAGTGGAAATCACGAAACACAATGGAACAGTGCCTGCCAAATTTTCTCCAGAGAATTTCTTCGAACATACAATTGGGATAACAACGCATGAGGGAAAACCTGTAGAGGTTGTTTTCAAGGCGAATAATCTTGCTGCAAAATACATTGAGTCTCAACCTTTTCACGCTACACAGCAATTGTTGAAAGAGGGAAAGAATAAAACGACTTTTTCACTTAATGTGATTGTAACGGAAGAATTAATTAGAGAATTAATGAGTTACGGCGGCGATATCGAAGTAACTGAACCAATAACTTTGCGTGATAAAATTGCTGATCGTGTTGTCGACATGATTAAAAATTATAACTTATAATGGAACTTATTATATCAAAAGAGAATGGGGTAGCGACACTGAAGTTGAATCGACCGGAAGTTTTCAATTCATTTAATCAAAAAATGGCTTTTGATCTTCAAAAAGCTTTGGATGATTGCGAAAAGGACGAAACCATTCGTTGTATAGTCATTTCAGGAGAAGGCAAAGCCTTTTGCGCAGGTCAAGATTTAGCGGAAGCTACGGATCCGAACGGGCCTGAATTGAAATCGATTGTTAAAGATCACTACAACCCGATTATAGTCCGCCTTCGGAATATTGAAAAACCTATAATTGCAGCTGTAAATGGAGTTGCCGCAGGAGCTGGAGCAAATATCGCCTTGGCTTGTGATATCGTTTTTGCCAAAGAATCTGCATCTTTCATTCAAGCATTTTCAAAAATCGGATTAATTCCAGATTCAGGGGGAACCTTCATGTTGCCTAGATTGATCGGTTGGCAAAAAGCCTCCGCACTTATGATGACGGGAGATAAAGTTTCCGCTATAGAAGCTGCAGCCATGAATATGATTTACAAGGCAATTCCAGATTTAGAGTTCTATGAGACAATCTCAACCTTCGCGACTAGAATGGCTCAAATGCCTACGAAAGGTTTAGGTTTAACGAAAAGAGCTTTAAATGCATCATTGACAAATAATTTGGAGGAACAATTAGCAGTCGAAGGAAAACTACAAACCGAAGCCGGTTCCACCCACGATTTCAATGAAGGAACCCAAGCCTTTTTAGAAAAACGTCTACCAGATTTCAAAGGTAGAGAGATGGTATTCCCTCTTTGAGGAGGGGCAGGGGAGGTGTTTTCTCTAAACAAAAAATTCAACACAAAATGAAAATAGGAATACTCGGAGCCGGAACAATGGGTTCAGGCATAGCGCAAGTCGCAGCTCAAAATGAACACGAAACAATTCTCGTGGATGTAAGTCAAGAAACATTAAACAAAGCGGAGGATGATTTGAATAAAATCTTGAACCGCTTGGTTGAAAAAGACCGAATTTCTGCGGACGATAAAATCAATATTCAAGGCAGAATCACATATACGACGGATATGGCCGATTTCAAAGGTTGTAGTTTGATAATTGAGGCAATCGTTGAGAAATTGGAAGTGAAACATCAAGTCTTTTCCAAAATGGAAAATATCGTTTCTGCCGAATGTATTTTAGCCAGTAATACTTCTTCCCTGTCTATTGCG
>DGBF01000144.1:5394-5681 GCA_002384725.1 Flavobacteriales bacterium UBA4011
CTTAAGAATCCAGATCGAATTTTAGGAATTCACTTTTTCAATCCAGCTCCATTGATGCCTTTGGTTGAAATTATTCCTGCTGTTCAAACTTCAGAAAAAACATTGAAAACAGCCAAAGATTTAATTGATTCGTGGGGTAAATCAACCGTAGTTTGCAAAGACACGCCAGGATTTATCGTTAATCGTGTTGCTCGTCCATTTTATGGTGAAGCACTACGGATTTATGAAGAAGGTATTGCCGATTTCGTCACTATCGACTGGGCCATGACCGAATTAGGTGGATTCCG
>DGBF01000089.1:0-4854 GCA_002384725.1 Flavobacteriales bacterium UBA4011
CTGTTTTTCCAAACTTTGTTCCATCTGCTTTTTTAATCAAAGGAGTTGTCACAGCATACGCTTCATTCCCACTTTTACGACGAATTAATTCTGTTCCAGTAACGATATTTCCCCATTGATCTGAACCTCCCAATTGCACGATGCAATCTTTGTGTTTATTTAAATAGTAAAAATCGTATCCTTGCACCAATTGGTAAGAAAATTCAGTAAATGAGAGCCCCGTTTCGAGTCTCTTTTTGACAGAATCTTTCGCAATCATGTAATTCACTGTAATGTGTTTTCCAACGTCGCGAATGAAATCCAAGAAGTTCATTTCTTTGAACCAATCGTAATTATTGACCATTTCGGCGCCCGTTTCATTCGAATTAAAATCAAGAAAACGAGAAAGTTGTTCTTTCACACATTCCACATTGTGGTTCAATGTTTCGCTTTCCAACAAATTTCTTTCGTCCGATTTCCCAGATGGATCTCCCACCATACCCGTTGCTCCGCCAACCAATGCAAACGGTTTATGACCTGCTCTTTGAAAATGAACGAGCGTCATGATTTGCACCAAATGTCCTACGTGTAAAGAATCGGCAGTTGGATCAAAACCGATATAACCAGACCGAACTTGCTTGTTGAGTGCATCTTCCGTTCCGGGCATGATATCGTGAATCATTCCTCTCCATTGCATTTCGGCGATAAAATTTTTGGGCATTTTTTAATGTTTTGATACAAAATTAAAAGAAAGAGGCAGATTTCCGTGTACTTGGTTCGGATTGTTTCAAGGTCACAAGAAAATTTTTAGATCTTTTAATTCAGTATTAAAAAAATACTGGTTAAGTTTTTTTTAAACCTTGCCAGCATTTTTGTGATTTTTTATAAACAGAAAATAAACTTAATTGGCTTTTAGAATACGTAACGTAAAAATAGACTTGCGTCGATATAATCGTTATAACCTCTGTGATACAAATCGAAATAGGGCATTATATCTAGTCCAAGCTTAAAAGGAATTTCTCCAAAGGCATATTGCAATCCTAATAATCCGACAACACTATCTGCAGTATAATTTCTATCGCTATGATACTTATCGTCCTTCCACTCGCGGTAATATCTACCGTTTTAGAAACCTACTCGAGCACCTATTCCATATTCCCAAGATAAACGATTAATAACAGAAGTATTAGTTTTTTTATATTGGAATTACACTCGAGTATTTCTACTTCTTCGTTGTCAAATCTTTGAACACTTCTTCTAATCTTTTTTCTTCCACTCGAAGTGTCAATACGAGTAATTTTTGTTCTTGGGCGAATTGCGCGATACGTTTTCTCAAATCAGCATCAGCCGAACCTTCAAACAACCAGCCATCTCCAACTTTCTCCACTTTACGAACTTGGCTGATGGCTTTCAATTTATTTTTCGGCACTTCACCTTCAAATTCAGCATAAACAGTTACCACATTTTTCTCCAATTGAAGTTCGTTTGGTTTACCGTCTGCAACAATTTCTCCTTGGTTAATGATGACCACTCGATCACAAATCGCCTCAACTTCCTGCATAATATGCGTAGAAAGCATTACCGTTTTTTCTTTACCAATTTTTCGAATCAACTCGCGAATTTCGACCAATTGATTGGGATCCAAACCAGAAGTTGGCTCATCCAAAATAAGCACTTCGGGATCGTGGATAATCGCTTGCGCCAATCCAACCCGTTGACGATACCCTTTTGAAAGAGCTCCGATTTTTTTGTTTTGTTCTATGTCCAAACCAACCGCTTTGATCATTTCAGCAACGCGCTCTTTTACATTTTTAATTTTGTAAATATTCGCGACAAAAGTCAAATATTCCTTCACATACATGTCAGTGTACAAGGGATTGTTTTCAGGCAAATAACCAATCAATTTTCGTGTATCCAAAGAATCAACAGTTACAGGTAAACCACACACTTTTACGTCGCCTGAAGTGGAAGGAATGAAACCCGTAATAATTTTCATTGTTGTTGATTTTCCGGCACCATTTGGACCCAAGAAACCTACAATTTCTCCTTTTTTCACTTCGAAACTTATTTCGTTTACAGCAGATTGTTCGCCGTAGTATTTGGTCAGGTTTTTTACCTCTATTGACATGTGGGTTGTTTTGAAGGGCGAAGATAATCAAAAAGACATTGACTATTACAGACATTGACGGTTGACTTTGACCATTGACTTTATAGATTTTATAAATTGTCAATGGTCAATAGTTATAGTCAACAGTCAAAAACAGTATCTTTGCCGCCAATGATTACCAAAGGAAAAGTTTTAAAATCGACCGGAAAATGGTACAACGTCCTCGAGCAGGACGGCGAAATGATCGTTTGTAGACTTCGGGGTAAGATTCGCATGTCTGGTTTGAAAACGACAAATCCTGTAGCAGTCGGAGACGAAGTGATACTTTCTCCCGAGCGAGATGATGAAAATCGTGGGGTAATTTTAGATGTGGAACCAAGACGAAATTACATTGTTCGGAAATCGACAAACCTGAGCAAGCAAATGCAGATTTTGGCGGCGAACGTCAATCGAGCGTATTTGATGGTTACGATTCATTCGCCGAATACTCATTTGGCCTTCATCGACCGTTTTTTGGTTTCGGCCGAATCATTTCGAATTCCTTGTAGTTTATTATTCAATAAAATCGATCAATACAACGAAAAAGATTTGGTGAAAATTGATGAAATCATCAAGAAATACGAAGTAATCGGATATCCGTGTCACAAAATTTCAACGTTTGATGAAGCCTCCGTCAATTTTCTGAAAGCTGAAATAAAAGGCAAACAAGTGATGATTGGTGGACACTCTGGCGTAGGGAAAAGCTCCTTGATTAATGCAATCGATACGGAATTATCTGCACGAATTGGAGAGATTTCCAAAGCACATGCCCAGGGTCAACACACAACGACTTTTGCCGAAATGTTTCCTTTAACCTCAGGCGGATTTATCGTAGATACACCTGGAATACGAGCTTTTGGAATTATAGATTTAGAAAAGGAACACATCGGACATTATTTTCCAGAAATGCGCGAGCGAATGGAAAATTGTAAGTTTAATAATTGTCAGCACATTAACGAACCAAAATGCGCGGTGAAAGAAGCGGTTGAAAAAGGCGAAATTGCCGAAAGTCGCTATGAAAGTTATTGGGTTATGTTGCACGAAGATGCGAGCGAAAATTACAGGAAAAACATTTACGGATGAGAGCTGTAATTCAAAGAGTTTGGGAAGCTTCGGTTGAAATAAATGGGGAAATAGAAGGTAAAATAGATTCTGGCCTTTTGATTTTCCTAGGAATTGAAACGGAGGATAGTGATGATGATATCGATTGGTTGCTTTCAAAAATATTGCAGATGCGAATTTTCTCTGATGTCGATGGAAAAATGAACGAAAGTCTCTTGGATCAAAATGGAGAATTGTTGGTGATTAGTCAATTTACTTTGCATGCATCAACAAAGAAAGGAAACCGACCGAGTTTTATTAAAGCCGCTCGACCTGAAATGGCGATTCCATTGTACGAAGAGTTTTTGAAAAAGTCAGAAGTTCAGATTCCAGGAAAAGTACAAAGTGGGATCTTTGGGGCAGATATGAAAGTTAGATTGTTAAATGATGGACCGGTGACAATTAGTTTAGATTCGAAAAATAAAGAATGATAATTGACTATTGACCTTAACCATTGATAGATGGAAATTGTAAAAGGTCACCAGTCAGCGTCAATAGTCAAATAATGGAAATAAAAGAAGCGCAAAATATTGTAGACAAGTGGATCAAGGATGTCGGTGTTCGTTATTTCAACGAGTTGACCAATATGGCGATGTTAACAGAGGAAGTTGGCGAGGTCGCACGAATTATTGCTAGACGATATGGTGAACAGAGCGAAAAAGAATCGGATAAAAACAAAGACCTAGGCGATGAAATGGCGGATGTGCTTTTCGTACTCATCTGTTTGGCTAACCAGACAGGAGTAGATTTGGAAGATGCTTTGAATAAGAACTTGGAGAAGAAAACGAATCGCGATGCGGATCGACATAAGAATAATAAAAAATTGAAGTAGGTTTTTGGATGTAGGACGGAAAGACTGTGCGTAGTAAGTCAGTCCTGAGTCTTTTAGTCTTGAATCCAATCAAAAATAAAAAAATGGCATTTAAAAAATTACCTGAAACACTGATAGAGAATTTGACCATTGCAGGTTACGAAGATTTTCTTCCGGCGCAAGAGGAATTGTTTCGTAAAATTCGCGAAGGAAAAAACTTAATTGTGATCAACGAAGGCAACACAGGTTTTTCGACATTAATGGTCATGGCGAGCATTTTTAAAGTTCCTGAACCGCAGGAAGGTTCACCACGAGTGATCATGATTTGCGCCAATGATGACGAAGTAATCGCGCGTGCAGAAGAAATGCGTGCTTGGGCGAAGCACATGGATTTGACCATCGATTTGGCCCACGACAAAGGTCACCAAGTGCAGCAACGGAACAATATTTTTGACGGAACGGAGATTGTTATTGGAACGGCCAATCGTATTTACAACATATATATCCAAAGTGGTTTAAACTTGAATATGTTGAAGCTTTTTATCATCGATGATGTTAATCTTTCGTTGAAAGGAAAAAACTTGGCGCATTTGGCGCGAATTGGTGATAGCTTGCCGAAATGTCAGGTTGTTATTGGCGCAAAAGAATACGACAAAAAGTTAGAAATGCTTCGTGAACATATGCAGAAAGCTTTTGTAAAAGTGAAGATGTAAGTTTTTTGAGTGGAAAGTTCTTAAGTGGAGATTCAGAGTGGATTGCACCCGAATTATTTTGGACCATTCTCAAACAACACTACTCCAATTTATTCAGCTTTTCA
>DGBF01000089.1:4964-7646 GCA_002384725.1 Flavobacteriales bacterium UBA4011
ATTCAGCTTTTCAGCTACAATTTTATCAATAGGAAACGTCATGTCTTCAGAACTCAAATCGCTAAATTTCCGCCAAACTAATTTTTCTCCCTCCGTTTTATGCTCATAATCGAGTGAAACAGTTTCTAAAATTTCTGGTTTCGGGAAACTTACTTTGTAATAAAAACTAATCAATTGTTGGTCCGAATTAAAAGCGGAAACTTGAACAAAGTCATTGACGTAAAATAATTCTCCAACCTCCACTTCAATTCCACATTCTTCTTGAAATTCTCGTTTGAGGCAATCGACCAATCCTTCGCCGAATTCCAACCCGCCGCCCGGGAATTTAATCATGGGTTTTTCGAAGCGTAATTCACTAGAAAGCAAAACCTCATTGTTTTTGTTGATGAGAATGCCGTATACGCGAAGATTGAACTTGTTCATTGTATTGTCTGCCACGAATTTCACGAATTTTCATGAATTAGAGGTGTAACTCGTTTGTTTTGTTTGCCACTAATTGCACTAACCTTACTGCCAAACAGGTACGGTTTTCACGGATGGGTGGTTTGGTTTATGTTATTAAACACCTCTACCGTCAATATAATTTGCGAAAATTAGTGAAATTAGTGGCTTATCTTTCCTGACAACTATTTACCCAGAATCTCGGCAATATCTGGTCTGAAATACTGATCCGATTTCATCACTTTTCCATCTTCACGATAAATGGGTTCGCCATTTGCATCCAATTTACTCATGTTGGAGCGTTGAATTTCTTGGAAAACTTCTTCGATTTTGTGTTGCAATCCGTGTTTTAAAATCGTTCCACAAAGGATGTAAAGCATATCACCTAATGCATCTGCAATTTCGACAATATCACCTTCAAGAGCAGCTTCGAGATACTCTTCATTCTCTTCGGACATCAGCCTGTGACGTAGGTCAATTTCCGCTGTTGGCAAATCGACAGTTGGTGAATAATTATTTCCGATTTTGAAGGCTGTATGAAATTTTTCTACTGCTGAAATGGTATCTTGTAAAGTCATTCGTGCTATTTTTTGTCGAAAATAAGGAATTTTCTTTGTTCCAACAATCCTCAAAAAATGCTTGTTTTTATTCTTATTGAAAATCCCACGGATATGAGCTTCCATCGACTTGCTATGCTGTTTGTTTCTTTCTCTATTTTAATCGCCTGCGGAACAAATGAAACGGTTGTCCGAAACAAAACGGCGAAAAAAAAGGAACCCACATCATATCCGTTCCTATCATAGAAAAACCGATAGTGATAAAAGGAGAAGTCCAAGAAATGACAGATTTATATATAGAAAGATCAGTTCAAGACTATTTCATCAAATTTTGTGAAAGTAAAGTGACACGAAAAGAAGTCGAAAATGTACTTTCTGCTCAAAATCAATTATAAAAACCCTCGAAATTGAAATAGAGTACAAATAGGGAGAATGGGACAATTGTCAAGAAAACAAAGAAGAGAAAGTTGCAAGTAGGACTGGACAGTATGTTATCATTCATAAAATTATTCGATAGAAAAACGGTCTATTTTTTCTTCTTCATCTTCATCCAGGGCACATCACTTCCTTGAGCATTAGCGATAACCCGAAATCCAACATTTGGAGCGGCACCTTCGTAGGGATTAAAACTTTCGTTTCGCACATCATATCCTGGATCTTTCCATGAACCGCCGACAACGATATCTTTATCAGCGACCAACTCGGCTACGTTTCCATTCATGTTATACAAACCATAGCCATTTGGCCAGTAGGATTGTGAAGGAGCCGTCACGTCTACAAAGTCACCAGAAGCAACTCCGCCAGCATCATTTCTCACTACAACCAACTTCCCTGTAGAATCACGTGAAATATTTTCTGCGCCAAATCGAACATAGTTTGCCAATTGACTTCCTTCTTTATTTGTTAAGTATGGTCCACCCCAACTGTATGCACCCATGGTTAAACCACCTTTTGCTGCGTAAATCCATTCATCGTGAGTTGCAAGTCGGAATTTTAACTTCTTTCCTCCACCTTCTAAATTCGGCATGAAATGATCCGATAACCATTCGCAATAAAGTTTAGCTGCTTCTTTTGTAATATTCACAACAGGGAAATCTCTATATGCCAGATGAGAGTGATAAAAATCTACGTATTTATTATTGAATGAGCTTGCAGTGTTCCACTTATTAGAATCAACTAAACAAATCGCTAATTTTTCAGTGTCGCCTTTTACCCTTAAATCGGAAAGAAATTCCATCCAATGAAAATTAGTGATTTCACCTTTCATCATGATGAAGGAGTTAATTGATTTCGATTCACCATTCCACTCCAATTTTCCAGAGGGAACGAAAGTATAACCATTATTGAGAGCTTTGTATTTATTTCGGGTTATATTCTGGCTGAACGACAATAAAGCCAATGAAATGAAGCCGCCAAGTGCAAGAGTAAAAATTGTTTTCATACGAATAGTTTCTATTTACTTCCTTAAACGTTAAAGTAATAATAAGTTACGTTCCAATATCAATTATCTCTACTTTTAATCCACTTGTAAAACTCAATACAAAAAATGAGCAACTCGGAACTTATTTCAAAATTCTATAAAGCTTTTGCCAATGCAGATATTAGAACAATGGCAGAATGTTATCACGAGAATATCATTTTTGAAGATCCTGCTTTTGGACAACTTCAAGACGAAAGAGCGAAA
>DGBF01000162.1:0-14315 GCA_002384725.1 Flavobacteriales bacterium UBA4011
CTTTTAAGGTTTGAATCGGAATCTTCAAATAATCAATGGGACTCGCTGGTGAAGCAAAATGAAGAATATAATCTAGTTCTCCTGGAACATGAATGAATTTTGAAACATCGTGATTGTAAAATTCAAAATTCGCTAAAGGAAAAAGATGTTCGATATTTTTTAGATCACCTGTAATTAGATTATCCATACCAATAACATGGTAATCTTCTTTTATGAATCTGTCGCAAAGGTGTGAACCTAAAAATCCGGCGGCTCCTGTAATCAATATGCGCTTTCTGTTTTCCATTATACTTTTCCTACAATTTGTCGACCTACTGAGTGATATTGAATTCCATTTTGCTTCATTTGATTCAATTCATATATGTTTCGTCCATCGAAAATAATATGGTTTTTCAATGCCAATTTCATTCTATTGAAGTCTGGATTTTTAAATGCACCCCATTCTGTTGCAACTAACAAAGCATCAGCATTTGCTAAGGCGTCATATTGATTTTCAACATAATTGATTTTATCGCCAATCTCCGCTTTCACATTTTTCATGGCTTCTGGATCATATGCAGTTATCGCAGCACCAAGTGCAATGAGGTCTTTAATGATATACAAGGCCGAAGCTTCTCTAATATCATCCGTGTCGGGTTTAAAGGCCAATCCCCAAAGTGCAAAATGACGTCCTGATAAATCGTCTCCAAATTGATCTTTTATCTTTTGAACCATAGTGACCTTTTGCTTCTCGTTCACTTTTAACACACTGTCGATAATTTCGAATTTGTATCCTACGGCCTGACCACTTTTCAATAAAGCGCTCACATCTTTCGGAAAACAAGAACCTCCGAATCCGATTCCAGGATAAAGGAACTTATGTCCAATTCGCGAATCGGAACCTATTCCTTGTCGAACGCAATCTACATCTGCTCCTACTTTTTCGCAGAAGTTAGCAATCTCATTCATAAACGTAATCTTGGTTGCCAAAAATGCATTTGCAGCATACTTTGTCAACTCGGCCGATTTTTCATCCATGATTATCAAAGGGTGACCATCTCGAATAAATGGTTTATACAATTCATCCATGATTTTCACAGCGCGTTCGTCAGAAGTTCCAACGACAACCCTGTCCGGATTTAAAAAATCATCAATTGCGAAACCTTCTCGTAAAAATTCAGGATTGGAAACTACGGCAAAATCAACGGTAGCATTTGCGGCAATTGCTTTCTCAACTTTTTCTGCTGTTCCAACAGGCACCGTTGACTTATCTACTATGACTTTATACTCTTTAATCAGTTTGCCTAGTTTGTCGGCAACATCAAGGACATAACTCAAGTCGGCCGAACCGTCCTCACCCGGAGGTGTAGGAAGTGCTAAAAATATAATTTCCGCAAATTCAACAGCTTCTTCCAGATTGGTTGTGAATCGTAATCGGTTTTGTTTTATATTTCGTTCGAAAACAACATCAAGGTGTGGTTCATAAATCGGAACAATACCTTTACGCATTTTCTCGACCTTTTTCTCGTCAATATCGACACAGACCACATCATTTCCAGTTTCAGCAAAACAAGTTCCTGAAACCAAACCAACATATCCTGTTCCGATTACGGCAATTTTCTTCATTACTTTCTATTCTCTTTTATAAATGCCGCAACTGAATTGCAGATTAAGTCTTGCTGCTCCTTCTCCATTTCAGTATGCACTGGAAAGGATATAACACGTGTCGTTAAATCATCTGTAATAGGCAAAACTGTAGATGCACTTCCGAAATGTGCAAACATTTTCTGGCTATGTGCTGGAACTGGATAGTAAATCATAGAAGGCACATCACGTTCAGCCAAATACACTTGCATCGCATCTCTGTCCAAACTATCATCAAGTTGAACTGTGTATTGGTGGTAAACATGACTCGTGAATGAACCAACTGCGGGTGTCTTTACTTCTGGATAATCAGCAAAGAATGCATTGTAAGTACTTGCAACCTTATTTCTTCGGGCGTTATATTCATCCAACTTTCTCAATTTAATTCTCAAAACGGCAGCTTGTATGCTATCCAATCTTGAATTACAGCCGACTACATCATGATAATATCTTTTGCTTTGACCATGATTAGCGATCATTCGAATCATACTTGCCAATTCATCATCGTTGGTGCACATTGCGCCTCCATCACCATAACAACCTAAGTTTTTACTTGGGAAAAATGATGTGCAACCAATATGACCAATCGATCCCGTTTTCGCAATGGACTCATCGGAAAATTTAAAATCTGCTCCAATAGCTTGTGCGTTATCTTCTACAACAGACAAATTGTGTTTCGAAGCGATTTTCATTATCGCCTCCATATCTGCAGATTGCCCGTACAAATGAACAGGAACTATAGCTTTTGTTTTTGATGTAATTGCTGCCTCAATTAATGCAGGATTAATATTGAAAGTATCGGGATCAACATCCACAAAAATCGGTTTCAATCCAAGAAGAGCCATCACTTCCGTTGTCGCGATATACGTGAAAGAAGGTGTAATAACCTCATCACCGGGTTTCAATCCCAAAGCCATAAGGGCAATTTGCAATGCATCAGTTCCATTTGCAACAGGAATAACGTGCTTAGCTCCCAAATATGACTCTAATTCAGATTGAAAATTTGTTACCTCTGGTCCGTTGATGAATTGAGCTTTCTTGATCACATCCATTATTGCTGCATCCACATCCGATTTGATATCTGCGTATTGCGCTATCAAATCAACCATTTGAATTTTTTTCATCAAGGCGTTTTTAATTTCTTTTTTTGGGTTACAAATATAACATAAAGTTGTGAAAATTATTGTGAAATACACCATATAATTGCATACAGGAGATGATTGCAACGGTTTACTCAACAAGGGATTATCTTTCAAAAAAGATTGTAATTTTGTACGCATGCGAATACCCTTTATTTTATCACTTGCTTTTGTCCTTGGAATCTCGATTATAAGCCATAGTCAGAGAAGCGTAATAGATTCCACCATTAGCACCCCAATTTTTGCTCTTCACTATGGCGGAAATTTAACGGCGGGTGATCTCAGTGATCGATATGGTTTCTTGAATCACCTCGGAATATTGGCAGGTTATAAAACCAATAAAAACTGGTTTTGGGGAGTGGATGCTAATTTTATTTTCGGAAATCGAATTAACCTAAGCGATCCTTTCGCCGACATTAGAGATTCGAAAGGCAACCTTACTGATGCCAATGGTGATATTGCCTCTGTAGTGCTTAATTCACGTGGATTCAATGCCAACCTGGCCGTTGGGAAAGTTTTCCCTGTCTTGAGTCCAAACTCTAACTCGGGAATATTCGTTCACGGTGGAGCCGGATTTTTAGCTCACAAAATGAGAATTGAAACAAACAACCAAGTGGTTCCTCCCATCGAAGGAGATTACAAAAAAGGATACGATCGATTGACGCAAGGATTCAATCTTCATCAATTTATCGGTTATTCCTTCATGGCAAATAGAGGTTTGATTAATTTTTACGGGGGCTTCTATGTACAGGAAGGTTTTACAAAAAACAAAAGAACGATCAATTTTGATGAGCCAGAGATTCCCGTTTCAACCAAAACTCGACTCGATATTCAATACGGATTCAAAGTGGGTTGGATGATTCCAATTTACCGCCGATTACCTAAAGAATACTATTTCGATTGATGCGATTCATCTATCAAATATCCGTTTACCTCTATTATTCTGCTGTAAGAATTTCAAGTTTGTTCAACCCAAAAGCGAAAGCTTGGGTTGATGGGAGAAAAAATCCCAAATGGGAGAAATTCGATTCTCAAGGCAAAAAAGTAGTTTGGTTTCACTGTGCCTCATTGGGCGAATTTGACATTGGTATTCCCTTAATTGAAAAATGGCAACAAGAAAACCCTGAGGATGAAATTGTCGTTACATTTTTCTCTCCTTCTGGAATGCAGAATTACCAAAAGCGGAACCTGCATCTTGAACATGTTTTTTACTTGCCATTGGACACCTCGAAAAATGCAAAAGTATTCGTACAAACTATCCAACCCAATTACGTCATTTTCGTGAAGTATGAATTTTGGGCATTTCACCTTTTTGAAGCAAAAAAATATGGAGCAAAAATTTTCTCTGTCAATACTTTGTTTCGTAAGAACCAATTGTATTTCAAATGGTATGCCAGTTTTTATCGGACAATTTTAAAATCATTCGACCACTTCTTCGTTCAAAATAAAAATTCAATCGATTTATTAGAGTCCATTCATATTACAAATGCTACCATTTCTGGAGATATAAGATTTGATCGTGTATTCGAGAACAAACAAAAAGTCACAAGTTCGCCATTAATTGGAAATTGGCTCCAAGGTGAAAAAGCATTTATCATTGGTTCTTCATGGCCAGTTGATTTAAAAATTCTTTGTGAATACATTAATTCGGAGAGTTTCAATCAAAAAGTGATTATTGCACCGCACGAAATCAATGAAAACCATATACAAGAAATTGAAAAAGTATTAAAGATTCAATCTATCCGTTTCACAGATGTAAAAGATGAGATTAACCAAGAAACGCAAGTGTTAATTTTAAACACGATCGGACATCTTACGAATTTATTTCAATACGGTGATGTCGCCTATATTGGTGGTGGATTTACAGGTAAATTGCACAATATTTTAGAACCAGCCGTTTTTGGCCTGCCTATCCTTTTTGGCCCGAAACACGCTCAATTTCCGGAGGCTCAATTATTTATTGATAAAGGATTTGGTTTTGAGGTTGCTGATGTGCATGATTTTAAAATTAAATTTGACAGCGTGCATCGAGATAAAAATGAAATCGAAAGCAAACTTTTACAGTTTATGGAAGGTCAAATTGGTGTTTCGGTACGAATCTTGAAACAGATTCAATCCAACTGATTAATTTATGAGATTCTATTTTTTATTCCTTTCATTTTTCGCCTTTCAAAGTGTAGCGCAAGAAATTCAATCACTAACAGATACCATTGAAGTTCGGTTTCTATATGGCTCCAAGCCCAAACCGGAGAACAAGCGTGAGCAAAAAAGATGGTTCGGAGGAATGCTGGGAGGACATGTTGGCATAAAATACGACAGCACGCGCTACTTGAGCTTTTTTTACGAAGGCCGCGTGCATGTTTTTCAACACCCAAACAATCCAAATGGGCGATACGACCTCCAAAGTGATTCTGCGTTCAACTACATTATGGATGAAGATGTGGATAGTGTTAAAACACTTGTAATTTACATTCCAATAACAGAAAACCAAAGAGCGAAATTTGTTTGGGTCTGCGAATCGTACAGTGCGAAAACTCCTTACGATTATGCTTTTTTCGGCGTTCGTTGCGGGTCATCGACTTACGACGTGCTTGCTCAAATCGGTGCGGTAAAACAATACCGCTATTTCAAAATGTGGCGTAAAATTTTCTATCCAAGAAAACTGAGAACAAAACTGAAACGAGAAGCGAAAAAGAACGATTGGGTAACGATTAAAAAAAAAGGAACTCACAAAAGGAAATGGGAGAGAGATAAAGATTAGTCTTCCAATGCATTTTGATAAAGGCAACCAGACTTTTTTTGATATTTTCATTGGTTGATTTCCAAAAGTAAATCTAAAAAGTCGGATTCGATGCGCTCATTTATAGTAAATTCACCTCGTGGAAAATCACGAATTCTTCATGCAACGCTGTTTGGATTTAGCCATAAAAGGCTTGGGAACGACAGCGCCGAATCCAATGGTAGGCGCCGTGCTCGTTTATGAAGGAAAAATCATTGGTGAAGGATTCACGAGTCCGCACGGCAGTTCACACGCAGAAGTAAACGCTATTCATTCGGTAAAAGATCAATCTTTATTTAAGAAGTGTACGCTTTATGTTAGCCTGGAACCTTGCTCCCATTTTGGGAAAACTCCACCATGTTCCAATCTGATTATAGAAAAAGAAATCCCAAGAGTAGTTATAGGAACCGAAGACACGTTTTCGAAAGTAAATGGTAATGGAATAAGGCAACTAGAAGAAAATGGAGTACACATTATTAGTCGAATTTTGCAAAAAGAATGTCGTGACTTGAACAAACGGTTTTTCACATTTCACGAAAAGAAGCGGCCTTTTATTACACTCAAATGGGCACAATCTGCTGATGGATTGATGGACAAAGACCGAGAAAAATCGGAATCGAAAATCAATTGGATTACGCAGCCAGAGACGAAAAATCTTGTTCATCTTTGGCGCAGTCAAGAAATGGGAATTTTAGTTGGAAGAAAAACGATAGAAAATGACAACCCAAAATTAGATGTTCGACTCGTCAACGGGAGATCTCCAATTCGACTCATCCTTGATCCTGAAGCAAAAATTGATTTGGAAAATTGGACGCACAATCAGATGGAACGAACGCTAATTTTCAATACTCTAAAAAACGAGCAGTCAGGGAAAATAGAATGGATAAAGATGCCCCACTTTAACTTAAATGAAATTCTTCACGAATGCTACAAAAGAGAAATTCAGTCTATTCTGGTTGAAGGTGGAGCTCATACTTTGAATGAATTCATTTCCACCAATTTATGGGACGAAGCAAGAGTGCTCATCGGAGAAAACAAATTTAACAAAGGACTCAAGGCTCCAAAAATAGATCAACCTTTTTCCAAAAAAGAAAAAATTAATAAAGACGAAATTTGGTTTTACACCAACGACTTAAAGGCATTACATCTCCTCTAAATCTTCTTTTACAGTTTTTTTCTCTTGCTTTGGCGTTTCTTTCTTATCGGCCTCTTTGTTCTTCGACGTTTTATTTGAAGTACCGCATGATGCAGCAAAAATAAGAAGAGCGGAAATAAATAAAATTCTTTTCATTTTACGTGTTTTGTTCTTCAAAGTTATGAAAGTTCGGTTGCATTTTTCCACTTCCTGTTATCTTTATAAAAAATCGATGCATGAAAATTCATTCTATAAATACAGGTTATTTTAAATTAGACGGTGGAGCCATGTTTGGCGTGGTACCGAAATCACTTTGGACCAGAACAAATCCGGCCGACGAAAATAATTTATGCACTTGGGCCATGCGCAGTCTTTTAATAGAGGATGGCGATAAATTGATTTTGATTGATACCGGAATCGGGATTAAACAATCCGAAAAATTCTTTTCGCACTATCATTTGCATGGTGATGACAGCTTAGATTCCAATCTTCAAAAACTTGGTTTTCACCGAGACGATATCACCGATGTATTTCTGACACACTTGCATTTTGACCATTGTGGAGGTGCTGTTGAGTATAATTCGAAAAAAGATCGTTTCGAACCTGCTTTCAAGAATGCGGTTTTTTGGAGCAATGAAAAACATTGGCTTTGGGCAACCGAACCTAATCCTCGCGAGAAAGCATCTTTTCTAAAGGAAAACATACTTCCCATTCAGGAAAGTGGTCAATTGAAATTTATTGAACGAACTGGAAATTTCACCAAAAATGTATTTCCAAATTTTGACGTGCTTTTTGTAGATGGTCACACAGATAGCATGATGATTCCACACATACATTATCAAGGAAAAGAATTGGTTTTTATGGCAGATTTGTTGCCTAGTGTAGGTCACATACCATTGCCTTTTGTGATGGGTTACGACACAAGACCATTAATTACGCTTACCGAAAAAGAACTGTTTCTGAAAGATGCTGTTGATCAAAATCGCTATTTGTTCTTCCAACACGATAGTGTAAATGAACTCTGCACTTTGCAAAATACGGAAAAGGGTGTTCGCCTAAAAAACACTCATTTTTATCATGAAATATTTTAAATCATCCATAAACGCAAAAATGTAATATTTAATCACAACTTTTACTAATTTTGTTCTCAAACTCAACTATAAATGAACAAATATTTCATTCAATTATTCTTACGAGAAAATACGGTTATTTTACCTAGATTTGGTGCATTAACTGCTCCCAACGGGAATATTGAAGAGATTATGTTTCTTCCACATTTGAAAACAGATGATGGGAAACTTGCCGAATTTATCGTTGAAACGGAGGGTATTGACCTTCAAGATGCACAGAACACCATTGCTAAATTCATTCGCGAAATAGAAACGAATTTAAGCCAAGGAGAAAGTTTTGATATTTTTCAATTTGGTAGTTTTTTCAAAAACGAGGTTGGAGAAATTGAATTCGATTCTTGGATGAAAAAAACCAAAGAAAAAAAGACTGAAAAAGCTGAAAAGCTAGTCAAGGAGAAAGAAATTATTACACCTGTTGAATCAGAATCCATCGTTGAAAAGAAAGTTGAAGAAATCAAGGAGGTTAATATAGTAGAAGAAGTTAAGGAAGTTGTAAAAAAAACGGATGATTCACCTTCCCTAGTCTTTGATACAAAATCCATAAAAAAGAAACCAGAGGTTGAAAAAGTAGTTTCAGAAGGTAAAAAGAAACTCGATAAAAAAGAACTCCGTTTTGCTCCCGTTTTGGAAACCAACCAGCCGGAAGTTGAACCTGGAGAAAAGAAAAAGAATAGAAAACCACTTTTATGGATTCTTGGCCTACTCAGTATAGTAGCTGTTTCTGTTGGCCTTTACGTTCCTTTAGTAAAAAACCACGAGAAGCCGAACACGACGAAAGTTCCTCAAAATGAAAGTAAAAAGGACACTTTAAAATCAAAAAAGGAACCGTCTGAGGCTCCTGTTGAAGAATCACTTAAAGAACGAATTTCACAGAAAGAACAAAAAGAAAATACTACTGACGCGATTGTACAAGAAAAAAAGTCAGCTAATGTTATTGAAACAAGCGCAAAAGGATTTTACCTCATTGGTGGCGTTTATCACAGCTCAAGGTCAGCAGAAAAAAAAATATCCAAACTAGAAAAGGAGGGAATTTCTGGTAAAATACTGGAGGAAGGTCCAAAAAAATTCTATGTCTCGCTTACAGATTTTACGGATAGAAAAAAGGCATCGAAACAATTGAAAAACTTTAGAGATAAAGGGATAAACGTTTGGATACTTGAAAAATAATCGCACAAAATTACGGAGCAAGTTCTTTTTACGTCCAGGTTAACTCAAGGTTTTCATCAAGCCATAATTTTAGGTTCTGTCGCATTAATTAAAAAATCACTCTTTTAAGCCTAATTCGTACAAAACGAAAAACCATAAATCGTTGAAATAATGTGAGTTAACTTTTTAAACATTCAAGGAATTTGATGAAAAATGGTCGAAAAATAATTAATGCGGCAGAACCAATTTAAAATATTAAAAAAGGGTTCCGACATTCGGACCCCTTTTTTATTTTATAAAGTTTTTATTAAATCCTTGCTACTAGATCTGCTAAACGATTACTGTATCCAGCTTCATTGTCATACCAACCTACAACCTTAACCATGTTGCCTATAACCGAAGTAAGTTGAGAATCGAACAAACAACTGTGCGGATTCCCTACTATGTCAACCGAAACAATTGGCTCATCTGTATACCCTAAAATTCCTTTTAAAGGTCCTTTCGATGCCTCAAGCATAGCTTCGTTTATTTTCTCAATTGTCGTGGTGTTTTTTACCACCAAGGTCAAATCCGTCATAGACCCGTTTGGCACCGGAACACGAATTCCACATCCACCAATTTTACCTTCCAAGTCTGGAAAAATCTTCGTAATGGCTTTCGCAGCTCCTGTTGTCGTGGGAATTATGGATAAATTGGCTGCACGCGCCCTTCTTAAATCACTGTGTGGAGAATCATGCAAACGTTGATCAGAAGTATAACTGTGAATCGTTGTAATGTAAGCACTTTCAATTTCAAGAATCTCTTTCAAGACTTTTACCATTGGAGCTGCATTGTTGGTGGTGCAAGATGCATTCGATACTAAGACATCGTCATCAGTCAACTCCTCATCATTAACGCCAAGTACTATCGTTCTCATTTCGCTTTTTGCAGGAGCAGAAAGGACCACTTTCTTGGCTCCTCCTGTCAAATGTAATTTGGCTAATTCGCTCGTTCTGAATATACCTGTGCATTCAACAACGGTTGTTACTCCAAAATTTGACCAACCAATTTTATTTGGCTCACGCTCTTGGGTAAACGTTATTTCTTTTCCATTTTCAAAAACTAGTTTTTGTCCTTCGATTTTAAAATCATATTTTAATTTACCGTGAACACTATCGTATTTAAACAAGTGAGCAAGAGTTTTAATGTCTGCTAAATCATTGACAACTAACACTTTAATGTCGTCTCTTTCTAGAGCAATTCTAGTAAAATATCGACCAATTCTACCAAATCCATTTACTCCAATATTCTTCATTCTTTTTTTCTTCAAAAATACGATATATCCAACGATTGTTGATGTAAAATACTCTAAAGCTTTAAAGACTAGAATTGTTGATAAAAGAACCATTGTGTTAACGTTTCCGAGCCATTTACAACCTCTCTTTTGTGAAATGATGGTTACTTTTGTTCGAACGAAAATTCATCTCACATTTAGCATGGAAACAAACGAAATAAAAAGAATTGCCTCCCAAGTAAGAAGAGATATCGTACGAATGGTTGCAGCTGTTAAATCAGGTCATCCTGGTGGATCGCTGGGCTGTACGGATTTCTTAGCCACTTTGTATTTTCACCAAATGAAATACAATTCGGCCAATTTCAGTATGAATGGTCAGGGTGAAGATTTGTTCTTTTTATCGAACGGACATATTTCTCCCGTTTGGTACAGCATACTTGCAAGAGCTGGATATTTCCCAGTTCCAGAATTGGCTACTTTTCGTAAGATCTCGTCAAGACTTCAAGGACATCCTTCCACGGATAAAAATTTACCTGGCATTCGAATGGCTTCGGGTTCGCTAGGGCAAGGACTTTCCGTTGCACTGGGTGCTGCAGAAGCAAAAAAATTGAATGGTGATAAATCTATCGTTTATACGCTTCACGGAGATGGTGAATTGCAAGAAGGCCAGATTTGGGAAGCGGCAATCTACGCTGCAGCAAGAAAAATGGACAATGTAATCGCAACCATTGATTATAACGGCAGACAGATCGATGGAGATCTTGAAGATGTAATGTCTTTGGGCAATTTGGCACAAAAATGGCAAGCCTTTGGTTGGGAAGTACTAGAAATGGACGGTCATAATGTAGATGAGATCAAAAGTTTACTCGAAAAAGCAAAAAGCATGACAGGAAACGGCAAACCAATTGTGATTATAATGAAAACCGAAATGGGACAAGGAATTGACTTCATGATGGGTTCTCATAAATGGCATGGTGTTGCACCGAACGACGAACAACTTGCAGATGCTTTAGGTCAATTGGAAGAAACACTTGGAGATTATTAATTGAAACATTTACTCATCATATTATTTTGTTTTTTTGTTCAGCTCAGCTGGTCACAAGAAAAAACGCGTATCCTCTTCATTTTGGATGCTTCGAATAGTATGAATTCGCGATGGGGAACAGAAACGAGAATCCAATCGGCGAAAGAACTATTAGCTGCGACAGTCGATAGCTTGAAAGATGTTCCAAATCTTGAAATTGCTTTGCGTGTATATGGACATCAATCTCCAATTACGGCTACGTATCAAGATTGTAACGATACGAAATTGGAAGTTCCTTTTTTACCCAATAATTTCGATAAAGTCAAATACAGAATTAAATCCATTCAAGCGAAAGGAACAACGCCAATTGCTCGATCTTTGGAAGCTGCGGCGGACGATTTCCCGGATC
The DNA here is from genome assembly GCA_002384725.1 of Flavobacteriales bacterium UBA4011. Lineage (GTDB taxonomy): Bacteria > Bacteroidota > Bacteroidia > Flavobacteriales_D > Crocinitomicaceae > UBA2040. The sequence goes on from DGBF01000162.1 coordinate 11,659, forward strand.
AAACAACGAGAAATGTGATCATATTAATAACCGATGGATTAGAGGCTTGTGACAACGATCCTTGTGTTATTGCTCAAAAACTGAAAGACAAAGGAGTGACGATTACACCATTCGTTATTGGTTTAGGGCTTGATCTTTCTTATCTAGAAAAATTCAATTGCATAGGTAATTATTCCGAAGCTGAAACGAAAGATGCATTTAAGAATGTTCTGAAGAATGTTGTTTCAAAGGCAGTTCTTAATACGACAGTTCAAATTAATTTAAACGACATTCAAAACGCTCCGAAGGAAACAAACGTTACCCTGTTTCTTTACAAAGCTGGAACAAAGCAATTGATATATACCTACATGCATACGATCAATAAATTTGGCAATCCAGACACCTTGAATATCGACCCGAAAATGAATTATGATTTGGTGGTCAATACGATTCCGAAAATTGAGAAAAAAGGAATCATTCTTCAAAAAAACACCCACAATATTATCGTCGTAGATGCGCCTCAAGGTTATTTGAAATGCAGATTATTGTACAGTAATCGCCCCTACAGCGTTGAAACACGCGTAATTTTAATTGGCGATGATAAAACGATTAATGTTCAACAAATAAACTCTACAGACAAATACATAGTTGGGAAATACAAAGTTGAAATTTTGACTTTGCCGAGAATTTACAAAGAAGTAGAAATTTCGCAAAGTAGCACGACAACAATTGATATTGAAGCTCCAGGTTCTTTTAGTTATAGAACAGGACGTGAAATAGTTGGTCAGATATTTATTAAAAAAGATGACGGTACATTTGATTGGGTCTGTAACCTTGATTTAACGGCTAAAAGCGGACAATGGTACTTGCAACCTGGGAGCTACAAAGTCGCGTATAGACACAAAGATGGACGATCAGCCAGTCAAACGGTAGAGACTGAAATACGGATATATTCTAATAAAACAACAAGCGTAAATTTATAACAGAAGCTAATGGAGTTCGAGATACTAGGAAACAAAGACACCCGCTCAGGTTTTGGAGAAGGATTACATGAATTAGGTCAGAAAAACGGAAACGTTGTCGCACTTTGCGCTGATTTAACTGGATCTTTAAAAATGAACGCTTTTGAGAATGATTTTCCAGAACGTTTTTTTCAGGTGGGAATTGCGGAAGCAAACATGATGGGAATGGCTGCTGGTTTGACTATTGGTGGGAAAATTCCTTTTACAGGCACTTTCGCTAATTTTTCAACTGGACGTGTTTATGATCAAATTCGACAGTCGATTGCTTACTCAAAAAAGAACGTGAAAATTTGTGCTTCTCATGCGGGATTAACTCTTGGTGAAGATGGTGCTACACATCAAATTTTAGAAGATATCGGATTGATGAAAATGTTACCAAATATGACGGTTATCGTTCCTGCAGATTTCAATCAAACCAAACAAGCGACCATCGCAATTGCGGATCATGAAGGACCTGTTTATCTTCGATTTGGACGACCGGTTATGCCTATTTTTGTGAAACCAGATGCAAAATTCGTAATCGGTAAAGCGGATGTTTTGGCTGAGGGAACTGACGTGACTATCATTGCTTGCGGACACTTGGTTTGGAAATCGATTGAAGCGATTAAAATCTTAGCCGAAAAAGGTATCAAAGCTGAATTGATTAACATGCATACCATTAAACCTTTGGACGCTGCAGCAATTCTTAAATCTGTTGAAAAAACAGGTTGTGTTGTTACTGCTGAGGAACATATGAAAAATGGTGGTTTAGGTGATTCTGTTGCTCAAGTTTTGGCAAGTAAAATGCCTACTCCTCAAGAATATGTTGGCGTGAACGACACCTTCGGTGAGTCAGGAGATCCAATGGAATTGATGACCAAATACGGAATCGACACAGCAGATGTAGTGAAAGCAGCGGAACGTGTAATCGCAAGAAAAGCGTAAGTATGAGCGAGCTTGATTTCCTTCGATATCAAGGTCAAACGAACCCTTTCCCCTACCTCATCGAGGTGGATAAAGCGGAAGGAATTTATGTTTTCGATAAGTCGGGCAAACGATACATGGATATGATTGCTGGCGTTGCTGTCAACAACATTGGTCATCGTCACCCGAAAGTTGTTGAAGCGATTAAGACTCAAGTTGATCGGCATTTACATGTCATGGTGTACGGCGAATTCATTCAAGATGCACCTTTAGAATTTTCTAAGAAACTAACGGACATACTTCCCGAATCTTTGAACTGTGTATATCCTGTAAACTCAGGAACAGAAGCCAATGAAGCGGGGATAAAATTAGTAAAACGAGTTACCGGAAGAACAGAAATTGTTTCCTTCCAAGGTTCATATCACGGCAGTACAAACGGGTCACTTTCTATTTCCGGAAATGAATCGAAGAAAATCAAATTTCGACCGTTGATGCCAGACATTCGCTTCATTGAACACAATAATCTAGACGATTTAAATCAAATTACATCAAAAACAGCGGGTGTTTTTCTTGAAACCATTCAAGGAGATGCAGGAGTTCGAATTCCTAATCTTTGTTTTTTGCAAGAATTGCGAAAACGGTGTTCGGAGGTGGGTGCATTGCTTGTTTTCGATGAAATACAATGCGGAATTGGACGAACAGGGGCGAACTTTGCTTTCGAGCATTTTGGCGTAGTTCCGGATGTTTTGACGC
>DGBF01000162.1:14323-14609 GCA_002384725.1 Flavobacteriales bacterium UBA4011
GGATTACCGATTGGTGCTTTGGTTTCCTGTCAGGCTAATTTGAAAGAATTCACTTATAATCCCATGCTTGGGCACATTACGACTTTTGGAGGCAATCCAGTAATATGTGCGTCAGCTGCAGCAACATTAGAGGTGTTGACAACTGAAATCGAACTGGATGAAGTTGAGCGCTTGGGACAATTATTAGAAAGACTTATTGGTGAAAACAAAGAAATCAAAACCGTTCGACGAAAAGGAATGATGTTTGCCTTTGACATGGAAAGCTTTGAACGTGTCGAAAAAGTGG
>DGBF01000162.1:14842-15238 GCA_002384725.1 Flavobacteriales bacterium UBA4011
TTTGAACGTGTCGAAAAAGTGGTTAAAAAATGTCTCGAAAAAGGCTTGATTAGTTTTTGGTTTTTATCCCACCCAAATAGTTTTAGGTTGAGTCCGCCATTGATAATTTCCGAAGATGAAATTCGCGAAGCGGGAAGGATAATTTTGGAAGCGATTGAGGAAACGGAACAGGTTAATTAAAAATGAATAATGGGCAATTAATAATTATGCATTTTTAATTATTAATTGNNGAAAAGAGAAATGCGCCTTTTTGGTTTTTTAAATATTTGTACAAAGGATTGGCATTTTTCCCATTCACCTCAATCTTTTTTGTCAATTGAAACGTTACGCCATGATTTATTTCACAGGCCTGTTCCATTTCGGCATCATTGAGCGGTTCTTGTCCCATAAATTGAT
>DGBF01000162.1:15461-17553 GCA_002384725.1 Flavobacteriales bacterium UBA4011
GGTTCTTGTCCCATAAATTGATTACACGGAAAACCTAAGATGACCAAGCCTTTTTCCTTATACTTTTCGTGAAGTTCTTGCAACCCTTTGAACTGAGGCGTTAACCCACATTCAGTAGCTGTATTGACAATTAAAACGGCTTTTCCTTTATGTTCTTCAAAAGAATGAACCTCACCATTTGGCGTTTGATACGAAAAATCATATACAGTTGACATGTTCCAAAAGTAATAGGATTCTTCCTTAAAAAAAGCTAAATTTAAAAATAAAGTGAAACTTCAATTCGAAATTAAAGTAAACTAGTAAAAACAATTCAAACAGTATGAAAAGATATCTTTTACCCTTAGCGGTTATTGCGATAATCCTACAATCTTGTGCGCCCGTTTATAACTGTGGAGAAACGCCAGAAAAAAAGCTAAAAGGTTCAAAAAGACTGATGTATACCGTTTCGGAGAGAGACAGTTTATGCGAACAAAATGAATTGAAGGACGAGAAAATAAGTGACTTGAATTCTGACGTAATGAATCTAAAGGCGTCATTAAATGATCAAGTTAATGCAACTAAAAGTTGGAAAACGAAATATGATGCTTTAACGAATTCATCTTCAAGCAAACAAGACGAAATGTCCAAAATTTTAGAAGAAAGAGAAATGGAAATCAAAGCGCGTGAGAAGGAAATAGCGAACATGCGGGCTGTTCTTAATCGACAAGATTCGATAACTAACCGATTGAACGACATTCTGCGCAAAGCTTTGCTTGGTTTCAATTCGGATGAGTTGACCGTTGATGTAAAAAACGGAAAAGTATACGTTTCGATGTCAGACAAATTGATGTTTAAATCAGCAAGTGCTGATTTAGAGCAAAAAGGTGCGGAAGCGTTAAACCTTTTGGCGGATGTTTTAGTAAAAAATCCAGATATAGATGTTCAAGTTGAAGGTCACACAGACAACATTCCAATTAAAACTGCTCTTTACAAAGACAATTGGGATTTGAGTGTAGCTCGCGCTGCTTCAGTCGTGCGTATTTTGACTTGGAGTTATAAAGTCAATCCTAAACAAGTAACTCCAGCCGGTCGTGGTGAGTATTTCCCGAAAGGAGATAATTCAACTCCAGAAGGTCGTGCTTCGAATAGACGAACAGAAATTATTCTTTCGCCGAAATTGGATGAGATCATGAACTTGCTGAACAATAAGTAGAGAATAGTGATCGCTTGGTTTTGAGAGCTCAGATTAGAGAATAGTGGAAAAGTAATGAACAAATTGCAACTCTATTCTTTACTCTCACATCTCTATTCTTTTTACCGTACCTTTGCAGCAATAAAACAACTAAATGACATTTAAAGATCTCGGGATCATCGATCCTATATTACAAGCTCTCGAAGAAAAGGGCTACAAAAACCCAACTCCAATTCAAGAAAAATCTATTCCTATTCTATTGAAAGGGAAAGACTTGCTTGGGTGTGCACAAACTGGAACAGGAAAAACGGCATCATTCGCTATTCCTATCATTCAGATGCTTGCAAAAGAGCATAACGAAAACAACAGACAACGAAAAATAAAAGCACTAGTCGTAACTCCAACACGTGAATTAGCGATTCAAATTGAAGAAAATTTCACAGAATATTCGAAGCATACGAAGTTGAGAAACACTGTAATTTATGGAGGCGTGAAGCAAGGAGCTCAAACGGCTCGATTGCGTCAAGGTATGGATGTATTGATTGCTACGCCAGGACGTTTACTCGATTTGATTTCTCAAAAATTCATCACGCTTCGCGATATAGAATATTTCGTTTTGGATGAGGCGGATCAAATGCTAGACATGGGGTTCATTCACGACATCAAGAAAATCATCAAGATGCTTCCTCGTGAACGTCAGTCTTTGTTCTTTTCAGCAACCATGCCAAAAGCAAGTGCGGAACTTTCAACACAAATCTTGGGTGATTACGAACGAGTAGATATTCAGCCGGAACAAGCAACAGCTGAAAAAGTGGAGCAAGGAATCTATTTCGTTTCTAAAGGGGACAAATCGAAGTTATTGGTTCATCTATTGAAAACGGAAAACAAAGGAGCAACTTTGGTCTTTTCGAGAACGAAGCA
>DGBF01000203.1:0-183 GCA_002384725.1 Flavobacteriales bacterium UBA4011
GCTGTAATTGACCCTTTGCGTGAAGTAAATCAATATATTGAAATGGCAGCAGAAAGAGGTGCAAAAATTAAATATATTTTAGAGACTCATTTTCATGCCGATTTCGTGTCTGGCCATTTGACATTGTCTGAGAAAACAGGCGCACCGATTGTTTATGGCCCGAATGCCGAAACAAACTTTCCG
>DGBF01000203.1:448-6304 GCA_002384725.1 Flavobacteriales bacterium UBA4011
TTTTGCACACTCCCGGACATACTATGGAGAGCACATGTTATTTGCTTTTAGATGAAGAAGGCACCCCGACAACTTTGTTTTCTGGAGATACACTTTTTCTTGGAGATGTTGGTCGTCCTGATTTGGCGCAAAAAGCGGCGAGTATGACCCAAGAAGATTTGGCAGGAATATTATTCGAAAGCTTGCGCACGAAAATCATGACATTGCCAAATGACGTAGTCGTTTATCCGGGTCATGGTGCTGGTTCAGCCTGTGGAAAAAACATGAGCTCAGAAACCGTTGGTTCCATTGGTCACGAAAAAGCGACAAATTACGCCTTACGAGCTGATATGACGAAAGCCGAGTTTGTTAAAGAAGTCACGGACGGATTAGCTCCTCCTCCAGCCTATTTTCCATTGAATGTTCAAATGAACAAAGAAGGTTATTCTAACATTGATGATGTATTGAGTAAAGGAAAGAGAGCACTGTCAGCCGATGATTTTGAATCGCAAATGAAAGATTCGGGTGTTGTAGTTTTAGATGTTCGTCATCAGGATGAATGGTGTAAATCACATATTCCAGATAGCCTTTTCATTGGTTTGAATGGACAATTTGCTCCATGGGTTGGTTCGGTTATTAAAGATACGGCAACTCCCATTTTGTTAGTAGTAGAAGAAAATCAAGTTGAGGAAGCAATTACTCGTTTAGCAAGAGTCGGTTTCGACAATGTGCAGGGGCATTTGAAAAACGGAATAGAATCTTGGGCAACTGCGGGTAAGAATTTGGCGGATTTAGAGTCTATTTCTGCAGCGGATCTTGAATCTAAAATAACAAACGAAAAGGCCATCATTTTTGATGTTCGAAATGATGGTGAATACGAAGCGGAACATTTAGGATGTGCACGATTCACTCCCTTGGATGATTTAGACAAATATCTAGATGAATACCCTGAAAACGATGAATTTTACGTGCATTGTGCTGGTGGTTATCGATCTGTGATTGCCTTGTCTATTCTAAAAGCAAATGGTTTTCACACAGGAATCAATGTTCTTGGTGGATTTGGAGCTATCAGAGAGACAGGATTGAAAACGACAGAATTTGTTTGTCCATCCACTAAAGCTTAATCAAGTTTGAAAGAAGATCAGAATTCTTCCTCTAAACAGCTTCATATCTTGTTGCTTACCTCGTGGTTTCCTAATGAGAAAGAACCCTATTTAGGAAATTTCATTGAACAATTTGCCCTTGCTTTATCGAAAAGACACCAAGTGACTTTGCTGTATAATGATTTTTCAACCGCAAAGAAGTACGGAATGGTGGATTATCATTACAATGAGAATTTAACTGTTTGCAGAGCCTTTATTCCAGCACGAAAAGGGATTTTCTACAAATATGTCGCTCATAAAATGGGTGTAGATTGGGTGAAGAAACACTTCCCGCGAGTTGATTTGATTCATGCCTGCGTTGCAGCGAGAGATAGTTGGCATTTTCTTCGTGCGCAAAAAGAACTTTCACGACCGATGATTTACACGGAACACGGTTCGTACATGCTTGAAAAACAATTCAGTAAGCTATCGTATTTCAAAAAGAAACGAATAAAAAAACTACTTGAAATGTCCTATGAGCGGACTGCTGTTTCGGAGAGATTGGCGGAGAGTATGGAGAAATTAACCAATCGTAATGTTTCAGTAATCGGGAATTTCGTTCCCACTGACTGGTTTCAGCAAGGCGTAATATCTACCCCAGACGACACTTATAATTTCTTACACATTTCCACTTTGGACGATAACAAAAATTTTCAAGGAATTCTTGACGCTTGTTTGATTTTAAAGGAGAAAGGAATATTGAATTGGCATTTTACGGTGGTTTCAGAGGAAAATTTCGTTCAGTTTAATTCGTGGTGTGTTAATAATGATTTATCGAATCAATTCACTTTTGAAAGTCATGTCCCATATGATAAATTGCCAGAAAAGTACTTGGTAAACGATTGTTTCGTTTTGAATTCACATGCTGAAACTTTTTCTATTGTCAATGCAGAGGCGCTTTGTTTTGGATTGCATTTAATCACAACACCTGTTGGGTTTTTATCGAACGACAAGTCGAAGTATATTGATAAAACCACCATTAATTCTCCAGATGATTTAGCGCTTAAAATGGAGTTAGCGATTAAGGAGAAAAAGTATTCGGGTATAAAAGGGCGTGTATTTGCGGAGCAGTTTAAAGAAGATACGATATTGGATCAGTACGAGAAACTGTACCGTAAGGTATTGGGGTGAGAACGCTGATTTACAAAGATTTTTTTATTTGACTTAAACACACAATAGCTGTGGAATCCTTTTAATCTGTGTCATCTGCGTCCTGCTGACACTATTTACTTTAAATCAAAAAAGTTGTCCACACCAATCGTGCGCTCGACTTGAAAACCTTCAGCGTACTTCACGCCTATTGATCGACCATATTGAAGCATTCTTCCTTTGATGAAATCTAAAAAATCTTCTCCCGAAATTGGAGTTTGAGGCTCTTTAGAATTGGGGTTATGGAATTGGGTTTTATATGCCATGATCGCCTCAAATTTTTTGTCCACAAAATCGGTGACATCAATCGCGAAATCAGGTTCTAAGTAATGATCCTGGATGTAGTGGTACACAAAATCTGGACGAAACGCTAACTGTTCGGCTCCCTCCCATTTTGTATTCACTTTTCGCAGGCCAGAAAGAAAACAGGCTTCAGAAACCAATTGGGAACCACGGCCATGATCTGGATGGCGATCAGAAATTGCATTGGCCAAAACAATTTTAGGCTGAAAACGTCTTATCTGCTCGATAATCAATCTTTTATTCACTTCGTTAATTTCAAAGAAACCGTCTGCCATTTTAAGATTGACGCGTTGAGATATCCCCATAATATGATCGGCATCAAAGGCTTCAGCATAACGTGTTTCAATTGTTCCTCGCGAGCCTAATTCTCCTTGTGTCAAATCAACTATAACGACCTTTTTTCCTTCAGCAATGTGCTTCATGAGTGTTCCACTCGCCGACAATTCTAAATCGTCAGGATGAGCGGCAAAGGCGAGAATATCAACGTTCGTGTACATATTATTTTAGATCTGCTTTGGACGATGCTTCGTATTTACGATTTCGAATTGCTGCAACTAAAGTAAACAAGATAAAGAAAATCACGGAAATAATAATTCCTGGAGGGAAAGTTCCTAATCCGTCACCTTGGGCATAACTGTGCAGACCCACTAAGTAAAAGTTCACGCCGAAAAAAGTAAATAAGATCGCTGTGAATCCCCAGAAGGTCGCCACATTGAATGAAAATTTTCCGCTGAGACCTGGTATGAATCGGAAGTGCAAAATAATCGCATAAACCAAAACCGAAACCAAGGCCCAAGTTTCTTTTGGATCCCATCCCCAGTATCTTCCCCACGACTCATTCGCCCAAACTCCGCCCAGGAATGTACCGATGGTCAACATGAATAATCCAACAGTAACAATGATCTCAGAAATATAAGTCAAAGAAGTAATCGTATTCGTCAAGCGTTTACCAATTTTCTCATTACGCAATATGTAAAGTACCAGATTCATAAAGCCGATAATCCAACCAAGGGCTAAGAATGCGTAGCTTCCTGTAATTATTGCAACGTGGATTTTCAACCAATACGATTTCAAAACAGGCTGCAGTGGCGTAATTTCAGGATCTAGGAAACTCATTGTAGAAACGAACATCATTAAGAATGCCAAGAACATTGCTCCTGCTAAAACTACCGGATACTTTCTTGAAAAAACCCAACCGATAACTACTGCTACCAACGAAACAAAAATTAATACTTCATATGCATTACTCCAAGGAGCATGTCCTGTAATGTACCATCGCATTCCCAAACCAGCTGCATGATACAGGACCACAGGAATAACCAACCATCTAATTGCCGTATTTACTTTCTTTAAAATAGACAATTTCTTTTTGTCTTTCTGTCCAACTTCTTCTATGAAAAACAAGATCAAACCAATGAAGGCAAGAGTCAAATAAAGATACGATGCATTTGGAAAAACATTCATCTTATTGGAACGCACCTCCATATTGATGTGGTTTTCAGAAGGAATGACCTCTTTTCCTATCTTCCTTTGGTAGGTTATTAATCGATTCAAAATTTTATCCGATTCACTAAAGTTTTTGTCTCTTGCGCCAAGAGCTATCGAGTTAAAATAGAGTTGTCCCAATTCAGAACCTTGTTGCGATTTATCTGATAAATCTGGACTCAATGGATTGTACCAACTGTTATTCGCATCGCCTACAGCAGGAATAATTTTCATGTATTCCCACATGAATATTTGATTCAATACTTGAATCTTCTCTACTGCTTTGATCAATTTCTTATCAAACTCGTTTCGTTGTGACTCCGGTTTACGAAAGGCAGAATTGTATTCTTTCGCCCACTTCAACTGCATGTCGTCCGAGAAGAAATCGTTGAAAGCACAATAGTTTCCCGGAAGCTTTAATCTTTCGACTAAATTATTGGAAACGTAAATTACATCTTGAGACATCCAGTATTCTGGATACATGTGCATAGAAACAACCGTTTGAACAGCATTTTTACCGTCAAATTCACTTTTTCTTGAAATTTTGCGCAACAATTCGTCAGACAAAGTATGCATTGGAATTATTCTCCCTTTAAAGTCCTGAACGGCAAGTTTGGCTAATTTGTCTGAATGTTCTTCCGACATAAACTCGCCTTGAATCATTTTTCGCTTTCCAATGACTTGCGGTTCATCTGCTTCATGATTGTGCGTTGTATCGCCTGGTTCGTGAACATGTTCCTGCCCAAATGAATTGAAAGACAACAATAATAATATCGCAAGAAGTTCTTTTCTTGCACGCAGACCTCTTAACTTATTCAATATATCTCTGAATCTACCAACCGGTGCGAACAGTGACAATATCATTCCAATTGACATCAATAAGTATCCTAAATAAGTAACGTTGGTTCCAAGCGCATCGTGATTCACACTCAAATGTGTTTCCTTTTCATCTTGTGAATAACCAGATTGAAAAAAACGATATCCTCCGTAATCCATGACATTATTCATGAAAACGCGTTTATTTCTATTTACGCCATTTTTAGGGTCAACAATTGTCAATTCACTAGCAAAAGAACTTGGTGAATTACTTCCAGGATAACGGTCTAATTGAAAATCTCTACATGCAATTGAAAACGGAATTTGAATACGCGTAGAGCCATATTCCATTTCATACGTCAATCCGTTAAATTCGAAAACGTGATGTACAGGTAATTTGCCCATTCCGCCTTCCAGGGTGTAGTTCATTGATTTCTCACCATCGTTAACTTCAATCGTTAGGTAATCCATTCCGTCGGTTTTGGTCTTGCCAGGAAGCAACATTTTCTTCGCATTATTTACCAATCCTTTGAAAACAAATTGCTTACCATCCACTTGGTAAAGAGTTGCCGTTTGAAAAATAACTTCTTTGTCCTTCGCTATTTGCGTATATGCAGAATCTGGAACATCCCCACCTGACTGACGAGCAGCGCGCATTTGACTCATGGAAAGGCTCGTCATGTCATATGCCGACTTCATATAAGCAACTCCACTTTTGGAATAAACTTGAATTCCAGGCATAGCATCTTTCTTATTATACGATAATGCCACCTCGCCTATTTTCATGAAATCATTTTCTCCGATAAAATTAGATGACATTCCGTCCGTTACTATTTCGAGGACGCTTCCTTTGATGGAATCATTTTTCACAAGAGAGTCTACATGATTCTTTTGGAAATCGACAAATGAAATAGAAATCGGCGTGGTGTGCTTCGGGAATTCAACATCAAAATCGAAATGTTTGTGCCAAATTTCAGATTGA
>DGBF01000203.1:6398-10808 GCA_002384725.1 Flavobacteriales bacterium UBA4011
TCGTTTCGTACTTGTACTCCATTTCTCCGTCATTCACTTTGAACCAGATTTTTGGATCTGAGGAATAGATGAAATTTGATTTTTCTCCTTCAGGAACAATCATCAAACCCTCAAAGCTCACAAAACGCGTGATGGCTGCGCCAATAATAATGACTAAAAATGACAAGTGAAAAGCTAGAGTAGCTATTTTTTCTCTTCTGAAAAGCTTGTATTTAAAGATGTTAGAAATCAAATTTAAGGACAAATACGCCAAAACGATTTCGAACCAAGTGGCATTGTAAATAAGCAATTTGGCAGTTTGAATATCGTATACGGACTCCAAGAAAGTTGCGGTACCTATTGCAGCTAAAAAAACAAACATGGCAAGCGCCATCATTTTCATAGAGAAAAACTGGTTTATTATCTTATCCATAGTTTTTGGTTCTTTTATCGGTGGCAAAAATACGGTTTGTTTAAGAAAAACCGAGGATGCTTTTGTTAATAGATTGAAAACTTATGTATCAAAGTCAATGGACTATGATTCTAAGAGTTACTCTTAAAAAACGCATTTAAATTCTGCAATACCCGATTATTGATATCAGAGGTATCAGCAGGTTCAAATTTTCTTCCTAAAATCTTTTCGTACAACTCAATGTACCGCTCCGTAACCGTCGAAACAAAAGAATCGGGCATTTCAGGCATTTGCTGGCCATCCAATCCTTGGAAATCATTTTCAATCAACCATTCTCTAACAAATTCTTTCGACAATTGTTTTTGATTTTCACCTTTTGCCTGACGCTCCTCGTATCCATCAGCATAAAAATAACGACTTGAATCCGGCGTATGAATTTCATCAATGAGAATCACTTTTCCATTCAACAGTCCGAATTCATATTTAGTGTCAACCAAAATCAGCCCTTGTTCCGCCGCCATTTCTGTACCTTTTTGAAACAATAACCGAGTAAACTCCTCAAGCTGAAGATAAAGGTCTTCCGCTATAATGTTTTGGGCAATAATCTCTTCACGAGAAATATCTTCGTCATGACCTTCATCCGCCTTTGTTGCTGGCGTAATAATAGGTTCAGGAAATTTGTCGTTTTCCTTCATTCCTTCTGGCATTTTCACTCCACAAAGAATTCGCTTTCCAGCTTTGTATTCTCGAGCGGCATGTCCAGCCAAATATCCACGAATCACCATTTCAACTCGAAAAGGCTCGCAAGCGTATCCAATTGCAACTGAAGGATCTGGTGCAGCAATCAACCAATTCGGCACAATATTTTTCGTCGCATCTAAAAAATAAGTAGCAACCTGATTCAACACTTGACCTTTATGTGGTATCCCTTTTGGTAAAATGTGATCAAACGCAGAAATACGATCTGATGCAACCATAACGAGCAATCCACTATCTAAAGAATAAACATCTCGAACTTTTCCTTTGTAGACATTCGTTTGTCCCGGAAATTCAAAATCAGTTTTTACAAGTGCTTCCATTTATTTATTGTCTTTTTTCTCGTTTTGTTTCGCCGCTTTGTCTTTATCATCGGCTTTTTCAAATGCATCTATAATTCGCTTCACCAAAGGGTGTCGTATAACATCCATTTGATTCAATCGGATGATTTCTAATCCGTCGGTATCTTTCAGTAAATCAATTACATAACTCAAACCTGACTGCTGATGACGTGGCAAATCTACTTGTGACATATCGCCTGTAACAATGAATTTCGCCGACATCCCCATTCTCGTCAAGAACATTTTCATTTGCATCTTGGTCGCATTTTGCGCCTCATCGAGTATTACAAATGCCTTGTCCAGCGTTCGTCCCCGCATAAATGCCAAAGGAGCAATTTCGATTACCCCAAACTCTATCATGTCCTTCAATTTCTCTGGAGGAATCATATCTCGAAGCGCATCGTATAAAGGCATCATGTAAGGATCAAGCTTTTCTTTCATGTCTCCTGGAAGAAAACCAAGATTTTCTCCTGCTTCAACAGCTGGACGAGTTAAAATAATCCGTTTGACTTCTTTTTCTTTCAGTGCTCTAACTGCCAAAGCTACAGCGGTATAAGTTTTACCCGTCCCAGCTGGACCAACGGCAAAAACCATGTCGTTCTTGTAAACGGCTTTTACTAATTTCTTTTGATTTAAAGTTCTCGCTCTAACCTTTATACCTGAATTCCCATGCACAATAACATCATCGCCATCCTTTTCTTCTAAGATTGATTTACCTTCTTTATCCATAAGATTATCGATATTGTTTTCCGTCATAGAATTGAACTTCTTCAAATACTGAATTATCAACTTCACCTTATCCTCAAATATGCCCAATTGAGCTATATCGCCAGAATAATTCACAACATTTCCTCTAGAACTAATCTTTAATTGAGGGAAGAAGCTTTTGATATGATTGAACTTGACGTTGTTTATTCCGAAAAATTCAGCGGGATTAACCCCTTTTATTTCTATTTTTTTTTCGACCAAGTAGAACTTTATTTACGAAAGGTTTCGATTTAACTCTATTTAAAACTTATTTTTGGTCAAAATTACAATAATTCCATAAAAAAAACAGACGCTTTGAGTATGGGTTTAAAACTTTTGACATTGACTTCCGATCTGGGATTGAATGACCATTATGTTGCCTCCATTAAAGGGTCTATTCTAAAATCTGACCCAGAAGTTCAGATTGTGGACATTTCCCACGATATAGTTCCTTTTGATACCTCACACGGCGCGTTTGTTCTTCGATCTTGCTACAAAGATTTTCCTGCAGGAACTGTTCACATAATCGCGATAGATACCGAGCCAATAGTGAACTTTGGTGGGTCGGATGGCTCTTTTCCGTGCATAATGGAGATTGACAAGCAGTTTATTATCTCCAATGATAATGGGTTTTTCGGTACATTTTTAGGAGAAAGAAAACCAGATAACCTCTGGCGAATAGATGATGTATTGTCCAACCCAAAGCTCTTTAAGTTTCCTTCAAAAAGCATGTTGGTTCCTGCTGCAATCCAGATACTTAACGGAAAAAAACCTGACATGTTTTGCACTAAGCAAGTTGGATTCAAACGTGCATTCTCATCCATTGCTGTAGTGGAAAAGAACTTGATTATTGGAAACATTATCCACCTAGATTCATATGGAAATGCGATAACAAATATAGATTTTGAGCTTTTTGAAAGAGTTGGGACGAATCATCCTTTCACCATTGTTTTTTCTAGAAAAGAATACTATATTGACAGGATATCCAGCACGTATAATGAAGTTGCACCAGGTGAACGATTGGCATTGTTCAACGAAAATGGATTATTAGAAATCGCTATAAACCGAGGGGCCAACCAAGGAAACGGTGGTGCCGAAAAACTATTGGGATTCAAAAAAGGAGAACAAGTTCGCATAGAATACACTCCTCGAGGATCCAAGGACACATTAGAAGAATTGTTTTAAATGATTACTCGAATAGTAAAACTTCACTTTCAAGAAGATAAGATTCAAGAATTCCTTGATTTTTTTGAAACAATAAAACACAAAGTCAATACCTTTCCAGGGTGTAAAGGCATGCGATTGGTTCAAGATAACTGCAACCGTCAAACAATTATGACCATCAGTGATTGGGATTCGAAAATCGATTTAAATACCTATCGAGACTCGGAAACATTCGGTCAAGTTTGGTCCAAAATCAAGCCATGGTTCGAGAATAAACCTGAGGTATGGACGACCGAAGTAGTTTTTAATGGATTTCCTTGAAAAAACCCTAAGGGTTTAATATTTAAACATATATTCACTAGAAAATAATAATAATGAAAATCGCAATATTATCTGCAAATCCTAATTTATATTCAACGAAACGCCTTATTGAAGCGGGCAAACAAAAAGGTCATGAAATGATTGTTGTAAATCATACGAAATGTGATATCGTAATGGAAAAGAAAAAGCCCAGAATTTTATACAAAGGAGAGTTTTTAACGGATATTGATGCAGTGATTCCTAGAATTGGAGCTTCGGTTACCTTTTTTGGAACAGCGGTTGTTCGTCAATTTGAAATGATGCATGTTTTTTCGGCAGTTGAGTCGCAAGCATTAGTGCGATCGAGAGACAAATTGCGTAGTCTTCAAATCTTGTCTCGCGCAGGTTTGGGTATGCCTAAAACCGTTTTCTCTAATTCATCTAAAAACACAGAAGAAATTATAGAACAAGCCGGCGGCCCACCATGTGTGATTAAACTATTGGAAGGTACACAAGGATTGGGGGTCGTTTTAGCTCCGGACACAAATTCTGCCACTTCAGTAATTGAAGCATTTCACGGTTTGCAAGCACGAGTTATCATTCAAGAATTCATTAAAGAAGCAAAAGGTGCCGATTTGAGAGCATTTGTTGTAGATGGTGTGGTAGTTGGTGCGATGAAACGTCAAGGAAAAGAAGGCGAGTTCAGAAGCA
>DGBF01000203.1:10945-11731 GCA_002384725.1 Flavobacteriales bacterium UBA4011
CTGATGAAGAGGAAAATGCAGCCCTGAAAGCCGCCAAAGCAATGGGATTAGGTGTAGCAGGTGTCGATATGTTACAAAGTGCAAGAGGTCCACTTATACTAGAGGTGAATTCTTCTCCAGGATTGGAAGGAATAGAATCAGCAACAGGAAAGGACATTGCTAAGAGTATTATTCGTTACGTGGAGAGAAACGCAGGGTAATTCAGTTTTCAACATACCGTACAGTAAAAGAAATCCACAAAACAATCATTTCCGCAGTTACAATGCGAATGAAATCTTATTTTTGTCCTTCAAAACAGAAATGCATAAATGAAGGCACTTTATCTGAAGGAAATACGTAGCTTTTTAAGCTCGATTATCGGATATATTTTTATTCTTATATATCTAATCTCAGCTGGATTATTCTTATGGATTATTCCCGAAGGATGGAACTTATTGGAAGGAACAGAAGCAGATCTAATTCCTTTCTTTAATTTGTCACCTATTATTTTCTTGATCTTAATTCCAGCAATTACCATGCGATCGATTGCTGAGGAACGAAGAACGGGTACTATCGAACTGTTGTTTACACGTCCTCTTTCTGATCTTCAAATATTATTGGCAAAATATTTAGCTGGTGTGACATTGGTAATTGTTTCCATTCTACCCACGCTTATTTACTTCTTCACGATGTATCAATTGGGAAACCCAGTTGGAACGATTGATGTTGGAGCAACTCTCACCTCCTATTTGGGATTGATCCTTTTGGGATCAGTATTTGTTGCCATTGGACTATTTGCTTCATCTA
>DGBF01000203.1:11872-15990 GCA_002384725.1 Flavobacteriales bacterium UBA4011
TGCCATTGGGCTATTTGCTTCATCTATTACGAGTAGTCAAATCGTTGCTTTTATTGTTGCGATGTTTATGTGCTGGCTCATTTATGATGGGTTTTCTCAACTTGGTTCGTTTAAATTGTTTGGTAGCTTCGATACGGTGATTCAATATATTGGTATTTCGTTTCATTATGATAGCATCAAACGTGGCGTAATTGACACTCGTGATATATTTTACTTCTTATCCGTTATCACTTTATTCATTTTCGCTGCATTGACAGTGATTAAATCTTTAAAGAAATAATCATGGCGAAAAAAACAAACAAGTTCAAAGGGATTTTCAATTGGTCATTTTTCATTGTAGCTGCGGTTGCAGTGGTATTGCTAAATGTTATATTTTCTTTTGTCAACTTTAGAATTGATGCAACGAAAGACAAACGCTTTTCGCTGTCAAACGGAACAGTAGAGTATTTGAAAAATGAAGACAAATTAGACAACCGTTTATTGCTTAAGATTTATTTGGATGGTAAACTTCCATCCGATCTTCAATATTTCCGCGATGCCGTTGAGGACAAGCTCAAAGAATTTAAACAATATGCAGGAAATAAAATTGAATACGAGTTCATAGATCCAACATCAGGAACTGAAGGTGAGCAACAAGAATTATTCGAATCGCTTTACGCCAAAGGGAAAGGGATAACTCCAATGGATATCATTTTCAATAAAGACGGTCAAAATACTCAAATGTTGGTTTGGCCAGGTGCCATAATTGAATACAAAGGTTCTACGGTCAACGTTGTTCAGTTTTTACCAGGAACACCACCAGGGAAGCCTTATCCATTGACAGGAATGGGTGAGATTATTCAAAATTCATTGAACAATCTGGAGTATATCTTAATGACGTCCATTCGTCGTTCAGTCGAAGAAAAAAAACCTACAATTGCTTTCTTGCAAGGACACGGTGAATTGAGCTATGGTCAAACAATGCGAGCTAGATCATTGATTGCACCTTATTATATCTTGAAAGATGTGAAGATTGGTGATTCCATTGCTGCCTTGAATGATGTTGATGGATTAATCATTGCTGGCCCCAAAGAAAAGTTTTCAGGAAAAGAATTATACATTATTGATCAATTCGTCATGCGAGGCGGCAAGCTCATGTGCTTTATGGATGCGTTAGATTTGCCAGAGGATTCATTAAATCAAACTGGAATTTCACATACGACAAGATATTCCACTGGACTTGAAAAAATCCTGTTTGATTATGGATTAAAACTCAACGAAAACTATGTAATTGATGCGATGTGCGCGCCAAAAGTTGTTCCCACCGCTAAACAGGCTTTAATTCCTTGGTACTATCATGTTCTCGCTGCACCAAGTAAACACCCTATTTCACGAAATCTAGAGCCCGTTTCGTTGGAATATGTCAATGAAATTCAATTCGTCAACACCGACAAATTAGCCTTGACCCCAATATTAACTTCCTCCACAAATAGCACAGTTACGGGCTTGGCTCCAATGGTCAGTTTCGCCTTGCCGATGAATTATGGGCAGAATCCGAAACTAGTTCCAGATACAGAATTGGAAAGCAACAAGATTTGCTTGGCTGGGCTTTCTGAAGGGTATTTTAATTCACATTTCAGAAACAGAATCGTTGATGAGTTTGCTAAAAATCCCATTGCAAAATATAAAGAGCGCAGCACAGTTGAAGGAAAAGTATTGCTCGTTGGAAACTCTCGATTCATTAAAAATGGCTACGATTCGATTATTACACCTCAAGGAACGAAGTATCGACCTTCTCAATACAACGAATTAAGGTTCAATGCAAAATTTGCTGAATTGGGTGTTCAAATCTTCTTTGGAAACCAAGAGTTTTTTCAAAACGCCGTAGATTATATGATGGGTGAGAATTCAGTTTTAGATATTCGCTCTCGTCAAATAGATATCCACCAAATAGACAAAGCCAAAATTTCAGAATCAGCTGTATTTTACAAATGGTTCAACACGCTAATTCCTTGTTGTATCATCGTACTTCTGGCTTTGATCTTTTTCTACCTCAGACGACGTAAGTACGCAGCAGCCAAATAAAAAAAGTATGAATAAAAAAATAATTCTTTTAGTACTTGCCCTTGGCTTAATCACTGGATTAACCTATTTGGCGCTCAACTTGAACAAGAACAAAGGAAAATCAGATGTGAATTCAGAGCTTCACACCTTTAACATAGCAGATACGTCGACCATTGACAGGATAATAATTACGGATCCACGGATGAACGTCATGGAGATAAAGCGCGAAGGGCTAGGCGATGAATGGACGGATAAAGATGGAGGCTGCATCATTCCTGAGAACGCCAAAAACGTAATGTACATTCTGCATAATATTGAATTCAAAGGATACGTTGCCGAAGGTTCCAGAGAACAACACATTAAACTACTTTCTACATCTGCAACAAAAGTGGAGATTTATCAAAAAGGAAGATTGGAAAAAACATGGTATATCGGAACCGCGACACCAGACCATCATGGACAAGTGATGTTGTTGAATTCCAGAAAAGACGGACGTAGCGATTTACCGGTTTTAATGAAGGTTAGAGGCGTCAATGGAATAATTGAACCTAGTTTTTCAGCTGATAACAAAAAATGGGCGTGCACAGATATTTTTGCCGTGCCTATTCGTCTTATTAAGAAAATAGAAATCAACAATTTCGATGATCCGGGTCGTTCATTTACTGTGACGAACAACAATTATAATTTCTCAGTAAAACAAGCTGGAAAATCAATTCTTTTGGCGGATACAACTGGTGTTATCCGTTATTTAAGTGGCTTCAAGAAGGTAAATTTCGAAATGCCAAATTATCTTTTGAATGATAAACAAATTGATAGTTTGAAAAAATCGAAGCCTTTTGGAACTATGAAAGTCTTAGAGACGAATAACAAATCGACTTATCTGAAATTTTACCGATTGGCAAGTGGAGAAAATCTAGATACTGAATTCGGTGAAGTTATCAATCACGATTTAAATAGTTTTTGGTGTGTCCTTCCTGATGGAGGTGTGGTGAAATGTCAATATTTCGTTTTCGATCCATTGATACGCGGAGATATCTACTTCCCTTTCGATAAATCACTTTATCAAAAGCAAGAAGACACAGGTGAAAACCGTTGATAATTTGTTAACAAATTGTAGTATTCTAGCGAAAAGATCTACTACGTGGCACTGAGATTCTGTTTATATTTGTTAGTCAAAATTGAACTAGCACAAGTAATAAAACATACATGAACTTTATCACCTCAAGCACCTCATTACTAAGACATTTGCAAAGTATTTCAGGAGCGCTTAGCACAAGCAATAATCTACCGATTCTAGATAATTTTCTCTTTGAAATTACAAAAGGAAAACTAACTGTGTCAGCATCAGATTTGGAAAATACAATGAAAACGGAATTGGACGTTGAGGCGAATGACTCAGGACGCATCGCTATTCCTGCTAAATTGGTAATGGACGTACTAAAAAGTCTTCCAGACCAACCGCTTACCTTTCTTGTCGATTTGAAAAACTTTGGAATTGAGATTGCCTATGATAATGGTAAATCGAAAATGGTTGGTTTCAATGCCGATGATTTCCCTAGAACTCCAGATATTGAGAATAAAAAATCAATGAAGATTTCTGGTGAAATTGTTGCCAATGGAATCAATAAAACGCTATTTGCAACAGGAAACGATGATTTACGCCCAGTAATGAGTGGTGTTTTCTGTCAATTTACTCCTGAAGATTTAATCTTCGTTGCTACAGATGCTCACAAATTGGTTCGATACAGAAGAACTGATTCTCAAGCTGAAGCAGGTTCCAGTTTCGTTCTTCCAAAAAAAGCATTAAACCTTTTGAAGTCAAATTTAACGGGCGAAGAAGAAGTATTATTGGAATACAACGACCGTAATGCGAAATTCATTTTCAATGATATAGAATTGGTTTGCCGTTTGATTGATGGTAAATACCCCAATTATGAAGCGGTTATCCCAAAAGAGAATCCAAATGTTTTGATTATCGATAGAAGTCAATTTTTGAACTCCATCAAACGTGTATCTATATTCGCCAATAAGACAACACATCAAATTAAATTAAAATCGGCTGGAGCTGAATTATC
>DGBF01000026.1:0-9842 GCA_002384725.1 Flavobacteriales bacterium UBA4011
TTCAGTTTTGTTTCTTTACCCAATGGATCAATTAGGGTGCAATTGTCGATGTTTTCGATTTCTATTTCGGTGATTTCAAACAAACGCTTTTTGGGCAAAAATGGTTTAAACCGTTTCTGTTACGCCATTTCCGGCTCCATCGCTTTTTTCGACTTACGGTACGTAAAAGAGTTATAGATACTTCTTTTTGCGAAACGAACTTGTTTGTCTGAATTGATTAGTTTTTGGAACAAAGCAGGTGTAACACCGAAATACTCGTACACAGAACCGTCTGTAAATGTAATTTCAAGAAGCAAACCTTTGTGCTTGTAATTTTCAATGCCGCACTCAAGGATTGTTTTGTTGTACTCCTCTAAATTGGCTGCTTTGGTTTCTGGAGCAATACTCACTAAGAAATGGTAGGCATCGATTATGGTTTTGCCCATCTCTTCTGCTTCTTCTTTTTTTGCATCACCATCTTGAAATTTGTCTGGGTGCCATTCTTTTACCAATCCACGGTAGGTTGTTTTCAATTCTTTCAGGTCTAATGCACCTGTTACGTTAAATAACGTTTTGTATTGATTAATTCTTTTCATACCGTGTGTTTTTATAGTTGTAAAAGCCTTGTAATAGATGCTTTTGTTTTTTGCAGGGGACAAAAGTACGTGTTTAATCTGATACGGTAATTATTTATATGTTAAATGATATTTGAATCGTCAACGCGCTAGGGATAGAAGCAAACTACCGTGTAGTGCGGGTATGAGTAATTGTTGGGATTTGGGTTTTATTTTATAGACAGATATCAAATATCGATAGTGCTTTGGGTAGTTAAAAGACTATTTATACAGTTCGAGCAAGAACGAATGCGTTATTCCTTCGATACTTTTCCCATAAAAACCTTCCCCTCGTTTTCGACTTTCAGCCAATACACACCTGCAGCTATTTTCGATAAATCGATTTGATAGCCATCATTAGATTTGATATAATTCAGTTTTGTTTCTTTACCCAGCGGATCAATTATGGTGCAATTGTCGATATTATTGATCTCCAAACTAACAAAATTGATTGTCGGATTAGGATACAAATCTAACAGCGTTGCAGATTTATGCTCCTCAACACCAGCTCCGGCATAATTTACAAAAGTCCCTGACTTTGTATCTGAAATACCACAGCATTCTACAGTTAAAAGTAAATTATAAACAACGTTTGAAATAGGATAAACATGAACAGGATTCGCATCTGTTGAAGTCGTACCATCACCAAAATCCCATAAATAATTGCACGAATTTGTAGATTGGTTTGTAAACATTGCAGTCAAATATGAGGATTGCATTGTGAAATCCGCCACTGGATCATATTCCCCAACGTGCCACACATCCAAACTATCAAACACCACCAACTTTGCAGCCTGACGTATCGTCAAGGCAACGCCTGCAGAAATACCACCATCATCAGCAATTAACATCGGGTCTTTTCTGAAAATGGTCGTATAAAAACTAACGGCAGCGGCGTAAGTCCCTTCTGGTGAAGGGTGACTGCCATCGCTCGAATAAAGTTGAATACCGCCCAATTGCTCACGAATGTAGCGCCAAAGCGGTCCAACGGGTGAAACGACTCCATTGTTATCGGTCGCCATTTGATCGTAACGCAGTCGCAACAAACTATCCATTCCTTCATACGTGCACACAGGCGGCCACGAAGCGCAATTGCTCGCATCGCCGGTTTCACGTCCCCAAGTCATATAAAACATAGTTTCGGTGCACGAATCTGCAGCCGTGATAAGACTGTCCAAAAACTGCGCATAGGGAAAAGATTCAGTTTGTACTTGTCCGATTGGAAATGAAGGCAACTGACTTTGTTCTTGTAGCACAACGAAATCCCAACCACCTTGTTGAATTTTCGCAAGTGAAGTCGCATTGGTTGAGTGTTGATTCAGCGTATATCCTCCTGGTGTATTGCTGTCGAAGATTAAAGTATCACCTGCAGAAAGTGCCAAAGTCGCTGTTAATTGTGGTAAATTATTGTAATACGTATAACTATTTCCTAAGAAAAGCGCTCTTTTTGTTTCTTGAGCCAAAGCACCCAAAGAAAGTAAAACAAAGGATAAAACAATACTCTTTTTCATAATTCAACTCGTTAAAAAAACACCTTCCCAATTGTTCATTATCAATTGTTCATTGTCCATTAAAATTAAAGTTTCTCCGACTTCCCAATAATCGCAGAAACCGTTGCATCGCTCGTTACATTCACAACTGTTCGACACATGTCTAAAATTCTATCCAACGGATAAATAATTACTATCCATAACGGATTTAAGCCCACACTTGTTAGTACTATCATCAACATAATTAAACCTGCACTTGGAACAGCTGCGGCTCCAATAGATGCTAAAGTTGTTGTTCCAACGATTCCTAACTGTTGCACCAAGGTCAAATCCACATCGTGATACTGCGCCAAGAAGATAACGGCAATCGCTTGATAAAGTGACGTTCCATCCATGTTGACTGTTGCTCCAATTGGTAAAACAAAATCGGTAGCTGCTTTTGGCACTTTGAGATTATGTTCAACACATTCTATAGTTACCGGCAAAGTAGCTGCGCTCGACGAAGTAGAAAAAGCTAAAAACTGGGCTGGAGCTAATCCTCTGAAGAAATTTTGATAGCCGATTTTCACGCCGAACACCCGCATCATCAGTGGATAGAACCCAAATAAAAGCAGTGCCAACCCCACTAAAACGAGCAATCCGTATTTACTCAGACTCGTGAAAATATTCCATATTTCTTCAGCTGAATTTGCCATTTGTGCCAAAACACCAGCCATCAAACAGAATACGAAGAACGGTGCAGCCATCATAACGATATTCACCATTTTGATGAAGACCTCGTTCATGCCATCGCAAAACTTTGAAACCACTTCTGATTTATTTTTCGGTATAAAAGCAAGACATATTCCGAAGAACAAAGCGAAGAAAATCACTTGTAGCATTTTGGTTCCATCGCTCATGGCCAACATAATATTGTCTGGCACCATATCGATTAAGGGTTGCAAAGGACCACTTTCTTTCGTTTTCATAGCATCATCTTTCTTCCCAGCTAATTTTTTATAATCGGCTTTTTCAGAATCTTTTTGCATTAACCCCTTCACTTCAGCCATTTTTTTAGGACTTGCAGTTGCTATTCTGTTATCGTTGTCTTTGATTTCTACATTGTTGTCATGCGCCCAAATTTCGTACATCAATCGGGAGTTCAATTTTTGATTAGCATCCGATTGCACGCCAGGTTTGAAGGTATTCACCAAAAGTAGTCCTATCGTAATGGAAGCAACGGTCGTAACCAGATATAATCCAAGCGTCTTCGCTCCCATCCTACCCAAGTTCGATAAATCCCCCATTGAGATAACCCCTGTGATAATGCTAAACAAGACCAAAGGAACCGCAATAAACTTGAGACAATTGATGAAAATCGTTCCAAAAGGAGCTATCCAGTCAGTGGTGATTTTATTCCATCCAAATTGAACAGATAAAAGTGCCCAAATAATACCGAGAACCATCGCGATGATGATTTTCCAATGCAATGCCAATTTTTTCATGCTCGAATTTAATTATTTGTAATGGAAATGCACGTAAATTTCAAAAGAAGTCAAATTTACTTTCCTCATTGAGGAGGGACCTAGGGAGGAGAATCGGGTTAAATTGCACGAACAACACATACTTTTTAAAAAGTAGTTCATTTCACCTTCCTTAGCCCCCTCCTCCAAGCCTGCCTTGTCAGCAGACAGGGAGGGAAAGCAATATGCATGAAATATTTTTCGGAATTTTGATGGTTTTGAAAAATATTCCGTAAACTTGTCCCGTCAATGAAACAATTGACACTTCCAAAAATTATTTTTTTCGATTTTTAGAAATTCACACCAATATTAGTTTACATAATATATTTCTATGGATATTAAAGAGTTAGAGGGCAAAAAGCTCCCTGATTTGCGAGAAATTGCTAAGGCAATGGGCATCAATAAAGTTGAAAGCTTTAAGAAAGCTGAACTAATTGATGCAATCACAAAAGGTGACAATTCACCTGCAAAAGAAACAAGTTCTTCTGAATCTGGAAGTGACGAGCCACCAACTGGGAAGCGAAAAAGAACGCGTGTGGTCCCTGAAACTCCTAAAAAAAAGGAAGAAAAACCAGCAGCTAAAGATTTATTCGACCAGACAGATGCGAAAGTAGAGGAATCGAAACCAGCAGCAGAATCAACTCCAGAAGTGTCAAAAGAAACGGCACCTATTCATCCAAAAACGGAGAAAGGAAATGCTTTGCTGGAGCGAGCTTTAAAAGCGAAAGAAGCGATTGCCAAAGGAGAGTCGCTTCCGTCAGCTGAAGAAAAATCGAGAAAAGAAGAAAAGGAAAAAAACGATAAATTCAAGGAAACGGCAGAGGCTCGAAAAGATCCTAGTCGACCGAATCCAACGGATAGATCGAATAAAAATAACAACAAGAACCGAAATTCGAATCAAAATCCAAACCAGAACCAGAATCCAAATAAGAATCGCAATCAAAATCGTGGTAATGGAAACAGAAACACCAGCGAAAGCGACGATGGTTACGATTTAGTTGGAATTGTTACTGCGGAAGGATCGCTAGAAGTTATCCAAGAAGGATTTGGTTTCTTACGCTCTTCAGATTACAATTATCTGCCATCACCAGATGACGTTTATGTTTCTCAAAGTCAGATCAAATTGTTTGGTTTGAAAACTGGAGATACAGTTAAAGGAACGATTCGACCTCCTCGAGAAGGAGAAAAATTCTTTCCATTAGTGAAAGTGGAATCAATTAATGGAAGACCGCCAGCATTTATTCGCGATAGAGTTCCTTTTCAATATTTGACTCCCCTTTTCCCAGACGAAAAATTCAAATTGACAGGTCACGACAACGAAAGTATGTCGACTCGAATCATGGATTTGTTTGCGCCAATTGGAAAAGGTCAACGTGGAATGATCGTTGCCCAGCCAAAAACGGGTAAAACGGTTCTTTTGAAAGACGTTGCGAATGCGATTGCAGCGAATCATCCTGAGACATATTTGATTGTCTTATTGATTGATGAACGTCCTGAG
Organism: Flavobacteriales bacterium UBA4011; assembly: GCA_002384725.1. GTDB lineage: Bacteria > Bacteroidota > Bacteroidia > Flavobacteriales_D > Crocinitomicaceae > UBA2040. The sequence goes on from DGBF01000026.1 coordinate 5,084, forward strand.
GAGGTAACAGACATGGCACGAAGTGTGCGTGGAGAAGTTGTTGCATCAACATTTGATGAACCGGCTGATCGTCACGTAAAAGTGGCAAATATGGTGCTTGAGAAAGCGAAAAGAATGGTAGAATGTGGACATGACGTTTGTATCCTACTCGATTCAATTACTCGTTTGGCTCGTGCGTACAACACCGTTTCACCAGCTTCTGGAAAAGTACTTTCAGGTGGTGTAGATGCAAATGCGTTACACAAACCGAAACGTTTCTTTGGAGCAGCGAGAAAAATCGAAAATGGCGGTTCACTTACTATCATTGCAACGGCTTTGACGGACACAGGATCTAAAATGGACGAAGTTATCTTCGAAGAATTTAAAGGAACAGGTAATATGGAATTGCAGTTGGATCGTAAGATTTCAAACCGTCGTATATATCCTGCAATTGATATTCTTTCATCCGGAACGCGTCGTGAAGATTTATTGATGAGCAAGGAAGCTTTGCAAAGAATTTGGTTATTGCGCAAGATGATTGCCGACATGAATCCGATTGAAGCCATAGAATTTGTTAAAAATCACATGAACAATACAAGTTCGAACGAGGAGTTTTTAGCTTCGATGAACAGTTAAAATTAGCCGGTTATGATGAACAATACCGTTAAAATCGGAGTTGGATTTGCACTTTCATGGTGTATCATTAAATATGCCTACTTTCTGTATGATCCCTTGGCGGACATCAAGCCAATGGTGATGATCAACATTCTGTTTATGTTGTCTAGTATAGCGGTTGGTTTGTATTATCACAAACGCAATGATGCTGAGGGGAGTAATGCTCTTTTGGATATTAAAAACGCTATGAAAGCAGGGTTTCCCTATACTTTGGTGGTGTGTGTATTTCTCTATTTTTATTACGCTAAAATCAATCCAGAGTACAATCAAAGACAACTCAGTGACATGAAGTACGAAATGAAAAAAGTACTGGATGACCCTGTAAAATTTGAAGAGTTGAAGAAATCAAACGAAGGTTTTGAAGTAAAAACGGAGGAGGAAATTTTTGCTGAAATGAGCAAGAGTTCCGAAGCATTTTATTCAGCACGTTCCATCACTACGATTAGTATGTTGGCGATGTTAATTCTGTCTATTCTGTATAGCATTTTGGTAACTGTGGTGTATCGACGGATTGTTTTTAGGGAATAAACCAGCACATACTTCACTAAATATTAGGATCAAAATTCGATTCGCCTTGGCGGATAGTGCGCTCTTTTTGAAACGTTAATCAGTATAAAACCGCTACCAATTATTTTATAACCACCTTTCTCGAAGCTCCAGTTTCAGTCAGTACCAAATAAATTCCTGATGAAAAATCAGTAGTAAGAATAGTTAGTGATTCTCCCACTATTTTTGTCGCTTCTAACAAAATTTTTTCGGTCAAATCAATTATTCTTACCGATTCATTCTCCGTATTGTTGAACACCACTTGAATAAGCTCAGATGCCGGATTCGGATAAATAATTAATTGATTCTCTATTGAATTCACTTCATCCAAGGCTAGATTATCGACATTAATCGCATTGAAAGTCGCTGGTAGANNATATAAAACTTCCTGTTCCATTTGGAAATCTAGCTCATGAAATATTTTCTTGTTGCACAGAGTATTCGACTTGATTGATAATTTCCACGCTCGAATTGGACAGAATCAAAGTTTCACCAGTTTGATCGAAGCTAAAATTACAATGTAAACCGTTCGTTTGCCACAAATCATTATCGACCCAAACGATCAAGTATCCATTCGCTGCAATAGACGTACTTAGGGAAATCTATTTGATCAAATCCGTTAAATCATCACTTAAATAGTAGCCTGTCAAATCGATAGCAGTATTCGTGTTGTTATGTAATTCAATCCAATCATCAAACTCACAATAGGCATCGGCAACGCTAGAAATATTGAAGGCCATTAATTTGTGCAAACCCAGAAATTGGAATTACACAAAACAGAACAGCTGAAAGAATGAAGTTTTTCATACATTAAACAGATAGAGATACGATAAAAGTATGGAAAAGATATAAGGAATTAAGATGTGCTGAACCAACGGTTTAGTTATTCAAAAAATCCATATCACCCGCTTTCATCTGCGCATACGCCTTCGATAAATAAGCTAACATAACACGCATAGCATCAAAGGCATCCTCTGTTTCCGCGCTAATTTCTTTTTTCTGAAGTCGCATCAACAATTTCATATACATAGCATGAAAAGCAATCTCAATTTCATTCTTATCTTTTAAATTCGACTTGTCCTTGAACTCTTCAATCATGGGTAAAGCGCGTTCAAACACGGCTTTGTATTTGTGATCCTCTTTAAGATTAATTAGTGTGTTATGGAGGTAAGAAATTTCAATCATGATCTCCTTCAGATCCACCAAGTGGCCTGAAATTTGAATACGCTGATCTTGCATGTCTAGAATCATTCCATCATACCATTTACGATACGTTTCAGTGAAACTGGGATTCGGTATATGAGGCTTAACATAATTATCCATAATTGCCTTCAAGTCAAATTGATAGGCACGAATTACATCCTCAATCTGGTACATGTATAGAATGTACTCAGCAATATTTTCTTTTTGTTTTTGTTGTGCTATTAGCATCGTCAATTACGAATTATTGAATTTCAAATGTGGGTGGAATAACGAATTTAAAATGTTCCTTTTTGTATTTCCCGCATTTGTAATTATTCTTCCATGTCTTTTTTGATTTCGTCTTGTTTCGCATTAAGAAATTCAATGAACTCACTCGTCACATCCATATTTGGTTTGATATAACCGAACTGACCACCTTTTGCATGCAGCATTAAAATACTAATGTTATTTTTCTCACAAAATTCTTGGCTATAAACCTCGACTTTTTTAGAAATTTCCTCCATCTTATCGAAGGCTTCTTTTTCAAGGGCTCCGCCTCTATTTTGCTGATAGTCTCCAATCTTTTGCTGCATAGACATGGCTTTTTGCTGAATACTTTGAAGTTCAACTTGAGCAAATTCACCTCTATCTGCCTTTTTACCATTGCGCTCAACATATGCTTGGTATTCTCCTGTCAACCTATCGACTTCGTTTTGAAACGATTTTTGCTTCGCTTCCAATTTCGTTCTTTCCTCCTTTAAAAAAGTGAAATTAGCATTCAAACTATCTTGATAATAAAAACCCATTTTCAAGTTTCCAGCTTTTACTTCCTGAACTTTCGCTGGTGTTGTTTCATTTACTTCTTTTTTCTTGTCACCACAAGATGCCAATGTGATTAGTGCTATTGTCGCTAGGGTCAAAAATTTATTCATTCTCTAATTTTTATGCTAAATTACTATTTATATTATTCTTTTGAAGAAACGCCTCTTCCCAATCTGCACGCATACTTACGAATCGTTTCAAACAGTTGCTCAACAATTGAGGCGTCAACATGTTCTTCACTTCTTGCAAACTCATCACATCGGTTTCTCCAATCTTAAACGTTTGCTCAAACTGACCCAATTCAATTTTGAGCATATATTTCGCATTGTAATTGAACAATTGAATCTTGTATCGTTCGTGGGGAATGTCTTCAATCAGCCTCATTATTTAAAATTTTATTATTGACGTTGACTTTTGACTTTGACATAGACCATTTCCGTCAACTGTCATTGGTATATGTCAACCATCAATTTCTACATATTTCGTCTATACTGCCCTCCAACTTGGAATAAGGCTTCTGTAATTTCTCCGAGCGATGCGACTTTACACGCCTCCATCAATTTCTCGAACATATTTTCATTTTTGATCGCCGCTCTCTGAATTTCTTCGATTCTTTCTATCGCCGAATTGGCATTTCCTTTGTGCAGATTGTTCAACATCGAAATCTGGTATTGTTTTTCAGTTTCAGTTGCACGAATGACCTCTTTTGGCAGAACAGTCGGCGATCCTTTCGAGCTCAAGAAAGTATTTACGCCGATAATTGGAAATTCACCTGTGTGTTTCAAAGTCTCGTAATACAATGATTCTTCTTGGATTTTCGAACGTTGATACATCGTTTCCATCGCTCCAAGAACACCACCTCTTTCGGTAATTCTATCAAATTCGGATAAAACAGCTGCCTCCACCAATTCTGTCAATTCTTCAATTATGAAAGATCCTTGAAGCGGATTTTCATTTTTCGCTATGCCTAACTCACGGTTGATAATCAATTGAATCGCCATTGCTCGACGAACAGATTCTTCCGTAGGTGTTGTAATCGCCTCGTCATATGCATTGGTATGCAATGAGTTACAGTTATCATTAATCGCATACAAAGCTTGAAGGGTCGTACGGATATCGTTGAAATCAATTTCCTGCGCATGCAGTGATCGACCTGAAGTTTGAATGTGGTATTTCAACATTTGAGCGCGTGAATTAGCACCGTATTTTCTAGATAAAGCCTTCGCCCATACACGCCTAGCAACACGTCCAATCACAGCATATTCTGGATCAATTCCGTTGGAGAAGAAGAAAGAAAGATTGGGGCCAAACTTATCAATGTCCATTCCTCGACTCAAGTAATACTCTACATAGGTAAATCCGTTCGCCAAAGTAAACGCCAGTTGTGTAATCGGGTTAGCTCCTGCTTCAGCAATGTGGTAGCCAGAAATAGAAACCGAATAGAAATTTCGAACGTTTTTCTCAATGAAATATTCTTGCACATCACCCATCAAACGAAGGGCAAATTCTGTAGAGAAAATACAGGTGTTTTGCGCTTGATCTTCTTTTAAAATAT
>DGBF01000026.1:9960-10203 GCA_002384725.1 Flavobacteriales bacterium UBA4011
TGCTTGATCTTCTTTCAGAATGTCAGCTTGTACCGTTCCTCTGACTTGTGATAAAGTTTCCGTTTTGATTTTCTCGTAGACATCTGCCGAAAGAACTAAATCTCCTGTAACTCCCAGAAGCATCAAGCCAAGTCCGTCATTTCCTTCGGGTAAGTCACCCTGGTAATGTGGACGCTCAACTCCTTTGGCTTTATATATAGCAGCAATTTTTACTTCTACCTCTTTTTCTAATCCTTCTGCTTT
>DGBF01000026.1:10469-12455 GCA_002384725.1 Flavobacteriales bacterium UBA4011
TTTTTCACAATTCTGATCGATGGCAGCATTCATGAAGAAACCAAGCAACATTGGCGCTGGTCCATTTATCGTCATAGAAACCGACGTCATCGCGTGCGATAAATCGAAACCAGAATACAATTTCTTAGCATCGTCCAAACAACAAATGGAAACTCCTGCATTTCCGATTTTTCCATAAATATCTGGTCGCAAACCTGGGTCATTTCCGTAAAGCGTTACCGAATCGAAGGCCGTAGACAATCGTTTTGCCGGCATGCCCAAACTCACGTAATGAAAACGCTTGTTTGTTCTTTCCGGACCACCTTCACCTGCGAACATTCGCGTTGGGTCTTCGCCTTCTCTTTTAAAAGGAAATAATCCAGCAGTATATGGAAATTCTCCTGGTACATTTTCTTGTAAAGACCAACGAAGAATATCCCCCCAACCATTGAATTTAGGCATCGCTACCTTCGGAATTTGTTGGTGTGAAAGTGATTCTGTGTGCGTATCCAATTTTAAGACTTTGTCGCGAACTTTAAATTCGAAAATTGGATTCTTATATGTTTGTTTTTTCTCGTCCCATTTTTGAAGTAAGTCCCAATTCTTCGGATCGAAATCTAATTTCACTTGTTCAAATAATTCTTGCAAACCTTTAATTAATCGATCTTTATCTTCAATATCTGACGCTTTCAAAGTATCAATAGAAGATTGCATACCGAATAATTTATCAGCTACAAGAACTTGGTCCTCGACCCATTTATCGTAAGCACGATTATTCTCTGAAATTTCGGACAAATAACGCGTTCTATCTGGCGGAATCACAAAAATCTTCTCCGACATTTCTTTCGTAATCTCGAAAGTAGATTTCAAAGGTGCATCGGTTTTTTCAACTACTTTATCCATGATGACCTTGTATAAGGAATTCATTCCTGGATCGTTGAATTGGGATGCGATTGTTCCATGAACGGGCATCGTATCCACGTCTGAATCCCACAAATTGTGGTTACGTTGGTATTGTTTTCTGACATCGCGAAGCGCATCAAGAGCTCCTCGTTTATCGAATTTATTGAGCGCGATCACATCGGCAAAATCCAACATGTCGATTTTTTCTAATTGCGTTGCAGCCCCATATTCAGGTGTCATTACATACAAAGAAACATTTGAATGATCCATGATCTCTGTATCCGACTGACCAATTCCAGAAGTTTCGAGAATGATTAAATCGTATTCTGCAGCTTTCAAAACGTTTATCGCCTCTGCTACATGTTTTGATAGAGCCAAATTGGACTGACGTGTAGCCAATGAACGCATGTAAACACGTCCATTTTTAATAGAGTTCATTCGAATTCTATCTCCCAACAAAGCGCCACCTGTTTTTCTTTTGGAAGGATCCACTGAAACTACGGCAATAGTTTTATCCGTAAAATCAACTAAAAATCGGCGAACCAATTCATCGACCAACGACGACTTGCCTGAACCACCTGTCCCTGTAATTCCTAAAACAGGTGTGCTCGAAGCCTTAGCCATTTTGGCAATCTTATCTAAAACAGCTTTTGATTCCTCTGCAAAATTTTCTGCAGCAGAAATAATACGTGCCATTGCTGGAATACTTTTCTCCTTGATATGATCGATTTCATCTGTCAAGCCATTTCCAACAGGAAAGTCACTATGCTGAATCATATCGTTGATCATACCTTGCAATCCCATCGCACGTCCATCATCTGGATGATACAACCTTGTGATTCCGTAGGCTTGAAGTTCAGCAATTTCAGAAGGAAGAATAGTACCGCCACCACCACCGAAAATTTTAATCTGCGGAGCGCCTTTTTCAACCAATAAGTCACGCATGTATTTGAAATATTCCATGTGTCCACCCTGGTAAGAGGTCATGGCAATTGCTTGCGCATCTTCTTGAATGGCACAGTTTACCACTTCTTCAACAGAACGGTCATGACCTAAATGAATCACTTCACACCCGGTCGCTTGAATAATTCTACGCATAATATT
>DGBF01000026.1:12631-13789 GCA_002384725.1 Flavobacteriales bacterium UBA4011
TATAAATAGGTAATTTTGAGGGTATAAATCGCATTGAATTCCAACCAGAACGAATAACCCAACCTTAAACTTGTATCTTATTCTGAATTATTTCCGTAAATAATTAAAATATTTCGCATCTAAGTGAAAATTGAGAATTAAGCGTCATGAATATATTAAAAACCACCTCAGTAATTATTCTACTGTTTATTACTACTATAATAACTGCCCAAGGTCCGCTTGATGGTTATTTTAAAGGTAGAAAAGTTTTAGATCTGGCTGTTTCTGGCGGAGTGCAAACGGCAAATATGTATTTCAAAGCAGATGGTCCTTTTAATTATTCAAGAACATTGCCAATGGCAAGTGTTTTCGCTGAGTTAGGTATTACAGATCGTTTGGATGTAATTGCAACCTTACCTTTTATCAACGACAAACTTCAAGATATTGGCCTATACGCCAAAGTAAAAATGATTGACGCTCGATTGTTTAGCAGACCACTAACGATTGCGCCGGGAATAGGATTCTCAGCCCCTGTTTCTAATTACAATACGGAAATAAAAAATGCAATTGGTCAAAGAGCAACTCAATTTCACGGACATTTGATTGCTCAAACAACACTTTTTGGAAATGTCAGTCTTCAAATACAAGGTACATATCACTATGCATTGGACCCTGTTCCTTCGTCTATAACGGCTTCGAGTAAACTAATTTATTCAAAAAATAGCTGGTATTTAGATTGTTGGTATGAATATCAACAAGGTCAAGGAGAGATAACCTTTGGTGGACCAATTCCCTACAGTTCTTTCCGAGAATTTACGGTCGATTACAATAGAATTGGTGGTGTAATTTACAAGGGATTGGACAACAATTGGGGAATTTTCGTTAATGCGTCAACAATTCTTAACGGTTTGGATACTTTCAATACCACAACGGTAATGGGTGGATTTGTAAAGAAATTCAACATATTGGAACATCAAAAAAAACGGTATTTAGAGGAAAGTCAAGTGCCGAGAAATAAGTTTAGATAGGAATCAAATACATGAGGCAATGAGGCAAACATAGGCTGTTCACGCATTGGTGCAACTATACCGTTCACCAAGTATTTATCACCATTCACCGATTTTTTACCTTTTATCGAATAATTTTCAAATACATTCGTATTGTAAATCTAATGAACTA
>DGBF01000088.1 GCA_002384725.1 Flavobacteriales bacterium UBA4011
GGAAGTTCCGAATCTTGAGAAACTGAAAGATGTGTTGAGCAAAGAACGTCAAACGCTGACCGGAGCAAAAGCTATCGATCCCGTTTTTATTCTCGACCAAACTTTTTGTCCGAATGTTCACTTTTTGGGTGAAAACGATATTCTCTCGTCTGTTCGAACCATTTCTTATGTCAGCGGCTCTAAATTCCCAAGTGGCGGAAAATGTACGGCTGGATATTGCGTGGGCAACAAAAAAACCGAAGGGTTGATGTCAAAAATTGAGGAGCATCTTAATCTTTGTGACAATGCAGCTACTGAACTTCAAATGGAAATATTGGCCAAACAATTGCCTTCTATGAATCAACGAATTCAAGATGCCTATGTCAACACACGTGCATTTGTCAACTTCATTCAAGAAACATTACCAACGGCGAAAATCAATTTTGTATCCGAAGAATTAGCGCAAGAAGGATTTACACCATCTGTATTTTCCTTGGATCTTCCCACAAAAGGTAATACGGCCGAAGAAAAAGAGGCATACAAAAGAGTCTTGAATCACAAACTCATCAATTTGATGATCACCGAAATTCCGAACGAAAGTAAATATTGCGTGAGTTATGGACAATTGAAAGGGTGTTATTGGACGATTCCTGCAACGTCTACCCAAGGAACCACGAAAGAAGGTGACAAGGATTATATTGCTCGCGTAGCACTTTCAGCAAATATGGATTTGGAGCATCATAAAAAGATTTTCAAAGATTTCGTAGATCAAATTGGATAAAACGAAGCAATTCTTTTCAATCAAAAAAGCATTTTAATCTGACGGATGTCCTAGTTTAAATCAGCTTTGTCTACTAAATTTGTTGTCTTAACTTTATACCATGACAGATTTAGATATTGCCAAAAAAGCGACGCTTCAACACATAACCAAAATTGCAGAAAAATTCGGTATCGACCCGGACGAAATCGAAATGTTTGGTAAGTACAAAGCAAAGTTACCTTTGCACTTAATTGACGAAGTAAAAGCGAACACAAGCAACCTGATTCTCGTTTCAGCAATTTCACCAACTCCAGCAGGAGAGGGGAAGACGACGATGTCTATTGGGCTTTCCGAAGCGCTCAACCAATTGAATAAAAAGACTACTGTCGTGCTTCGCGAACCATCTTTGGGACCTGTTTTCGGAATCAAAGGCGGAGCAACTGGTGGTGGACATGCGCAGGTTTTGCCCATGGAAGACATCAATCTTCATTTTACGGGCGATTTCTCGGCGATTGAAAAAGCGCACAATCTCTTGTCTGCACTTATCGATAACAACCTGCAAAGCAAAACGAATTCACTTGGAATTGATGGTCGCACAGTGGGTTGGAAACGGGTCATGGACATGAACGATCGCGCTTTGCGAAACATCGTAGTTGGATTAGGAGGTACAACTTCCGGCATTCCACGAGAAACAGGATTCGATATCACCGCTGCTTCAGAAATCATGGCGATTTTATGTTTGTCGAAAGATTTGAAAGATCTCAAAGAACGAATGGGCAACATATTTGTCGGCTATACTTTCGATAAAAAACCTATTTACGCTAAAGATTTACAAGCCAATGGTGCCATGACAGCCTTGCTGAAAGATGCCATCAAACCCAACTTGGTGCAAACGATAGAAGGGAATCCAGCCATCATTCATGGCGGACCTTTTGCCAATATTGCTCAGGGAACAAATACTGTCATTGCAACGAAAATGGGGATGTCATTTTCTGAATATACCGTTACCGAAGCAGGATTTGGCTTTGATTTGGGTGGTGAAAAATTTCTGGATATCAAATGTCAAAGTGCTGGACTTGCGCCAAAAGCGGTCATTTTAACCACCACCATTCGTGCCTTGAAATATCACGGTGGTGCCGATTTAAGTGATTTGACTGCGCCGAATGTAGATGCTTTGAAAAAAGGGCTTCCGAACTTAGAAAAACACCTCGAAAACGTTAAGAAATACAACATCGTGCCCGTAATTGCCATTAATAAATTCACAACGGATGACGATGCTGAAATTGAAGTAATTAGAGAATTTGCAGCAGCTCAAAACATCAAAGTAGCCGTTGCAGAGGTTTGGGCAAAAGGAGGAAAAGGAGCATTGGAATTGGCGCAATGTCTTATTGATGTGGTAGAATCGGGAAAATCAAATTTTCAACCGCTTTATGCATGGAATTCTCCCGTTGAAGAAAAAATTGCGACGATTGCGAAAGAAATATACGGAGCCAAAGAAGTGGAATACACCGCTCAGGCCAAAGCGCATCTAAAACGTATTACAGATTTGGGTTTAAATGACCTTCCAATTTGTATGGCAAAAACACAAAAATCGCTTTCGGATGACGCCACACTAATTGGACGTCCAACAAACTTTTCTATCACCATCCGTGAGATAGAAATTGCCGCCGGTGCTGGGTTTTTAGTTCCGATAACAGGAACCATTATGCGTATGCCTGGATTGCCGGCTCATCCCTCTTCCGAGGGAATTGATGTGAATGAGAAGGGGGAGATTGTTGGATTGTTTTAGCTCTTTGCTTCTCGAAAAATTCTATTTTAGATCATGAGAAGAATTCTGTTGCTCTATTTTTTGTTTCCTTGGCCAAAATTCGCTTTACCATTTCAACGGAAGGTGAAATCACAAATATCAGACACGACAACATCTCTCGATATGCTTCCATTGACAAAAGAATGATCAAGTATCTCAAAAAGATTCCAGGGAAATGGCAGCCTGCTGAAAATGCCAAGGGAGAAAAAGTAGAGCAAGATCTCGTTTTCACATTTGCGATTCTCGGTTGTTAGTTTCATAGAAATTAAAGGAAATTGAAGGTTCTTTTGCTAAGGTGACAGGACCTTTTCGTATTTTGCACCATGAAAGTTTCACTTCTATCTATTTTTTTGATTTTCTTGGCCAACTTTAGCAAAGCGCAAACCTTTTCTTTTGTAAATAATAGCACAACCTTGATCAAAACAACGGATCAATCACCAGCACATTGGTATATTGAAATAGTCAATGATTTGAATATTGACACGGCTTTGAGGTGGAAATCGATCTTCGAAGATGTTCCTACACAGTGGCAAATCACCTTCGATGATCAAACCACTTTTCATACGGATGTAAATCATGGCGATAGTGCCGATTTTGCTTTACCTATTTCAGGTACTTTTCCTCAAAAACTGATTATTGGCGCAATGTTGAACAATACGCCAGCCAGTGCAACAATTCATTTTGAAGTTTACGATCCTTTTGCACCCTCGGTTAAGGATACCATTTCATTTATATTCTATGTTTCACAAGGAAGCGCAAACTTGAATGAATTGCAAAAGGAAGGAATCGTTTATTTAGACGGAAATATGTTGTTTTTGTCGGGAGGCGAAAAAAGTGATTTTCTAGTGTATGATGCTACCGGGAAATTAGTAAGTAAAACAAAGGATGATCATCGATTAGATATGAATTCTCTTCCTCAAAATCGAGCGTTATTTTTGCAGTTTAGTGTTGGGATGAAAACGTATGTAGTGAAAATTAGTAAGGATTAATTGGAGAGACTATTTGTGAATTTTGCAAAAATAAGCTTTAGATAAACATCTATATATAAATATTTAAATTTTTAGGTCGATTTTTTTAAATAAAAACCCCTTA